>JBCBGX010000010.1:0-27323 GCA_038526325.1 Pseudomonadota bacterium | reverse complement strand
GATCCTTGATGGGTTCCCGCCTTTGGCGCAGTCTGGGGCGGCCAACCTGTCGCGCAGGATGGCCAGCACAATGTCATCGCTCACGAGCCCGCCGGCCTCCATCACGGCCTTCGCGGCTTTGCCTGCCTCTGATCCGGTCGCGACAGCAGCCCGCAACAGATCGCCAGTGGAAAGCTGGACCAGGCCAAACTGCTCTTCCAACATCCGGGCCTGGGTGCCCTTGCCAGCCCCCGGAGGGCCCAGCAAGATCAAGACAGGCGGTGCATATTCTGGTGTCCGAGAGCCATCCATTACGCGTCCTCCCGGTTCATGCGATTGGCGATCAGATCATCCACCACAGCCGGTTCGGCGAGGGTTGATGTGTCACCAAGCGAGCCGAAATCATCCTCGGCGATTTTGCGCAGGATGCGGCGCATGATCTTGCCCGAACGGGTTTTGGGCAGGCCAGGCGCCCATTGGATCAGGTCAGGCTTGGCAATTGGGCCAATCTCGGACCGAACCCAGGTTTCCAGCTCTTTGCGCAGCTCGTCTGACGGGGTTTCGCCATTCATCAAGGTGACATAGGCATAAATGCCTTGGCCCTTGATGTCGTGCGGATAACCCACCACGGCGGCCTCGGCCACTTTGGCATGGGCGACCAGCGCGCTTTCCACCTCTGCCGTGCCCATCCGGTGGCCGGAGACGTTGATCACGTCATCCACGCGGCCCGTAATCCAGTAATCGCCATCCGCATCTCGGCGGCACCCGTCACCGGTGAAGTAATAGCCCTTGTAATCGCTGAAATAGGTTTTCTCGAACCGCTCGTGATCGCCCCAGACGGTGCGCATCTGACCGGGCCAGCTATCGGCCAGCACTAGCACGCCCTCGGCCTCGGTCGTGGTGATCTCTTCACCAGATTGCGGGTCCAGCACCTTTGGCACAACACCAAAGAACGGTTGCTGGGCCGAGCCGGGCTTGAGTTCGGTCGCACCGGGCAAGGGGGTCAGCAGGTGACCGCCCGTCTCAGTCTGCCACCAGGTATCGACGATGGGACAGTTTCCATTGCCCACGACGTCATTGTACCAGTTCCAGGCTTCCGGGTTGATCGGCTCGCCAACGGTCCCAAGAACCCGCAAATCAGACAGATCATAGGGCTCTACAGGACCGTTGCCGGCCGCCATCAAGGCACGGATCGCGGTCGGGGCCGTGTAAAACTGGTTCACACGGTACTTTTCACACACAGCCCAAAACCGGCCCGCATCAGGATAGGTGGGAACACCTTCGAACATGATGGTTGTGGCGCCATTGGCCAGCGGACCATAGACGATGTAGGAATGCCCGGTGACCCAACCGACATCGGCTGTGCACCAGAAAACATCGCCATCGTGATAATCGAACACCAGCTCATGCGTCATCGCGGCATAGGTCAGATAGCCGCCGGATGTATGGACAACGCCCTTGGGCTGACCAGTGGAGCCGGAGGTATAAAGGATGAACAGCGGATCTTCGGCGTTCATCTCAGCCGGGGCGCAGTGGTCATCCGCCTCTAGCGCCATTTCGTTGTAGTCGTAGTCACGGTCGGTCCAGGTGGTCTGGCCACCGGTGCGCTTGACGACGAGGCATTTCACCTTGTCTGAACAATGCAAAAGTGCTGCATCGGTGTTGGATTTCAGCGCTGTGATGCGCCCGCCACGGGGGGCCTCATCCGCCGTGATCACCACCTTGGCGTCACAGCCATTGACCCGCGCACCAAGGGCATCGGGTGAGAAACCGGCGAAGACAATCGAATGGATCGCACCAATGCGTGCGCAGGCCAGCATGGCATAGGCGGCTTCCGGGATCATCGGCAGGTAGATGACAACCCGGTCGCCTTTGCGCACGCCAAGCGTTTCAAGAATATTGGCCATCTTGCAGACGCTGCGATGAAGGTCTTTGTATGTGATGTGTAATGCCGCATCGTTCGGATCATCCGGTTCCCAGATGATCGCTGTCTGATCGCCGCGGGTCTCCAAATGCCGGTCAATGCAGTTGGCGCTGACGTTCAGCACCCCATCTTCGAACCATTTGATCGACACTTGGCCGAGCGTGAAATCCACATCCTTGACTTTGGTAAAGGGCTTGATCCATTCCAGACGCTTGCCCTGTTCGGTCCAGAAACCTTCGGGATCGGCGATAGATTTTGTGTACATGTCGGCATATTGGTCGGCGTTCACATGGGGTGTGGGGGGCTGCACATCCGGTGACAAAAGGTGATGTGATTTTTGTGTGTTGATGGTGTTCATATCCAGCCTCCTCCGGCGATTTTCGGGAGTGGGCCGGCTACTTAATCTTCACGACTGGCCCCATCCAGTTGTAAACAAGTATAAGGCATTTCTTTAGGGAGTTTAATTAAGCATATGATTTATAGTCATTTTAATGAAAATAAATTATCCAAAAATTCTTGATCTTGTAAAATCTTGATGTTTACGTAGCGTCAAACATCAATAATCGTTCAACTTTTATGTGTTAATGCGCGTTTAACAGAACGACTGTTAGCGCCCATAAAATAGGGCGCATCTAAACGTGTTTCGAAATATTGAATACACCCCAGGAGGGCATAGCCGTTTGCTGGGACGCCGCAAACTATGGCCAGAACGGGTGAGTCGTGAGGCCTGACGTTAGATGACTGAATGATACTGACCATGCGACTTGGCCAAGCTCTTGACCTACGCTTTGAAGCGTAAGAAGCGATGTGGTCGTGTGCACAGGTCAAGGATGAATGGTACTTCGGCTAAAAACCCAAAAAGCCCGGCACAAATGCCAGGCCTTCAGTTCTCAAAGGTTAGGGGTTTAGTTGTCTGCGGTTGTCTCAGAAACCAGAGCGCCATCAGACCAAATTCCTGTGCTTTCCTGGCCTGTCGCGTAGCGCATTGTGCCTTCCCCCTCGCGGCGACCTCGCACAAAGGACCCCTCGTATACATCGCCATTCGCATAGGTTGCTACACCTTGGCCGTTGATTTCACCTTCTAGCCATTCCCCAACATATGTGAAGCCATCGGGCAAAGTGATCTCTCCGGTCCCGCTGCGTTGTCCGTTATCAAATTGTCCTACGTAAATTGTGCCATCAGCATAGGTGGCACGGCCTTGGCCGTTACGCTGACCTTCGAACCACTGACCTTCATACACATAACCATCGTCATACGTCATTTTGCCTTGGCCGTGATTTTTGGCGTTCAGGAATTCGCCTTCGTAAACCAGCCCATTCACATAGGTTGCAACGCCCGTCCCGTTGATCACCCCCATGTCCCAATCACCTTCGTAACTAGACCCGTCAGGGTAAGTGATTTTGCCGGTGCCATGTGCCAGGTCATTCTGAAATGCGCCGACATAGACGGATCCATCAGGATAGGTCACCTCACCGTTGCCGTCGATCTGGCCAGCGACCCAGGACCCGGCGTAAACGTAACCGTCCACGCCACGGAACGTACCTGTGCCGTCGCGACGGTCGTTCACGAATGTGCCTTCATACACGTCACCGTTCGAATACGTGACCTTCCCAGTGCCTTCGCGCTTGCCAGCAACCAGGTCGCCTTCGTAAATATCGCCGTTCGGCTGGGTCAGCGTGCCCGTGCCTTGGATCTGTCCATCGACCCATTGGCCGCTGTAGATAAGCCCGTCAGCCATGGTCAGCGTGCCGATGCCGTCCCGTTCGCCAGCCTTCAACGTACCTTCATAGATCGCACCGTCAGGATAGGTGATCTTCCCCTGTCCCTCTTTTGTGCCGTTGATCCATTCACCTTCATAAACGTAGCCGCCGGGGCTGGTCATAATGCCGATGCCATGATGCATCGCATTGCGGAACTCGCCTTGGTAGACTACGCTATTTGCATATTCGGCAACGCCTTGGCCGGTGATGTTGCCGTCGACCCATTCGCCTTCGAATGTGCCACCGTCTGCAAATGTGATTCGGCCTTGTCCTTCAGGCTTGCCCGCGACAAATGCGCCTTCATAAACCGAGCCGTTGGGGAAGGTGGCGACACCTTGGCCACGGATTTCACCTTCGACCCATTCGCCGGTATATTCATAGCCATTGGGAAGGCGATATGTGCCAGTGCCGTGTTGCTTGCCATCAAGGAATTCACCCTCGTAAACACCACCATCATCATATTGTTTCGTTTGAACTGTCTGGGCCTGAGCACCCGCCGTCAGTGCGACTGTGATCGCAGCGACAGCTACACCTTTATGTAACCCAAACGTTTTCATTCGTTTCTCCACTTCTTCCCTAGCTCGCACAGCTTAGGTGAGGTCCCATTTTCTGACAACTGTTAACGCTCACATTTTGTTCGTGACCGCACGCTATCGTCTTTCCCCCACGTTTCATTCTGCTACATGCATTACAGCGCATTGGGACAAAACTATGACAAAAATATTTCGAATTACGATGGCTCAGCTGAACCCGACTGTGGGCGATATTGCCGGCAATGCGGAACAGGCCCGCCAGGCGTGGAAGGTTGGCAAAGCGGCGGGGGCCGATCTGGTGGCCCTGCCCGAAATGTTTCTGGTTGGCTATCAGACCCAGGATCTGGTGATGAAGCAGGCCTTTGTTGCTGACGCGCAGGCGCATCTGATGCAATTGGCAGCCGATTGCGCAGACGGGCCCGCACTCACAATCGGATGCCCCGTGATTGAAGACGAGCGGCTTTACAACGCTTACTATACTTTGCGCGGGGGCGAGGTTGTGGCCCGGATGCGCAAGCATTTCCTTCCCAATTTCAATGTTTTTGACGAGGTGCGGTTGTTCAAGAGCGCTGATATTGCTGGACCTTTTGCAATGAACAATGGTCCGCGCATCGGAGCCCCGATTTGTGAAGACGCCTGGTATCCGGATGTTTGTGAGGCAATGGTCGAAAGCGGAGCCGAGATCCTTTTGGTGCCAAATGGATCCCCTTATTTCCGGGGCAAGTTCCCGATCCGCATGTACACGATGGTTTCGCGCGTCATCGAGAACGGTGTGCCCATGGTTTATTTGAACCTGGTCGGTGGACAGGATGACCAGATGTTTGATGGTGGGTCTTTCGTGTTGAACCCGGGCGGCAAGTTGGCGGTACAGATGCCGGTGTTCGAAACCGGATACGCCCATGTGGACTTTGAGTTGACGGATAATGGGTGGGTCGCGCTGGACGGCGAAAAATCGCTCATGCCTGATGACATTGCACAAGATTATCGCGTTATGGTCGAGGCCCTGCGCGATTATATGCGCAAGACGGGTTTCGCAAAGGTGTTGTTAGGTCTGTCTGGCGGGATCGACAGTGCAATTGTAGCGGCGATTGCAGTTGATGCACTTGGGGCGGACAACGTGCGATGTGTCATGCTGCCATCGGAATATACCAGCCAAGGGTCATTGGATGATGCCGCGGCGGCTGCCGAAGCGCTTGGGGTCAAATATGATATTGTCAGCATTGCGGGTCCCCGTGCCGCGGTGACCGAGGCGCTTGCCCCGCTGTTTGATGGTCTGGCCGAGGATTTGACAGAGGAAAACATCCAATCGCGCATTCGCGGTCTGTTGTTGATGGCGCAATCGAACAAGTTTGGTGAGATGCTATTGACGACGGGCAATAAATCCGAAGTGGCTGTGGGCTATGCGACCATCTATGGCGATATGTCGGGCGGCTATAACCCGATAAAAGACATGTACAAGACCCGCGTCTTTGAAACGGCGCGCTGGCGCAACGCCCATCATTTGGATTGGATGAAGGGCCCAGCGGGCGAAGTTGTGCCGGTCGCTATCATTGACAAGCCCCCCTCTGCCGAATTGCGCCCTGACCAAAAGGACGAGGACAGCCTGCCACCTTATGACGTGTTGGATGGGATTTTGGAGATGCTGGTGGATCAGGAGGCATCGGTCGCCGATTGCGTCGCCGCAGGTTATGACCGGGACACGGTGAAGCGCGTGGAGCACCTGATTTACATCAGCGAGTATAAACGTTTTCAATCGGCCCCGGGACCTCGACTGTCGAACCGTGCCTTCTGGCTGGATCGCCGTTATCCCATTGTGAACCGCTGGCGCGATAGTGCGTGACACAACGTTCGACCGACCTGGTTAAGTGGCGTCAGGTGCTGAGACCGCAGATGGAAAGGCCCGCGTCCCTACTCAGACATGCTGCCGAATGGTAAGCGTCAGCCCTTTCCCAATGGTAACAGAGTTGCCGACCCACTAACTATGTACAAGGCGCTGTTTGCGGCGCTGGTCAAGGGGTTTCAGGATGGATAAGCGATCTGCCGATTTCGAAATATACGAAGATTTTCGCTTTCGTCGTGCGGGTGGATGGCTGCTGATCTTAGTTTCTTTGCCGCTCACTTTGATATGGGCGCTTGTTGGGGTGCCGCCAAGGTTTAACTTCGCCGACCTTGTCTTTTTGGTCGGGGGGCCAGGCATGCTTCTTTCTGGCCTTTGGGTGGCTTTTCCGCGTCGTGCGCCAGGGGTAAAGATGACTATCAGCGCCGACAAGGTGACGATACTGACCCGCAGGGGTGTTGCCGTATTGATGCTGGACGATTTGGTTCGCATCAAGAAAACGCGCCCGATTATGGGCAAATTCGACCGACTGACATTTGAGACAGAGGATGGCGCCGCCAAGTTCGATGTGATCCAGTTGACCCGAGAGGCAAGTGATATCATCAACCTTATCTCGATCCGGTTAGAGCAAAGGGGCAAGTTTCTCAAACAGGGTCGGACCGATGTTCTCGGTGCGCTGAATGGAATTTGGGACGTGCGCGCAGGTGACCCGTTTGAGCAGAGCACATGATGTGATAGTGTCGCATCATGGCTGATAATAAAACCAAACCAACCGAAATTGACCCGGTCGATTTTATAACTGCCGTCGAGCATCCGACCCGCCGCGGAGACGCGGAAACGTTAGATGCGATGTTCCGCCGAATAACCGGTTGGCAGCCACGTATGTGGGGGCCAACAATCATTGGGTACGGCAGCTACGACTACACTTACGAAAGTGGTCATTCAGGTTCGTCGCTTGCTACGGGTTTCAGCCCACGAGAGGCGAACTTATCGCTTTACATCATGCCCGGCTATGCTGACTTCGATGATATTCTCAGTCGCTTGGGCAAATACAAAATGGGCAAGGCCTGTCTCTATATCAATAAGCTTGCCGACGTAGATATGGATGTGGTCGAGGAGATCGTGCGAGCGGGTCTGGATGACCTTGGCAAGCGTTGGACAGTCTCCCCGACCTAACCGTTAATTTTAGATCAGTTGATAAGTGTGCGGCACGTAACGGTACCCATCACCCCGCGTTTCAATAAAGCCCATACCCGGGAACGGCATGTGGTAGCCAATGATCGGGATGCGATCGGTTGCGGCCATGTCCATCACACGTCGCCGTGTTGCCGCCGCTGCCGCCTTGTCCATATCAAATCGCACCTCCCAATCGGGGTAGCCCACTGACCAGACATAATGGTTCGCGATATCCGCCATCAGGAACAGCTGTTTGCCGCCGCTTTCAAGCATAATTCCCATATGCCCTGGGGTATGCCCAAATGTGGCCATCGCTGTGACACCAGACCGAATTGCATCTCCGTCACCCAAGAAGGTGAACTTCTCGGCCAATGGGCGTACCTTGGCTTCGAAATTGTCATTTTCGGCACCAGCCCAGTGATCAAATTCAACTTGGCCCGTCAGGTAGGCCGCGTTGGCAAAGGTCTCCGCCCCGTCGTCGTCGGCAAGGCCGCCGATATGGTCTCCATGCATATGGGTGATCACAACATGGCTGACATCGGAAGGCGCATAGCCCGCTGCCCCCAAAGCAGCCGTTGTACCGGCAGGGTTCAGCCCGGTATCAAACAAGATGACTTCAGAGCCAGTGTTGACAACAGTCGGCGTGAAAAAGAACTGCGCGACATCGTCGGGGATAAAGTTCGCCTCGCTCACTTCAGAAAATGTTGCAGCATCGACGTTCATTCCGAAAATTGTCTGCGGGTCCTCAACAGAGCGACTTCCCACCAGCAGCGTTGTGACACGGAAATCGCCCAACGTGAAATCGCGGTGGGTTGGCAGGCTCGCGACGTGGCCATCGGCAACGACGGAATTTGGTAGGGCCGCTGATAGCGGCAGTGCAGCCCCGGTTAACAGTGTTTGGCGGCGGGTCAGCTTCATCGGAATGAACCTCTCATTTCTGTTGGATGGGGTGAGAGTAGGGCAGTATGCTGCAAGGGCAATGCACAGCCGTGTGATGATGTGCATGCGATGGACAAACGCGGCCTGGCATGAGAAAGCGTGCAGCCAACAGGAGACGTCCATGACCACGACCAGATTCGCCCCTTCGCCGACAGGTTGGCTTCACATTGGGAACCTGCGGGCTGCATTGTTCAATTATGCTATCGCCCGCAAAAATGGCGGGACATTCGTCTTGCGGATCGATGATACGGACCAGGAAAGGTCAAAGGCGGAGTTCATCGAGGGGATCAAGGATGATCTGACTTGGTTGGGCCTCAACTGGGACCGGGTAGAGTTTCAGTCGGCTCGGATGGCCCGGTATCTGGAAGCCAAGCAACGTCTGATCGATATGGGACGTTTGTACGAGTGTTTCGAGACGCCGACCGAGCTTGACCTCAAACGCAAGAAGCAACTGAATATGGGCAAGCCACCGGTTTATGACCGGGCGGCTCTGACGCTTGCAGACGCAGAAAAGGACAAACTGCGCGCCGAACGTGGATCACATTGGCGGTTCAAGTTGGATCATGCCCGCATTGAGTGGACCGATGGGATCATCGGAGATATCTCGATTGATGCGTCATCGGTCAGCGATCCGGTCCTGTTCAAGAATGATGGGCAGATCTTATACACGTTGGCCTCGGTCGTAGACGATATCGAAATGGGGATCACGGATGTGGTGCGCGGGTCTGACCATGTGACCAACACCGCGACGCAGATCCAGATGATTGAAACGCTGGGCGGGGATGTGCTGCGTTTTGCCCACCATTCCCTGTTAACTGGCCCCCAAGGCGAGGCGCTGTCGAAACGTCTGGGCACATTTGCTTTGCGGGACTTGCGCGCGCAAGGGATTGCCCCTCAGGCGATACTCTCCTTGATGGCGCGTTTGGGGTCCTCGGACCCTGTGGAATTGCGGGCAAATGTGGATGAAGTTGTCAACGGTTTTGATCTTTCCAAGTTCGGCTCTGCCCCGACAAAGTTTGATGCGGATGATTTGGGTCCGCTGACTGCGCGTCATTTGGCAACGTTGTCTGCAACGGATGTTACAGGTGTTTTGGGAGCGGCTGGAGTGCCGGACACCCTCGCAGAACCGTTCTGGAATGTGGTCCGTGACAACATTGGCAGTTTGGATGACGTGGTTGATTGGTGGGTCCTGTTTCGCGACGGCCCGACGCCGATGATCGCTGACGAAGATCGGGATTTTGTAGAAGAGGCCTTCGACATGCTTCCGCCGCTCCCATACGGCCCAAACACTTGGTCTGAATGGACGAGCGATGTCAAAGAGAAGACAGGGCGCAAGGGCAAGGCGCTGTTTATGCCACTGCGCAAAGCGATCACCGGTCGCGAACGCGGGCCTGAGATGGCAGATGTGATGCCGCTTTTGCAAACAAAGCCTAGTGTCTGAGACTGCTAGAAAGATCACAATTCATCGTCTGCGCGGATTCTTCGGCTTTCTGCGCCCGCTACGTGTGATGGTGGACGGGCAAGAGGTTTTGCAGATCAAGCATGGGCAAGAGGCGCAAATCACGCTGCCTAAGAGCGCGCAGACCCTCATCTTGCGGATGGGCTGGTCAGAGGTGGATCCTTTCCCCTTGCAAGATGTCCAGGATGGCGACACGCTTGTCATAAGCGTGGAAAGAAAAACGGCGTTGGAGATGCGAAAGCTAAAGACCCTTCCATTTGCGATCAGGATTATAAGACCCTGATGGTGGACGCACAGGCCAAATTCACACAAGGCAGCCTGTTTGGTCATATCTCGGTCATGTCCTTCACAGCCTCGGTTGGGTTGATGGCCGTGTTTTTGGTCGATTTTGTCGACATGATCTTTATCTCGATGCTGGGTAAGGCAGAGCTTGCCGCTGCTGTGGGTTATGCGGGTGCGATTCTGTTCTTCACGACGTCTTTTGGCATTGGGATGGCGATTGCGGCGGGCGCATTGGTCGCCCGGGCTCTGGGCGCGGGTGAGGCCGAGGAGGCGCGCAGGCGGGCGACGAATTCGCTGATCTATGGTGTGATTTTTGGGGCGATCTTTGCGGCGGTCGTTTGGTTCAATCTGGCCTTTCTCGCCGGACTGATGGGGGCGACAGGTGAGACGCTTGATCTAGCTGTGTTGTATCTGCAGATAATCGTACCTTCCCTGCCATTCCTGATGGTCGGCATGATCGGCGGGGCCATCCTGCGCGCCCATGGCGATGCGCGCCGTGCGATGATGGCAACGATTTGGGGCGGTTTGGTGAATGCGGTTCTGGACCCCATTCTGATCTTTGGGCTGGATCTGGAGTTGACGGGTGCGGCGCTTGCCAGTGTGGCGGCCCGGATCGTGATTGCTGTTGTCGCCATGCTGCCTTTGATCCGCCATTACGGTGGCTTCGACAAACCGACACCTCAGAGCCTGTCGATTGATATCCGGCCAATTCTGGCCATTGCGATCCCGGCGATCCTTACGCAACTCGCCACACCGGTGGGGCAGGCTTATGTGACGCGCGCGATGGCCGAATATGGTGAAGACGCGGTGGCAGGCATGGCCATTGTCGCGCGGATCACGCCGGTGGGATTTGGGATCATTTTTGCATTGTCAGGGGCCATCGGCCCGATCATTGGGCAAAATGCCGGGGCGGGATTGAATGACCGTGTGCGGCAGGCCTTTCGCGAAGGGCTGATTTTTGCCGGGTTGGTCGTTTTGGCCGTGTCGCTCATTCTGTTTTTGGCGCGACCGGGATTGGTATGGTTGTTCCAACTTGATGGTACGGCGCTGACTTTGGTATTTCTATTTGCTGGGCCGCTGTCGCTCATGTTCTTCTTTAACGGCGTGATCTTTGTGGCCAATGCTTCGTTTAACAATCTGGGGCACCCGTTCTATTCAACGGTCGTAAATTGGGGCCGGAACACGTTGGGAACTGTGCCCTTTGTGATGGTCGGGACGGCGCTGTTTGGCGCCCCTGGTGTGCTGATCGGGCAATATACCGGCGGGGCTGTTTTTGCCATTCTTGCCTATATCCTTGCCCGCCGGATCATGGCTGATCCTACCCCAAAGGAGGGGGGGCAAGAGCCGTTTCAGCGTCAGGCACGGCTATTCAGTATCTTGCATCACCGCCGCTAGGTGGTGATCGACAAGGGCCTGTTCCTTTGTGGTGACGGGCACATGGCGCTTGTATCTGGGTGCGGACCGGTCGTTCAGCACGGCCTGCCAGTCGCCCGTTGTTTCAAAGAAATGCGCGACACCCTCTTCACCGAAAACGTCCAGATATCCCTGTACCACAACGTCGATGTAGCTCAGCAAAATCGGTTGTGGCCCTGTCTGGCCAAGGTGAGCCGGTGCGACTTGATAAACCGCGGTTGGCTTGTGATGACCCGTCTCATCCGTCACATCGTGACGCTGATACGCTGCCTCGCGCGCATCAAGTGCTGACCAATCAGCACCCGGGACATGTGCGATGATGCCTTTGATTTCGGTCTTTGCGCAGCGTTCGACTGACAGAAACGCCGTCTCGCGCAAGGTTGTTGTGCGCCACACTCTTCTCCACCCTTTGAGTGTCGCGGGCGTAGGATCGGCGTAAGCATGAGTGCCAAGGTTGACAAGGCTGCCATAGCCAAAGAACGCCGGATCGCTCATTCCCGGGCGCGCAGGACGCGGGCGGGTTTGGCCGCCAATGGTCTCCAAGCAAATGCCAGACCAGCAAGCGTCGAAGCCAGGACGCCCCCACCAATGATCAATAGCGCGTTTGCCCAAATGATGCTGTAATCGGTTTCCATGATAAAGGTCGATACAGCCCAGCCTCCCAAAACGCCAGCGCCGAGCGCGACACTTCCAGCGGCCAGACCCAGAAGGGCAGCCCGAAGTGCAAAGCTGACCAGAATGCTTCGACGCGATGCCCCAAGTGTTTTGAGCACAGCACTTTCATAAGTGCGCATCCGCTCGCCGGCGGCGGCGGCTCCGATCAGGACAAGGAAACCGGTTACTAGTGTGATCAAGGCTCCGTAACGCGTCGCGGCAGAGATCCCGGCGACCAGCTCAATCACCTGATCGATTGCGTCCCGGATCCGGATAGCGGTGATGTTTGGATAGGCGTTTGCGAGGTCACGCAGGATTTGCGCCTCGGCCTCTGGTTTGGCATAGACAGTGGAAATCCAGCTATGCGGCGCCCCAGCCAACGCGCTTTCGTTCATTGCTAGAACAAAGCCAATGCCCGCATCCTCCCATGTGACATTGCGAAAGCTCGTGACCTCACCCGTGATGTCGCGGCCTAGGATGTTGACGGTCATCGTGTCACCAATTTGTAGCCCGATTTCCTGTGCCTCTTCCTCGGCGAAGCTGATCTGGGGCGGGCCGCTATAGCCCTCTGGCCACCAGCTGCCTGCGGTGATTTCGGTTCCGTCTGGTTGCGCGTCTGAATACGTAACACCGCGGTCGCCTTGAACAACCCAGTGACCTTCGGCAAAATCGTTCGCCGGAATACCGTTGATCTGAGTGATGATTCCGCGCAGCATAGGCGCGCTATCGACGCGGCTGACGGCCTCGTCGGTATCCAGCCGTTCTCGGAACCCGTCTATCTGGTCGGGCTGGATGTCCACAAAGAAATAGCTGGGGGCAACGGCAGGCAGGTCATCGCTGAACGATGAGCGGAGATTGCCGTCAATCTGACCGACTGTCGCCAGGACTGTCAGGCCAAGACCCAGTGACAGCACAACTGACGTTGCCTCGCCCCCACGCGCGCCAATAGACCCCAAAGCGAGCCGAAGTGCGGTGCGCCCGCGCGTTGGTTTGCGCAGGCGGCGGGCAACCCATCGGATCAAAACAGAGGCAACGATGAGAATAAGCAATGACCCGGCAATGCCGCCAGCTGTCCAGAGTGTCAGGAACGCTGTGCCCGAAAACCAGATCGCCGCCCCGACGAGCAATGCAAGGAGAATTGCAATTGCAACCAAGTACTTTTTGGCGGGCAAGAACGTCGCTGCTGCAAAGGCATCACGAAACAGTGTGGCGGCTCTAATGTCTTCAGTTTTGGCAAGGGGCCATAGCGTGAAAATCAGGGCTGCCAAAAGCCCGTAGATTGCGGCTTCTATCAATGGGCCGGGATAGATTGCGAAAGCTGCCGGGATCGGCAACCGCGCCTCGATGAGCGGAGCGAAAAGAACCGGCAGGCTACCGCCCAAGATGATGCCGATAGTGATCCCAACTAAGGTGAGCGCCCCAATCTGCAAAAAATAAGTTAGAAAGATAGTCGCTCGTGTGGCTCCCAGCGTTTTCAAAGTGGCAATGACACTGGTTTTGCCCGCAAGATAGGCGCGAACAGCGGCAGAAACCCCGACACCACCAACGGCAAGGCCCGAAAGGCCAACCAGGATCAGGAAGGCACCGATCCGGTCAACGAATTCTTCAGCGCCGCCCGCACCTCGTCTGCTATCGCGCCATCGCATCCCACTGTCACGAAACTGCGTTTCTGCGGCTTGCTCCAACGCTTGCAGGTCCGCACTTGCAGGTAAGTCAAGTCGGTACTGTGTGGAAAAAAGGGTCCCTTCGGCGATTAGGCCAGAGTCTGACAGGTCTTCTGTAAGAACAATCGTGCGGGGACCAAGACCAAAGCCACCCGATGCGTTGTCCGGATAGCGATCAAGGATCGCGCGCAGCGTAAACTGCTGCTCACCCAAGCGGAACGTATCGCCGGGGGATAATGCCAACCTGTCGGCGAGCACGCGTTCCATCACTGCGCCAAAATCTGACAAAGCGTCCGACAACGGCATAACTGGGTCCAGTTGAACCTTTCCAACCAGCGGGTAGGCATCATCCACCGCACGGATTTGGGTCAGGCCGTGTTCGGTGTTGCGATCCCGGTCCACAACCACCATGGACCTGAAATCGACCGTTTCAGAAATGTTGTCAGCAATAGATTGCAGCCAGACCAATTCATCATCACGTGCAAAACGATAAGTGAATTCGACCTCGGCATCACCGCCAAGCAAGGCTGCGCCATCCCGCTTCAAACCTGCCTCAATCCCGGCACGCACAGTGCCGACGGCAGCGATTGCTGCAACCCCAAGGGCAAGACAGGCGAGAAACACGCGAAATCCGCGCAGTCCCCCACGCAATTCGCGTGCGGCGAAACGGGTTGCGACGGCCCAGCTCATTCGGCTGCTTTGGCTAAGGGCGCGTCAATACGGCCCCCTCTCAGCCGCACAACGCGGTCGCAGCGATTTGCCAGTTCGCTGGAGTGGGTCACCATGATCAGGGTCGCCCCATGCCGGTTGCGCAGCCCAAACAAAAGATCAATGATCGCTTGCCCATTGATCTCATCGAGATTGCCTGTCGGTTCATCTGCAAGCAGCAGCCGTGGCCTTGGCGCTGAAGCGCGGGCAAGCGCCACGCGCTGTTGCTCACCACCTGACAGCTGGTTGGGATAGTGATCGAGACGGTCAGCAAGGCCAACAGCCTGCAATTCTGCTTCGGCCCGCGCGAACGCGTCCCTTGCACCGCCCAATTCCAGCGGCGTCGCGACATTTTCCAGCGCCGTCATTGTCGGGATTAGGTGGAAAGATTGAAATACGACGCCCATATTGTCTCTGCGAAAGCGGGCCAACTGGTCTTCGTTCATCGTTGTCAAATCCTGACCCAAAGCTGTGATTTGCCCCGATGAAGCCTGTTCCAGCCCGCCCATCAGCATGAGGAGTGATGATTTGCCAGACCCACTTGGCCCGACAAGACCTAACGTTTCCCCCATGGCGACCGACAATGTGATGTCGTGCAAGATGTCGACCCGCCCCGCATTCCCGTCAAGCGACAGTGTGGCGTCTGTGATGGTTAAAATCGGGTCGGTCATGCGGCGCGCCTCTGAACAGATCGTTTCAGTTGGATATGGTGCAGTTTTGACGCTCCGCAACCTAAGCGTGGCGGTTTTGGCCAGCATGGGAATGGTGCATGCGGACACCGTAACGATTGCCGCATTGGGCGACAGCTTGACGGCTGGTTACGGCCTACCGCAAGAGCACGGCCTTGTGCCGCAACTTGAAACTTGGTTGCAAACGCGAGGTGCGGATGTGGCCATTGTCAACGCCGGAGTATCTGGCGATACGACCGCCGGGGGGCTGAGCCGCGTTGATTGGACGCTGACACCGGATATTGACGCGATGATCGTGACGTTGGGTGGCAATGACTATCTGCGTGGATTAGATCCTGCGGTCAGCCGACAAAATTTAGATGGTATATTGGCGAGGGGTCAGGCCGCCGATGTCGAAATGTTGCTGGTTGGTCTTCAGGTTGGTGCGAACTATGGGCAAGACTACAAGACCGAGTTTGAAACCATGTATGCTGACCTTTCGGCAAAATATGGCATTGCACTTTATCCCGATTTTGGTGCTGGCCTTCGTGCAGCTGCTGGCACGGATGGAGGGATTTCAGAGTTTATGCAGGCTGATGGGATTCATCCCAATAAAGACGGAGTGACCGCAATCGTAGAGGCGATGGGGCCGGCCGTGCTTGACCTTATTGCCGCCGTGGACTGATCCTTGCCGGGTCGATTGTTTCTGACACGCGCTGTTGCGGGGTTCAATGACGCACCCCGCCTGAATATCGCGCCGGGCCAAAACGTGATTACCCTTACAGCCGGTGGCGCGATGTACATGCGTTGGGGGATGATCCCGGTGGGACGTGTGAATGCGCGAGGCCGGCCTGTATTGGAAACAATTGTAAACGCCCGCTCAGAAACGGTTTTTGACAAATCTGCATATGCCGATGTCAAACGGGCGGTTGTTTCGGTGGATGGGTGGTATGAGTGGACGGGAGACAGGCGCCGCAAGCAGCCCTGGCGGATCACACGCAAAGACGGAGCGCTATCGTATTTCGCCGCGATTTACGACGTGTGGCGCGGCCCAGGCGGTGTGGAAGTACCACAAGTTGCAACGATTACCTGCACACCCTCAGCTGATGTTCGCGATATCCATCATCGAATGGCAGTGATCCTAGAGGAAGATCAACTGGATCAATGGTTTGAAAGCGATGAGGACGAAGCGCGGGCGCTGATGCTTCCGTATCCTGACGGCAGATTAGTCATTCAAAAGGCCGATACTGTGGACTGGAACAGCACCTGACGATAGGCTCACAACCCTAACACCTAAGGGAGCTTTACATGTCAGTTGCAAAAGTCACAGAAATTATCGCGTCTTCGTCCAAGTCTTTCGATGATGCGGTCGAAATCGGAATCAAAAAAGCGTCAAAGACACTTAAAGGTATCACAGGCGCTTGGGTTGCTGATCAAAAGGTAACAGTGAAAGACGGTAAAGTTGACGAATATCGTGTTGTCATGCGGGTGACTTTTGTCCTCCACGACTGACATGCAAATGGGCGCCTTTTGGGGCGCCCTTTGCCTGGTGACCGACTTCAATCAGCCAGTGTTAGGTTTACTGCGGCTTCGCGTCCATCGCGCCCCGCTTCAATATCGAAATTGACTTTTTGATCGTCCTTCAATCCAGTCAAACCAGATCGTTCCACAGCGGAAATATGAACGAAAACGTCCTTTGTGCCGCCATCAGGTGCGATGAAACCGTACCCTTTCGTCGTATTAAACCATTTGACAGTGCCTGAAGCCATGTCCTTGTCTTCCTTATATTTCCCGCTCGCGGAAGTGCAGCGGCGCGGCGCGGTCAAACTTCAATCGCAGGACTGGGCCGGATAGGGAGACAGTAGTCGAAAGAGTCACTTTGCAGCGACATTGTGCCACAATTTGTGAACCAGCGAAAGGAAATACCTAAATTGTTTCGGAATTGTGGGCAATCGGCGAGAAATGGCGCAAGCTTACCTACGCCATTTCGACGCGAAATCAGGCAAGCGCCAGATTAATGGCGCTTTCACGCCCATCGCGGCCTGCTTCAATATCAAAAGTAACCTTTTGATTGTCGGCCAGCCCTGTCAGACCAGACCGTTCAACTGCCGAGATGTGGACAAAAACGTCTTTTGCTCCGCCATCGGGGGCGATAAAGCCGTAGCCCTTTGTTGTGTTGAACCATTTCACGGTGCCATTTGCCATCGTGTCTTCCTTTGTTTTCAGTGCCATCCGCAGGATTGCGATAGCCCGGCTTCGTCATTGCAAGATCGAAAGACTGTAGCCGAAAGGGAAAACAGTGGGTCGAGTTTGGTAACGTGTGCCATGGCGTCATGCGCCTCGGTCGACCAGAAATCAAGGAAAATTCTAACCTTGGTTGTTACGGCACTGGCAAAAAAGTCATTCTTGCCGGGCACCGAGGTCATTATTCTCGCGTTGGGTGACGGTGCAGAAAGACTGCAGAGGCAACCGCCAGGATAGGGTAATCATCCCCACCATGAAGAGCATGTAAACGACAGCGCCTCCTTGGCCCAAATGTGCACCAACCAGGGTGTCAAAGATAGAAGCAGCCAACAGAACCAAAAACGTGCAAATCGCCAAGCGGACAATGATCAAGACGCAAACCCTTTCATAATCTCGAACCCAAATAGGACAGGCAAAAAGGGCAGAATTGTGGGGACTTCGCGCAGATACCGAGGATTGAATTTGCGCTGTTGCGTCTAATTATCTAATCGGCCTGAGGGGTGCGGATTGTTTGTTTAGCGCGCTGTCTGCTGCGCAACGCGCTAAAACAATGTAACCATGATGACGTGTCGTTAAAACCTGTAACTGCCACGCAAAGCAAAGCTGTTTACGGTGCCTTCCATATTCGCCAGGTCGGCCTCTAGAGGAAATTCGAATTCAAAACTACGAACGACAACCTCTGCTCCTACCCTAAGTTGATCGGTGACGGCATAGTCTGCACCAATACCCAGAAGCATTCCGACCTCAGTCTCTTCGAACTCTTGGCCAGACTCGCCCCCATCGTTCGCCTCGAACGCAAATGTTGCAAATGATGCGCCGGCGATCACATATGGCAGGACGTCGCCATATACGACGCCCAAGCGCCCTTTCAAATTAACAAAGGACGTGTACTCATACTCATCTTCAAAATCTTCTTCGTTCGCATTCCCCAATAGAAATGAAATCTCGCCGCCAATCACGAAATTTTCCATTGGTAGATCATAGCCGGCAAACGCGCCAAGCATGAGCCCTTCCAAATTGAAGTCCGAAGACTCTGAACCGTTGTCGTAAGTGTTGGTACCGCTGAAAGTCGCAACTGTACCACCCGCATATGGGCCATCCCAAGCGGATTGGGCACTTGCGGAGGTGGCTGTCATCGTTGCTAGGGCAAATAGAAATTTATACATTGTGATCTCAAGCTCTTTGTTTTTGACGTCGTGACGATATGGCGTGCAAAGAGGGTGCGCGCGCCCAGCTGGCTCATCAACGCCGCACCGTTTACGTGCATGTCGCATGATAGCCCTTTCCTTTTAGGACATATCTTTGCGTGCAAACAACAAATTATGCACCACGGCCAAAGCTAATCCCTACCGTACGAATTTTTTGTGTTTCATTCGCTTTGGTTCCAAAGCGTCGGCGCCGAGCCTGCGCTTTTTGTCTTCCTCATAATCGGTAAACGCCCCTTGAAACCATTCCACATGGGCATCCCCTTCAAAGGCCAGAATATGTGTGCAGATCCGGTCGAGGAAAAAGCGGTCGTGGCTGATGACCACAGCGCAACCTGCAAAGCTGACAAGCGCGTCTTCCAAAGCGCGGAGTGTCTCGACATCTAGGTCATTGGTCGGTTCATCAAGCAGCAACACGTTGCCGCCCGATTTTAGTAGTTTGGCCATATGAACCCGGTTGCGTTCCCCACCGGACAGCAGCCCCACCTTTTTCTGTTGGTCACCGCCCTTGAAGTTGAAAGCAGAACAATAAGCGCGCGAGTTCATGGAGGCGTCGCCCAATTCTATAATCTCGGCCCCCCCGCTGATCTCTTCCCAAACAGTTGCCTCTGGGCCCAATGCATCGCGGGACTGGTCGACATAGGCGAGCTTGACCGTATCCCCGTAGGATACGGCCCCCTCATCAGGGTCGATTTGGCCGGTCAGCATGCCAAAAAGCGTCGACTTCCCGGCCCCGTTGGGTCCAATCACACCAACGATCCCGCCGGGCGGCAAATCGAAAGAGAGGTTTTCGATCAGTTGTTTGTCGCCCATATGCTTCTTGAGGTTTTCAACCTCAATCACCTTTGAACCGAGGCGCGGGCCATTGGGAATGATAATTTGCGCGCGGCCAACTTTTTCACGCTCCGATTGGCTGGCGAGTTCATTATAGGCACTGATCCGCGCCTTGGACTTAGCTTGTCGTGCCTTGGCCCCCTGTCGCATCCATTCGAGTTCGCGCGCAAGGGTGCGTTGTTTCGATTTGTCTTCTTTCGCTTCACGTTCAAGCCGTTTGGCTTTGGCCTCAAGCCACGAGGAATAATTTCCCTCATGCGGGATTCCTGATCCACGGTCGAGTTCAAGGATCCAGCCGGTAATGGCGTCCAGAAAGTAACGGTCGTGCGTGACGATAAGGCATGTGCCTTTGTATTCGATCAAATGCTGTTGCAGCCAGGCGATCGTTTCGGCGTCAAGATGGTTTGTCGGTTCGTCTAATAGCAGCATGTCGGGCGCTTCCAGAAGAAGCTTGCACAGGGCCACGCGCCTCTTTTCCCCGCCTGAAAGAGTTTCCACCTTTGCATCGTCAGGCGGGCAGCGTAGCGCCTCCATGCTCACATCGATCTGCGCGTCGAGGTCCCATAGGTTCTGGCTATCAATTTCGTCCTGAAGTTGCGCCATTTCGTCGGCCGTCTCTTCGGAATAGTTCATCGCCAATTCGTTGTATCGGTCGAGAATGTCTTTCTTTGGTTTAACGCCCAGCATGACATTTTCACGCACAGACAGTGCCGGGTCGAGTTCTGGTTCTTGCGGCAAATAGCCAACACGCGCGCCTTCAGCGGCCCACGCTTCGCCCTGGAATTCTCGGTCCTGCCCAGCCATGATCCGCATAAGAGTGGACTTACCCGTACCATTGACACCAACAACACCAATTTTAACTCCGGGAAGGAAGTTAAGGCGGATGTTCTCGAATACTTTTTTGCCACCTGGATAGGTTTTGGACACGCCATCCATGAAGTAGACGAATTGATTGCTGGCCATTGGGGACGCTCCACGAAAGGTTCAATTTGCCTTTAGATAGCGGGGCCGTTCCTCAGGAGCAATCGCCGAAGCGGTATAGTCATCCAGCCACCTGCGTAACGCGTCTTCTGGCATTGGCTTGCCCAAAAGATAGCCCTGCATATTGGTACAGCCGAGTTCCCGGAGTCTTTCTGCCTGTTCTTGGGTCTCGACGCCTTCTGTGACCATTCGTAGATCAAGTTCGTTACATAAGCCGATCAGTGTCTTGTAGACGATCGCCACTGTTGGGTCCTCAAGAATGCTAAGGCAGATGCTTTTGTCGAATTTCACACCTCTGATTGCCAATTTCGCCAGTTGAGCGATCCCAGCGTTGCCGCTGCCGAAATCGTCCAAAACTGTAAAGATCCCGAAATTATCCAAGTCAGATATGGTTTTTACAAAGGGCGTCGCCACCCCATGACTTTCAAACACCACTGACTCGATGACCTCAACTATGATGTCATCCGTTGTGAGATCACGAAAGGATAAGCCGGATAACAATCGGTCGCAAAAATCAGGATGGGCAAGAAGTTCAGAGGATGCGTTAAAGCTGGTCAGGATACTGTCATATCCCCATTCGTTCAATTTCACCTTCAAATCCAAGGCAGCATCAATGGCGAGCATATCCAACTCAGCAATTACATTGATCGATTGCGCAAGCGGGATCAGTTCATCGGGCGTGATAAGACCGTCTGTGGGATGGTGCCAGCGCACAAGTGTTTCCATGCCGCGAACTAAGCCAGGTTGTTGCGCGACAACCGGTTGAAAGTAGAAGCTGAGGTCTTTGTTGCGAATTGCCTTCAGAAGATCCGCCTGCAAATCAGTCGTGCGCGCATGTTTGCGATGCAACTCTGCATCGTAAGTTGCCAGGCGGCCCCGTCTCTTGCGTTTTACTTCATAAAGGGCAAAGTCAGATTGCAATAATAGGTCTTCAGCACTGGTGCTTTGTCCATCGTACAGGGCTGCACCAACACTGATTTGGCAGCCCAGAGACCCATTTTGCCACTTCACCGGTCCATTGACGGCGTCAAGCAGCGCCCCGCCAATTTCGCGAAGGTCATTCAGGCCGGTAAGGTTGCCGCAAATAACCACGAACTCATCGCCCCCGACCCGTGCTACCAAGTCTTCTTTGCGAAGGGCACGACGCAATCGCTCGGCGGTTGCTTTCAAAACGGCGTCACCGGCAGGGTGGCCATGTGTGTCATTAATTTGCTTAAACTCGTCGAGGTCAATGTGAAGAACACCGACCCGCCTATCTGTCTTGCGCGCTGTTTCCAGCGCCGCATCCAAAAAACGCGACATCTCTGCCCGATTTGGCACACCGGTTAAATCATCATGCGATGCAATGTGTTCGAGCTGGCGGGTCGTAGCCTCAAGCTGCCTTTCCTTTTCGATATTGCTCGTCACATCGCGACAGACCAGCACCGAATAACGTGTTCCATCGGGTTCCCTATGCAATGACATGCTGATTTCGATCCAGAATATTGTGCCATCTTTGCGCATGTTTTTGCGGATTTCCCGTTCTGGGACGTCTTCCAAATGCTCATCAAGGCGGAACCCTTCCAGAGCCGCTTCGTCCCAGCGTTCTTCGGGCAGGGGCGCAAATGCCAGGGTTTTTTTTCGATCATTTCTTCGGCTTGGTATCCCATCAGCCTACAGTAGGCAGGGTTAACCCAGCGGATTAGCCCATCCATGCTCAGGATCAAAAGGCCATCACCCGCATGCAAGCAAGCCATTTGTGAATAGCCAAACTCGTCCATCTCCTTGTGAGAAGTGGTATCGCGAAGAGATTTGCGCAGGTACCGTATCAACGCGAGCGTAAGCAGCATTATTGCCGCGCCGAACAGAAAACTCGTTACTGACTGCATTACTGATGCCGCTCCGGTCGTGGCTTGGTCTTAATCGTAGTTTAAATGCAAATACCTTTACACAGCCTAAAGCTGCAAAAGAACATAAGTCAGCGCTTGTTACAGGGGTATTGTCATTCCGTCTTTACTAAGGTGGAGCGGGCCCTTCCAATGCTCTCGAACAGCCAACGTCCAATAGGTGTCTGGAAAATCAGGGTCACCGTCAGGCACGAAATGATGCAGTGCCAACTGTTTGCCCCCGGCGTCTCGCGCAATTCGACCAACATCGATGACATGGGTATGGCTGTGCGGGATATGGTCAGGGTGCGGCGTTATCGATATGTCGTAATACCACAAAAGCAAAAGGCCGGACGATGCCCCCAAGCTCGTCCGGCCGTTAGGCTCTGTTTGCGCGCTCAGAGCCCTAGTTTTGAAGCGTCCGAATACATGCCGACCACCGTGTTCATGTCGCCTGTCATGCGCAGGGCGCCATTGAACACGATCGCGCGCTGTTCATTGTCGATCGATTCACCAGACACGACCTTTTCCACAAGCGGCTTAAGCTCGGTCCAGCCGTTAATCACGGTGTCGAGTCCGTCTGCAATAGTGTCATTTGGCGGTTCTTTGATCCCAGCCTCGTCCATTCCATTGCGCAGAGCCATTAGCGACACTTCGAACATTTCACTCGCGCCTTGCAATTCTGCCGTCGCCGTTTCTGTGTTAACACCGGAACTGATCAGGCAATCGTTTTTTGACATGCGTTGCGACAGCATCCGCTGACGGCCGGCGATATCAATAACAAGGGCATCGGACTGCAACAGCGCTGTAGGATCAGAATACTGAGCCGAAATTTCTGTAACAAGCAGTTTGGCCATCTCAAGCAATGGTGCGCTTTGGTCTGCAAGCTGCATCACTAATTCAGGTGACGTATCGCCCGCGGCAATCAGTTGTGCTGTTGCATTTGTCGGGTCCCAAAGCTCACGCAGTTTGCTGATACCAACTTGTGTTCTGCGTCGTTCCTCTGCGCCGATAATTCCCAAATCAGGATCGCCGAACTCCAAGGCATCGATAATTTTCTGAAATTCTACGCTGGTAGCGCTAAGAACTGCGCCGCTTTTTTCCGGGTCGATACCGGCAGCGTAGTTGCAGCCTGCTGCGACGATCCGTTGACTAAGCATGCGAAGCTTGCCGGAAAAATCAATGCGCTGACTGGCGCCAATGTCTTCGACAAATTGGGCTTTGTGTACGAACGGCGCCAATGCAGATGTTGTTTCTGCATAAACCGGAGCGCATACAAGGCCCAAGCCAAATACGGTTGCTGTGATTTTGTGATAGATGCCCAAACCGGGGCGAAGTTTACTCTTATAGGCCATAGCGGTCCCGTTACTTGCATCAGCACATTGTGCCGAAAGTGACTATTTACAACTAACGCGTGGTCATGGCCCCCGCCAACGCATCAAACGACATGGTAAGGGTGATCAAACATGCCACCAACACCACTTTTACATGAACCTGAGTTAGATAGTGCCAGTTTTAATTTCAGGTTTTATCGGTGATTTTGGTTACCAACCTGTCCAAAAGGATATTGGAACAGCTGGATTTTGGCTAACTCAGCGCCGACCTTTGCGCGAAGTTGACCTTGCGGCGACTCACCGTCTTCAAACACAAAGCGGCCCCCAACAGCGTTGGGGGCCGCTTTACGTCATTTTTGCATGCGTTTTGTCTACATCAAATTCTGAACGTTGATGCCGAAAGTGACGGCGCCGATCACCTCACCTGTGGCGGGATCTTTGATCGATAACGAGGCTTGCGATTGATAGAAACCGGTGCTGTCGTCAAATTCAACTTCACTGATGTGCAGGGCGTCCGGGCCAATCTGATAGGTTTCTTTCCACTTCGCTTCGTCGCCTTGCCAATAGTCTGATGTCTCAACACTTTGCGCGACGTTTAGGCCTTTGTCGTCCATGACAAACACTTCTGTCACGAAGCCCGCTGTGGCTGATTGTTGATCACGTAGCCAAGCAGAGACGGGGTGAGCAAGTAGCTCTGAAATGAGCGAGCCACCGCCATCTGACGCTTCCGCACGCCATTGATTGTCAAGGGCGATCACTTCCTCTTCGGCCAAGCCTGCATGGCGATCGTTTTGCAACTTGATTGCTTCGATCAATGCCGGGTCCTGGATCCATTTCGATAATTCGCCGCGGGCATAAGCTTCGAGCGGTACGCGATAGACACCGTCCTGTCCTGGGGTCGCGATCAGGTAGAGCGTAATTGCGTTGTTCATCCCAACCGATAAATCATCGGCAAGGGCGGCAGCGGCGATGACATCGTCCGCGCTCGGTATTTCCCCTGACAAGGCCGCGCTGAACAAATCGCTCTGGCCTTTCCACAAGTCAAAGGTCGCCGTCAGGCTGCCCTTTACAGCGTCGTTCGGGGGTGGGTTGATACCTGCGTCAGGCAAGCCATTCAGCAGAGCTGTCAATGTACGCTCGAACAGGTCGACTGTCTGTGCCAATTCATCTGCGGTGCCGGCATCACCAGTGCCTGTCGCCAATTCGCACATTGCACGGGTCATCCGAAAGGCCAGTGCCCGCTGCCGCACAGCAAAGTTCAAAACCGTTGCATCACTTTGCAAGAGTTCCTGAGGATCCGAATATTGGCCTGACACATCGGCAGCCAAGACGACGGTTTGTTCAAATAGGTCTGCGTAGGAGGCACTGATCAAATTTGCCGCGGTTTGTGACCCGTTTCCTTCCAGCATACTATTTGCAGCGTCTTCAATTGGTTGCCACAAATCTGTTGTTACGCGGATAGACGCAATCGTCCGCGCCCGTGTTTCCTCGCCCGGCATGCCGAGCGCGTTGTCGCCATTTTCCAAACCCAACAGGATAGCGTCGAATTCGTCGCTGGCCGCCGCCAGATCGGCCTGTGCCGCATCTGTGTCGATTCCAGCCTCAAACCTGCAGCTCGCAGATGCAATAGCTTCTGTTAGCGTCCGCAGGCTGGCAGAGCGGTTCACCCGCGCTTTACCGCCATCATACAACGACCGATCAATGAACTGAGCGTTGGCGGCATTTGGTGCGGTTCCGCCAGCTATCATTGCACCGAAGCCCATAAGGGCGATGCATGCTGTGCTTGCCAAGTGTGATTGGAATTTGCTTTGTACCTTTAACGGTTTGCGATTTAACATAACTGGTTCCTGTGTTTTGGTAGCCGCTCTGCTTTCTGTTTATGTCAGGCGACACTAGTGGTCGTTGGGGGGCATAATTGCGTGTTTGCGTTTTGTCTTCTTTCGGGCGGGACCAAGCTGAAATCTCGAACCATCGGCGGTGTGATCAAATGCTTGGTGGTTGTATCCAAACCTCCACGCGTCGATTGATCCGGCGCTCGGTGCTGGATGTGTTGCAGGCGGATGGCGCAATTTCACCATAACCGGTGCTTGCCATTTCAATCGTGCTTAACCGGTCGCCGGCAAGGCTTTGCAGCTCTTCCATCACCTGTTCAGCGCGGCCGACGGACAATTCCCTGTTGCTGTCAAAAGCGCCGACATCATCGGTAAAGCCGACAAACAGCACCCGCGATCCGGCCGGCTGTTCTTCCAGGTAGTCGGCCAAACGCGCCAGGTTCAAGCGGCCGCGCGGATCAAGGTTTTGAGATCCGGTCCGGAACCGAAAAGTCGTTGAAAGCCGGTCATAGTCGACCATCTGCGACAACATCTCACGCATGAAGCGACTTTCATAGGCATCAGCATTTGGATCCGATAATTGGCGGGCACGAGCGCCGTCGAGAGGCTGCGCCCGACGATCCACGCCAAGATCGATGAAGCCTGCTTTTGCGATGACCTCGTCGGCCTGATCTGATGCCGCAAATTGAACAAAGTCGGAAGTCGATTGCTCTTGCGTGTCATCCCGTGTGTAAAGGTAAAGAAAACGCTGTAATGCATACTCTTCGGTCCGTGCAGAAAATGCATCCGGGGTCATGCTGAGCCCGCAATCATTTACCAGTGTAAGGGCACGGGCGCCGCGCTGGAAAGCGTAACCAACAAATCCAATCGATGCCTCGTCTGCATTTACCAACGCGGCCATTTCAGTGTTGTCATTAGCAATGCGTGTGCCAGCCGGCAAAGTTGGTGCGGCGTCGCCAAAAACGCCATTTTCGAAAACGCCTTTCGTGCCAGAGTCTGTCTGACGGCTAAAAATGGTAATTGGCGCATCATTGCCGCCCAAATCGGACCAGTTTGTAACGGTACCGCTATAGATCCCCCGCAGCTGGTCCAAGGTGATTGAACGAACTGGATTGTCTGGGTGGGTGATAACCACCAGACTGTCGACGGCGATGATGTGTTCTTGAGAGGTACTGATCATGTTTCCGGCACCGTCATCGCGCAAAGCACGTGCCTCTGATGGCAGAATGCGGCGTGCAGACATGCCGACATGGGCTGACTTTTCTAAAAGCGCACCAAATGCATCAGTCGAGCCAGTCGATGAGACCAAGTACGAACCCATCGGATCGCCGAAACCTTCGTCACCGACCATTTCAGCCAGGAATTGACCGCTATTGCCAGTGGCGGTTTGTGTCACTTCCGCGTTCAAATAGGCGGCATAGCCTGACAGCAACAATGGCATGACACCGTCACCAACCGTGTCAGAACCCGCTAACAGAACATCAGCTTCGGTTGCGTTGAAATCTGGGCAGGCCGCCCCTTCACATCGTACGCGCGATGCCGAGATCCGAAGATCACCGAGGCCGGTCCGAATAATGTAATAGTTGTCATTGAACGCGATAAACTCGCCCACAAGGTTCACTGTACCATCTGCTGATTTAAGCGTGACCTGGGACGATTGAGCTTCCAAAGGGCCTGCCAATACAGCACCCAAAGCAAAAGCTGACACCAGATTTCTTTTTATTGAGGACATACCAAATGTCATCTCTATCTCCATTCGTTCGACTGCCTGATGCGCCTTGTGGCGTAGGCCAGAATCTCTAAACTGGTGACCGAACGCGCTGTCTTTGACCGACAGCAAACATCAACTGTTAAGCAGTGTGTCGCCTGATTGTGCGAAAAGTGCGGCAGAAGTCGTCAACAATTGAGGACAACCGAGGCCGCCATCTTGCTTAACCTGAAACGGGACGTCGTTAGAGATGTTTCGGAAGATTGTGTTGAGGATAGCCAGAACGCTGTTGGGCGTAAGCAAAAGATGAACCAAGCAGCCTT
>JBCBGX010000009.1:0-27905 GCA_038526325.1 Pseudomonadota bacterium | reverse complement strand
TAGAGGTCATTGAGCGGGCCAAGTGCCTGCGCCAATTCCTCATGCAGGCAGTCGCGCACCTCTTGTGGGGCGGCATCCGAGGGCAGGAATATCGCGGCTTTTTCCCGGCGACGCAGCGTTGCCCAATCCAGGGTTGGTGTATTTCGGGCCCGGCGCAGTTCTGTCCAGCTCTGCACCCGCGGAACGACAAAACAGGCTGCATTTGGTGCGACCCGTTGCAAGGCGCGTGACGGGACGGCTTCTATGACGATGTTTGCGTCAGCCCCTTGTGCATAGTCTATGTCAATACGCGCTTCGCGTCGAATACGGGTGAGCAATTCTGTCAGATCATCCGTGAGCGAAGGGGGAGGGGCGCCCGCAATCCGAACCGTTACCGGCCCCTCAAATCGGGTGAAGAGCGGCAACTCGCGCCCGCTTTCCATCCGAAAAGCCAGATCGACAAAATCCATCGCAATCTCGGAATTGGGGCGTTGGGGTGGCCCGGGGCTGGCGGCTGCAAAGTTGCGCGGTTCGGGAAAGTTCAGCCGGATCGGCTCGGGTCCTTCTGGGACTTGGGCGCAGGCGGCAGCAAACAAAAGGGCGAGGGCCACGAACCGGGTCATGCGGGCCTCTGATACTTGATGAAGTTGGTCACCTTACCCACGCGATCATAAAGCCTGCGACCTACAGCATTATCCTCTTGTGTCATCCAGTACACGGCCGGTGCGCCGGCGACATCTGCGGCTGCATAGACGGCCTCGATTAGTTTGCGGCCGATCCCCTGGCCCCGCACGGCCGGGTCCGCATACAGGTCCTGCAGGTAGCAGACATTTTCGACCCGCCAGCAATGGCGGTGGTAAAGGAAATGGACAAGGCCGACCGGCTTTCCATTTACTTCAGCGATAAGACCACAAAGATCCTGAATGTCGTCATCCAAAAGACGGTTGAACGTCATATCGTAAATCTCTGACGACAATGATGAATCGTAGAATTTAAGGTACGCATGCCACAGTGTAGACCACGCGTCCTTGTCGCTGGTCCGCAAGGGGCGGATAAGTGCGGAGTTGCTGCCTGCCATTTCGTTTCTTCTTTGTTGACACCCAACAAGCATAGCGGCGAACGGTCGCCTGACCAATCAAATGCATGTGCGCTGGCAGGTCCCGGAGAAACTGTTGCCTAGCGGCCAGATCTGGCCATAAATGCAAGCCGTTCGAAGAGGTGGACGTCCTGCTCGTTTTTTAGGAGTGCACCGTGAAGTTTCGGCAGAGCATTTGCGCCATCGCGTTTGAGGTCTTCGGCTGTCAGATCCTCTGCCAGCAAAAGTTTCAGCCAATCCAGCACCTCTGAGGTAGAGGGTTTCTTCTTTAGCCCGGCCTGATCGCGGATTTCATAGAATTGCGTCAGCGCGGTGGTCAGCAACGCATCCTTAATGCCAGGGTGATGGACTTCAACAATCTGGCGCATCGTGTCGATGTCTGGAAAGCGGATGTAGTGGAAAAAACACCGGCGTAGGAACGCATCGGGCAATTCCTTTTCATTGTTCGACGTAATGATAACAATGGGTCGATGGACGGCCCTCACCGTTTCCCCTGTCTCGTAGACATGAAATTCCATCCGGTCGAGTTCTTGCAGCAAATCATTGGGAAACTCGATATCGGCTTTGTCGATTTCATCGATCAGCAGGACCACCTTGCCGTCTGCAGCAAAGGCCTGCCAGAGTTTGCCCCGTTTGATGTAATTTGCCACGTCATGCACCCGCTCGTCGCCCAATTGGCTGTCACGCAGGCGGCTGACTGCGTCATATTCGTAAAGACCTTGCTGGGCCTTGGTTGTCGATTTGATATGCCATTCAATCATTGGCAGACCAAGGGCTGCGCTGACCTGCCGGGCCAGCTCTGTCTTGCCGGTGCCAGGCTCGCCTTTGACCAGCAATGGCCGCTCTAACGTGACGGCGGCGTTGACGGCCATGGTCAAATCGTCGGTGGCGACATAGGTATCTGTCCCTGTGAACTGCATGGCGAAAAACCTCTCGATATTTTGGGCAACCTAGCAGGTCGTCACTGATCATCAACACCTGGTGTGTACACCAAAAAGAGGGGGTGACACCGCCATGCCAAGGGGGTACACCCGCCCAAAATACAGGACCAAAGGCGCCCGGGTGCTGGCCCATGGCGTATAAGGGAAAAAGGGTATGACGATGAAAGCCGAAGTTTTTCTGCCAGAAGACTATCGCCCCGCTGACAATGAGCCGTTCATGAATGAACGCCAGACAGAATACTTTCGCCGCAAACTCCTGAATTGGAAGTCCGAATTGCTAGAAGACAGCCGGGACACGGTTGCAGGGATGAAGGACCAGACACGCAATATCCCAGATGTTGCAGACCGCGCCTCAGAAGAAACCGACCGTGCGCTTGAATTGCGAACGCGTGATCGCCAACGCAAATTGGTCAACAAGATTGATGCCGCATTGCGCCGGATCGATGAGGGCGAATATGGCTATTGCGAAATCACCGGAGAACCTATTTCGCTGAAACGGCTTGATGCCCGTCCGATCGCGACCATGAGTCTTGAGGCGCAAGAGCGACATGAGCGCCGCGAGAAGGTGCATCGCGACGACTAACATGCACCACAATGCCGACCGGGATGTCGCGATCGTTGGCGGTGGGATAGGGGGGCTAACAGCCGCCCTCGCTTTTGCTCGACATAAAGCAAACGTGACCGTTTACGAGCGGGCCGCGGCGCTGACAGAAGTTGGTGCAGGCTTGCAGATCACGCCTAACGGTGCGCGGGCGCTGAATGCACTGGGGTTAGAAGCAGCGCTCAAAGCAACCGGGCTGACTGCAACTGCTGTTGAACCCATGGATGCGATGACGGGCCAGCCTGTCACCCGTTTTGATCTTTCGGCGCAGGCGCCACCCTACCGTTTTTTTCATCGTGCCGTGTTGATTGATCTGTTGGCGCGCGCCTGTGCTGCGCAGAAGGTGCGGATTGTGCTGGGCGCCCGGATTGAAAGTGTAAAGCCGGATGGGTCGTTTGAGATTGATGGGGACAGGGTTTTTCCTGACTTGACCATTGGTGCGGATGGGGTGCGATCGGTCGTTCGTGGTGCGATAAACAACGACGAAGATCCGTTTTTTACAGGGCAGGTTGCTTGGCGTGCAATGATCAAAAAACCGGACGTTCCCCCGGTTGCCAGAATTTGGATGGCGCCCGGCCGCCATATTGTCACCTACCCATTGCAAAACGGAAGACTAAACATTGTGGCGGTTCAAGAACGCAAACAATGGGCAGATGAAGGCTGGAACCATGCAGATGATCCGGGGAATTTGCGCGCGGCTTTTGCCGATACCTGTTGGGAAATCAAGGGGATCCTGGGTGACGTAGATGTGGTTAATTTGTGGGGTCTGTTCCGACACGAAGTCGCGCGTCATTGGTATCAAGGGTCCATTGCCATCTTGGGTGATGCTGCTCATCCGACGCTCCCTTTCCTTGCTCAGGGGGCAAATCTAGCCATTGAGGATGCTTTTGTCCTGGCGAAGTGTTGCAATGGTCATGCGTCTTTGGAGCTTGGGCTAGAGGCCTATCAAACGGCCCGCGCGGTTCGCACGACCCGGGCCATTAAGGCTGCAAACGCAAATGCGCGCAATTACCATTTGAAAGGGATGCCGCGTCAAATGGCCCATGCAAGTTTGCGCATGATGGGGAATGTGGCGCCCGATGCGTTTCTCAAACGGATGCGCTGGTTATATGATCACGATGTGACCGTCTGATCAGCGCCAGTTCCGGCTGGCCAAATGTGTTACGCGCTCCAGAACCTTGTGACTGCGCCAGTCGACGCGGTAAATCTCGTCTTCGATCCGCATGTAGACCCATCCATCGCTTACGTTGGGTAATCCGTAATAGGGTGCATTCATCAGCATCGAATACTCGCCACGATCCAACACCTCACCGATGGCCACAGGTCCCGGTGGCGGCGTGAGCGGTTTGGGAATTGAAACACAAGCCGTTCCAGCGACCGCGATGCGGCATTGAGCTGAACTAAGCGATGGAACTGCAGCAACAGCTGCCAACAAAACAAATCTACCGAGCATTCAATCGCTCCTTTACACGACAACTGCTGCTCGAATTTTTGTTTTTTTGGTAAGTACGACCAATCAGGCCGCAAGGTCAACCCAGACGGGGACATGGTCAGACGGTTTGTCGCGGCCTCTAACTTCGGATTCTATCCAGCAATTGTTAAGCAAGTCGGCGCATTGCGGGTTTAGAAGGAAGTGGTCAATTCGGATCCCGTCATTCCTGTCCCAGGCGCCAGCTTGATAATCCCAGAACGAATAATGCTCTGCACCGGCTTGGCGTGCGCGAAAGGCCTCCGTATACCCCAAATTTTGAATGCGTCGAAACGCATCGCGGCTTTCGAGACGAAAGAGCGCGTCATCACGCCATGCATCAGGTCGGGCAGCGTCTTCAGCCTGTGGAATTATGTTGTAGTCGCCTGCAAAGAGCGTTGGTTCCTCATGTTGCAACAATTCTTCCGCGCGCGTCTGCAATCGCGCCATCCAACGCAGCTTGTAGTCATATTTTGGGCCCGGCGCGGGGTTGCCATTGGGCAGATATAGCCCGCAGATGCGCACCGCTTTCTCGCCCACGACCGTCGCTTCAATGTAGCGGGCCTCGGTATCGTCTACCCCCTCGCGGCCAGCACCTTCGCCCCCTGGCAAACCGCGCAAGACATCTTCGAGCGGCAGTTTCGACAACAGTGCAACGCCGTTGAACCCTTTTTGCCCGTGGGTTTCGACATTATAGCCCTTGTCTTCAAACACATCGCGGGGGAAGCCGTCGTCAACGGATTTGATCTCTTGCAGGATAGCCACATCTGGCTGGGCGTCATCAATCCACGCGCTCAACGTCTCAATCCGGGCTTTGATGCCGTTGATGTTGAATGTTGCAATTTTCATGACTGCCCCCACAGCTGGTGGGACAGTTGTGGATCACAGCATTGGCGCGTGCAAGGCGCTAGTTTTTTGGGGCCTTCAGTTGCGCCCGTTTTGGCACATCTGACAGTGCCGTGGTTAGGCCCCGGAAGGCCGGCCTTGTGTCAGCCTTTACCATGTCTTTGCGCAACTGCAGGCATGTGACAGCACTGTGGACCAATGCGATCCCAGCCAGTCCCAAAAGGACCCATTCAAGATTGGTGAGTGTCATCATCTCTTGCATGTTCGGCTCCTGTGCTGCGTGCACCTGACTACTTACGAAGGATTAACACATTATTTAAGGCTCTGCAAAAGAGCTTTGAAGGTCTCGTAATTGGCTCGTTTTACGCGAAGATTTGATATCTTCCGGAAAACACGTCTGCGAAAGGTCGTTACACCCACGGCCGCCATCGCCAGAACGCCCACCAGAATGCCGGAAGTGACCATATCGCTTTCGCCGACAAAAAGGGTCACACTGGTGCCCAAGACCACGCCAATCATGCTGCTCAGCGCCAGGCGGCTTGGGATCAGATCGCTTTCCATCCGTGCCATGTCTTCGCTTAGATCGCGGATTTCATCGGCAAGACTTTGGGTCATCACCTCAACAATATCTGTCAGCGTGACCTTGTTGCTGTCCCGGGCCCCCACAACCAATCGGTCACGCAAATCCAACCTGGAGGCGCCATCTTGCAAGGCCTCTTGCAGGAGGCTGACAAATTCATCCTCATTGATCGACAGGCGATGCTCTCCGCTGATCTGATCAAGGATGAGCGCGGACGCTTTTCGTTGTTTGGCATTACATGGAAAACGACGTGCCACAGCCACACGATGACGTGGCATTCGGATTGTTGATCACAAACCGGGCGCCGATCAGTTCTTCGCTGAAATCAATCACCGCATCTGCCAGAAACGGCAGGGACACGCTGTCGATCACCACGGTCTCTCCCTTGTCCGACAAAACCAGATCATCGTCTTTCGGCTCATCAAGGTCGATTTCGTATTGAAAGCCCGAGCACCCGCCGCCCTCAACCGCGACACGCAGGGCCTTGCCTTGCGCGGATGCGCCAATCTCGGCCAGCCGCTCAAAGGCACGTTCGGTTACTTTTGGAGGAATTGTCAGCATCTCAACGGCCCTATCGGTTCGCGCGTACATGCAATATAAGTGTGCTAGGCAAGACGGACAAGACAGGCAGAACAGATGGCAGCGCGATATGCGACGAACCCTGCGCACCCGCGCGGTCGCCTTTACGTGGAAGAGGAAAGCGTCTTTCGTTCGCCTTTTCAACGGGATCGAGACCGGATCATTCACGCCAGCGCGTTTCGGCGTCTCAAGCACAAGACACAGGTTTTTATTGAGCACGAGGGCGATTATTTTCGCACCCGTTTGACACATTCGATTGAGGTCGCCCAGGTTGCCCGAACTGTGGCGGCTGCACTGGATTTGAATGTGGAACTGACCGAGGCGGTGGCGTTGGCGCATGATCTGGGTCATCCCCCCTTTGGTCATACCGGGGAAGAGGCGTTGGATGCGCTGATGCAGCCCTATGGTGGCTTTGATCACAACGCGCAGGCCCTGCATATTGTCACCAACCTGGAACGGCATTACGCCGAATGGGATGGGCTAAATCTGACTTGGGAAAGCCTGGAGGGGATTGCAAAACACAACGGGCCCGTAACAGGCCGGATCCCCTACGCACTTGCTGCTTATAATGAACGTCATGATCTGGAACTACACACCCATGCCAGCGCCGAGGCGCAGGCGGCAGCCTTGGCCGACGATATCGCCTATAACAACCACGATTTGCATGATGGCCTTCGGGCTGAGCTTTTCGGTACCGATGAATTGGCAGAGATGCCCCTTCTTGATAGGTGCTTTGCGCGCGTAGATAAGAAATACCCCGGGCTCAATTACTATCGTCGCCGGCATGAAGCGCTCCGACGATTCTTTGGAATGCTGGTTGAAGATGTGATCACTGTCAGTCGCCGGAATATTGCCGATTTGGCTCCACAAAACGTGCAAGACATTCGCGATGCGGGAAAGATGATGGTGCAGTTTTCACCTGCTCTTTGGGCGGACCTGAAGGTTATCCGCCAGTTTCTGTTCAAACGCATGTATCGCGCCCCTGCCGTGGTTGAGATGCGCGAAGTTGTGACGAAGATGATCAACGATCTTTTTCCGTTCTTTCTGGAAAACACCGATGAATTGCCGAAGCAATGGCGCAAGGATGTGGCCGATGCACCCGATAAGACTGCTTTGGCCCGGATTGTCGCTGACTACATTGCCGGGATGACCGATCGTTTTGCCATTCAAGAGCACAAGCGCCTTATCGGGGGCGCAGATATTCCTGCGGGGGTGATTGATGGCAGTTGAGACCGCAGCCGGGGCGATGGCACCCGTTATGGCCTTTGCGCTTGTGGGGGCTCTAGGCGTTGGGTCACAATGGATGGCGTGGCGTCTGCGGATGCCTGCTATCGTGCTGATGTTGGCGGCGGGTATCCTGATTGGGCCGGTCATGGGGGTTTTTGATCCCGACCGCGATATCGGGCCCCTGATGGGGCCGATTATTTCCATTGCAGTGGCGATAATTTTGTTTGAGGGCGGTCTGACGCTCAACTTTCACACTTTGCAGGATGCTGCCAAAGGCGTGAAGCGTTTGGTTGTTGTGGGCGCCCCTTTGGGCTGGCTGACCTCAGCATTGGCGTTGCATTATGGTGCAGGGTTGAGTTGGGAAGGGGCCGCCGTGTTCGGCGGCATCATGATCGTAACCGGACCAACTGTGATCGCACCGCTCTTGCGCACCGCGCGACTGGCAAAGCGGCCCGCGGCGTTGTTGCAGTGGGAAGCCATAGTAAACGACCCGATTGGGGCGATGGCTGCGGTCTTGGCGTTTTCGGTCGTCCTGGTTTTGAATACGTCAACCACTTTTGCAGCAGCGATGATCGAGCTGGGGGTGGGCGTGACTGTGGCGACCGCACTTGGCGCGATCGCAGGTTTTGGTCTTGCCAGGGCGTTTAAGCGCGGCTGGGTTCCCGAGTTTATGAAGGTGCCGGTCCTGTTTGCATTGCTATTGGCGATTTTCGCCGTCTCGGATGCGGTGCTGCATGAAAGTGGGTTGCTTGCCGTGACGGTCATGGGGATCGTCATCGCGAACGCAAACTTGCCCAGCTACGAAGAACTGCGCCGGTTCAAGGAGCATGCCACGGTATTGCTGGTGTCCGGTGTGTTCATTCTGCTCGCTGCCGGTCTTGATATGGATGCTATGCGCGCCTTGGATTGGCGCGCTTTGTTGTTTGTACTGTTGGTCGTCCTGGTGGCGCGTCCGATGACGGTTTTTGTCTCTTTGCTTGGTTCGGGCGTGCCTTATCGTGAGCAGACATTGGTGGCGTTCACGGGTCCTCGTGGGGTTGTTCTGATCGCAGTGGCCGGGCTTTTCGGGGACAGGTTGCTGGACCTCGGCTTGCAAGATGCGGCCATGATTGGACCGCTGGCATTTGCTTTGGTCGCAGTAACGGTTGTTATACACGGCTTCACGCTGGCCCCATTTGCACGCTGGTTGGGATTGGCGGGGGCAGAAACGCCCGGGGTGATCGTCGTTGGTGGTTCGAACTGGACAACGGCCTTTGCCGAAGCTTTGCAAAAAGCGGACGTGCCTGTTCTCATGACAGATCCGAATTTCGGGCATCTGCGCGGGGCACGGTCGGCGGGGGTTGCAACATTTTCCGGCGATATTCTGTCCGAAGCAGCAGAGCAGCGGCTTGAGCTTGTCAGCTACGCGACATTGGTCGCGGCGACAGACAATGATGCGTATAACACCCTTGTTGCAACAGATCTGGCCCCGGAATTTGGCCGCGATAATGTCTTTCAAGTGATGCGGGACACGAGTGAAAGCGCGCGCCATCAACTGCCGCTAACGCTAGGGGGGCGCAGGTTTGGGCCAGAAGAGACCCACGCCGGGCTTGAGAGACTGGTCAATGACGGCTGGACCTTTAGAGTGACCCGCCTGACGGATGAGTTCACCTTTGACGATTGGCGGGCAGGCCAGCCTGATGCCTTTGTGATAGCACGGATTGCCCCGAATGGTGTCATCAGATTGGTCCGAAAGGATGACGAGATCGGCCCTGCGCCGGATATCCGCATCATTGCGCTACGCCCCCCAGATGGGGCAGATGATGGCCAGCCGCGCGCGGCTTAACGGCAAATTCGTTGGAATGAAATTTCATCCAAATCCTGTCGCAACGACGAGGTGCGTACTTTTTCAAAAAGTCTGCTTGCTCTGCTGTATCGGGGTGTTACACCGCCTGAACACTTGCATTTGGACTGAGATATGAACCTTTTTGCCGATATCCGCACGCTGGTGCTTGCTTGTCTTGATCAGATGGAGACCGATGGCGCGTTGCCAGGCGGGCTTACAACCGCCGCGATAACGGTCGAACCACCACGCGACGCAGCCCATGGAGATATGGCAACCAATGCAGCCATGGTTCTGGCGAAACCCGCCAAAATGAACCCGCGCGCGATTGCCGAAAAACTTGCCGAACGGCTGCAGGCCGACCCACGGATCGTGGTTGCAGAGGTCGCCGGGCCAGGCTTTTTGAACATGCGGCTCGATGCGACGGCGTGGCATGGTGTGATTAAGACGGCATTGTCAGATCCCGATTTTGGAAAATCCACGCTGGGGCAGGGACAAAGGATGATGGTCGAATATGTCTCGGCCAACCCGACCGGCCCTTTGCATGTGGGTCATACTCGGGGGGCTGTGTTTGGCGATGCGCTAGCCCGGCTACTGGATTATGCAGGTTTTGACGTCACCAAAGAGTACTACATCAATGACGGCGGCGCGCAGGTCGATGTGCTCGCCCGCTCTGTCTATCTGCGGTATCTGGAGGCGCATGGGCAAGAGGTGGCGTTCCCGGAAGGCACCTATCCGGGCGATTATCTAGTACCGCTGGGCAAAGCATTGAAAGACAAGGTGGGTGATCAGTTCATCGACAAGGGAGAGCAATATTGGCTTGAAGAGATCCGGGACTTCGCGACAGAGGCCATGATGGACCTGATCCGCGACGATCTCGCCCAGCTTGGTGTGACGATGGATAATTTCTTTTCCGAGAAATCGCTGTACGGCACCGGGCTGATCGAAAAGGCAATTGATGAGCTGGACCAGAAGGGGCTCATTTACCGTGGCACTTTGGAGCCACCCAAGGGCAAGATGCCCGAGGATTGGGAGCCCCGCGAACAGACGCTTTTCCGCTCCACGGCCCACGGCGACGATGTAGACCGCCCCGTGCAGAAATCGGACGGATCCTGGACCTATTTCGCCCCCGATATCGCTTATCACTACGACAAGGTGCAGCGGGGCTTTGATCAGTTAATTGACGTCTTTGGCGCGGACCATGGCGGCTATGTCAAACGGATGAAAGCGGCTGTGTCGGCATTGTCCGATGGCCAGGTGCCGCTCGATATCAAGCTGACGCAGCTTGTGAAGCTCTACAAGAACGGTGAGCCCTTCAAGATGTCCAAGCGGGCAGGGACCTTTGTGACCCTGCGCGATGTGGTCGATCAGGTCGGTGCCAACGTGACCCGGTTCCACATGCTGACACGCAAGAACGATGCGCCGCTTGATTTCGACTTTGATAAAGTTGTCGAAGGGTCCAGCGACAACCCGTTCTATTACATCAACTACGCATACGCCCGGGTGAATTCGAACGTCAAGAAGGCTGCTAGTTTTTGCAGCGTTGATGACGCGACTGTCGCGATGGCGGATTTTTCGCGGCTTAGTCATGCGGGCGAGATTGCTGTAATGAAAAAGCTCGCTGAATGGCCGCGCTTGGTCGAGATTGCAGCGAAGGGTCGGGAACCTCATCGGATCGCATTTTACCTATACGAACTGGCCGCCAGTTATAACTCAATTTACAATGTGGGTAAGAAGGATGAGGCCGTAAGGGTCGTCCATGAGGGTGACTCAGAAACCACACAGGCGAAAATTGCCATGAATAGGGCCGTAGCGATTGTTATTTCTCACGGTCTTGGTATTCTTGGTGTCACCCCGGCGGAAGAGATGCGCTAACGCACGTGCTGCCGGAACGAGCTGAGTAACAGACCCAACTAAGCCAAAATGGCACGGGCAGTGAGGCAGAGATGGCAGTTTATGATGAGGGGTTTGCCCCGACCGACGGCGCAGGGCGCGCAAATTTGCTGGTAAATTATGCTGGAGCGGCATTGTCGCTCGCCCTGACTATTGGGATCGGGTTCTGGGGCTATAAGCTGATCATGCGTGATGTCAGTGGCATTCCGGTTGTCCGCGCGATGGAAGGTGAGATGCGGGTGCTTCCTGAAAATCCCGGTGGCGAAGTTGCGCCGCATACTGGTCTGGCCGTTAACGAAGTCGCCGCAGTTGGTGTAGCCGCCGGCCCCGAGGATCGGCTGGTCCTTGCGCCACGAACGGCAGGGCTGGCTCAAGAAGATCTTGACGCGCAGCCGACACCCGAACTTGCTGAGGTCATTCCCGCCAGCGTGACAACGAGTGTCAATGAAGTTGAGGCGTCCGTCGCTGCGCCGACCGAAGACCAGACGGCTCTCGGGGAACCAGAGCTGACAACAGATGATGTTTTGGCAATCGTTGATCAAATCGCCGCCGAGGTCGCAAGCGAAGCGACCGCACCGGCGTTTGAAGTGATCCCCGCATCAGTGCCCGGTGTCGCACTGTCGCTGCGTCCTTTGGTCCGTCCGGCAAGTGTAAAGCCCACGCCAGTTGGTTCGCCACTGCCAGAAGCCAAGACTGATGCCAGTGAAGTTGCCGTGTCGACAACCTCATTTGCCGCCGGAACCAACCTTGTGCAGCTCGGCGCTTTCACCTCCCCAAGCCTGGCCGCCGGCGAGTGGGACCGCCTTCAGGGCCGTTTTGGCGAACTGATGACGGGCCGTGACCGGGTGATCCAGGTCAGCAATCAATCAAGCAACACATGGTACCGTCTGCGGGCCAGCGGCTTTGCCGACCGGGCCGAGGCGCGGCGGTTCTGTGCTGCACTTGAGGCCGAGGGTGCTGACTGTATTGCTGTTGTGGTTGACTAGGTGGGCATGACCGCGACGATCTTTGGTCCTGCGGGGGCAGAGGTCACAATGTTCGAGCGGTACTTTTTTCGCGACGTCGATCCGCTTGGTTTCATCGTCTTTGCACGAAACATCGAAAACCCCGATCAATTGCGCAAGCTGACCCATGACCTGCGCGAAACGGTGGGGCGGGATGCCCCCATCCTTATTGATCAAGAGGGCGGCCGTGTGCAGCGCATGCGCGCGCCACATTGGCGCGAATACCTGCCTGCCCTGGATCAGATGGAGCGCGCAAGTGATCCGATGCGCGCGCAATGGATCCGCAATCGTTTGATTGCGGCGGAATTGCATAATGTTGGAATTGACGTGAATTGCGCGCCGCTGGCCGATTTGGTTGAACGCTCAACCCATCCGGTTCTGCGCAACCGGCTTTATGGTTCAGATGTAAAGACAGTCGTTGAGGCCGCCCGGATTTGTGCAGATGCGCATTTGGCTGGCGGCGTCTTGCCAGTTCTCAAACACATTCCTGGCTATGGTCGCGCGTCGGAGGACGGCCATATGACGTTGCCGAGCGTTCATGCGCCGCGCCATGAACTGGACGCCCATGATTTTGCACCGTTCAAGGCTTTGAACGATATTGCGATGGGTATGACCGCCCATATCGTCTTTTCCGCGATTGACCCTAAGGCACCTGCAACGACTTCGCCTGAAATGATGCAGGTGATCCGCGACGATATCGGCTTTGACGGTTTGATCATGACGGACGATCTGTCGATGGAGGCGTTGTCTGGTACGGTGGCTGAACGTGCTGGCGCGTCGATCAAGGCAGGCTGTGATATCATCCTGCACTGCAATGGCGACCCGGATGAGATGCAGGCGGTGGCAGAGGCTGCAGGCGACATGACCCAAGCAGCCATCGCGCGCGCTAATCATGCATTGGCACAGCGAAAAACCCCCGATGACATTGACATCCCGGGCCTTGAGGCGGACCTTGCATCGCTGTTAGATTGAGGGCGCATGCAGGACAATTTTCAAGAAGACGCGATGAGTGTCAGCGAGCGCGTGGCCGCCGAAGCGTTGATCGTCGATGTCGGTGCTTATGAAGGGCCGCTTGATTTGCTTTTGACCTTGTCGCGGACGCAAAAGGTTGATCTGCGCCAAATCTCGATCCTTGCTTTGGCTGAGCAATATTTAGCTTTTGTTGAAAAGGCGAAGCAACTTCGACTGGAACTGGCCGCTGATTATTTGGTGATGGCAGCCTGGCTCGCATTTCTGAAGTCGCGATTGCTTCTGCCGCCTGATCCTGCGGAAGAGGGGCCAACGGGCGAAGAACTGGCAGCGCATCTGGCCTTCCAGTTGGAACGTCTGCAAGCCATGCGGGAAGCGGCGGCCAAGCTGATGGCGCGCGATCAGTTGGGGCGTGATTTCTTTGCACGCGGCATCACCGAAGATGTGCAACGGGTGCGCAAAGTCACCTATACAGCGACGCTGCTTGACCTGATGCAAGGGTATGCGCGGATCCGAACGCGTGACGATTTCCGACCTTTCGTGATGGACCGTCAACATGTCATGACGATGGAACAGGCCTTGGACCGGATGCGGCATCTCATTGGGTTTGCCGGTGACTGGACAGATATTTCCAGCTACCTGCCCGATGGCTGGGATGTAGACCCGCAGCGTGTGCGCTCGACGACGGCGGCGACCTTTGCTGCGTCGCTGGAACTGGCCAAGGAAGGCAAAATCGAAATTCGGCAGGGCGACACCTTTGCCCCCATTCAAATCCGCAAGAAGGCCCCGAAGGATGAGTAAGCCCGAAAATGACAGCCTGTTTGAAGCCCCACCCATGGGCGAACAGGAACGGATGGTCGAGGCGATATTATTTGCGACGGCCGATCCGGTCAGTGTGAAGGAATTGACCGGCCGAATGCCACATGGCTGTGACCCGGCAGAGGCTTTGGCCAATTTGCGCAAGCGATATGAGGGCAGGGGCGTCAATATCCTGAAAGTGGGTGATGCCTGGGCGATCCGAACTGCACCTGACTTGGGCTTTTTGATGCAGAAGGAAACGGTCGAGACGCGCAAGCTGAGCCGTGCCGCGATCGAGACGTTGGCCATTGTTGCCTATCACCAACCAGTGACACGGGCGGAGATTGAGGAAATTCGCGGCGTGAGCGTCAGCCGTGGGACAATTGATCAGTTGATCGAAATGGAGTGGATCCGCTTTGGGCGACGCAAGATGACCCCGGGCCGACCCGTCACCTTTGTTGTCACGCAAGGGTTTCTTGACCATTTCGGGCTAGAAAATGCGCGGGATCTACCAGGACTGAAAGAGTTGCGGGCGGCGGGACTGTTGGAAAGCCGACCTCCACCTGGCTCAATTGCCTTGGGCGATGCCGACGGCGACGAGACTGACGATGATGAAGATCAGACAGAGATGTTTGAAGAATAGCGACACCTTCCTATCTATACGATAGCGACCAAAGGACTATCCGATGAATGCGAACCGGCTCATCAACATGGCTATGCGCATGCTTATGCGCAAGGGAATAAGCAAGGGCATCGATATCGCGGCAAATCGCGGAAAGAGTGCGAAAGACATGACGCCTGAACAACGCGCGTCAGCGCAAGAAACGCGGCAGACTGCGCATAAAGCGCGCCGCGGTTTAAACCTTGTCCGGCGCCTGATGCGCTAGTTGCGAAAATGTTTTGACAGTTTCAGCCCTTGGCCCTGGTAATTGGACTTTATCTCGCGCCCATAAAGCGCGTCAGGCATCGCCGCCATGTTTTCATATACCAAACGCCCGACGACTTGCCCATGTTCCAACACAAACGGCGCCTCGTGGCAGCGGACCTCGAGGACGCCGCGTGAGCCTGTTCCACCCGCCTCTGCATAGCCAAACCCGGGATCAAAAAACCCGGCATAATGCACCCGGAATTCGCCAACCATCGCGAGATAGGGCGCCATTTCGGCGGCCTGCATCGGGGGGATCACAATCGCCTCTCGGCTAACAAGAATATAGAACGCGCCCGGATCAAGTATGATCCAGCCGTCATCTGTGTGGATGGGTTCCCAGAAGTCGCCGGGGTCGTAGTGGTTGAGTTTGGACAGATCGACCACTCCGGTATGTGGCTTGGCGCGGTAGCCCACCAGATTGCCCTTTGCCGGGCGTAGATCGACCGAAAAGCCAAGGCCATCAGAGATCACCGGTTCGCCCGAGACAATCGGTGTTTTGTCATGCAAGCTTTGCAATTCCTCATCTGACATCAGGGTTTTACCCTGGCGAAAGATGATCTGGTTCAGCATTTGCCCGGTCTGGGCGACGACTGAAAAAGACCGAGGGCAAATTTCCACGTATAGCGGGCCGGCATAGCCGTCGGGGACGCGGTCAAATTCCACACCATGGTCAGTGATGATGCGGGTTAGAAGATCCAGCCGCCCGATCGACGACTTCGCACTAGCGGCAGCGGTCATTCCCTTAGGCAACGCAAGGCTTTCCATCAAAGGGACGACATAGACGCAGCCCTTTTCCAGAACGGCGCCGCCTGTCAGATCAATGGAATGCATCTGAAAATCTCGCAGCCGATCCTGAACACTGCGTGAGTGGCCCGCCAGAAAAGACGCGCGAACCCGGTAGGCCGTGTCGCCCAGCCGCAGGTCAAGCGATGCGGGCTGAATTTGACCGGGTACAATATCAGTTGCAGCGCTGATCCTGCCATCCGCGATCATCGTCTTGATCTGGTGATCGGCCAGAACCCCGGATGTCATCATATCGCACTCCAAGATACCAAAACGCCCGCTGCGTGGGCACGCAAACGGGCGATTATTTTTTGGTCGGGCTAGCAGGACTTGAACCTGCGACCTTCCGTCCCCCAGACGGACGCGCTACCAGGCTGCGCCATAGCCCGACTGCACGCTTTCATAACGAAATTGGGTGAAGGGGCAAGCCCGAAAAACATCTTTGCGGTTAGGCTTGCATGCGGTCGCGCAAAGCCTCTAGTCGTGCGACAAATGGGGCGATCTTGGTTGCGCTTGCCGTTATCCCGGTCACATCCGAAGGAATGTGCCCAATCAATCTGCCCGGAAGGTTCGGCAGGTCTTTTGGCAATTCCGGCAAGTCGATTTGTAATGCGCGGGCTGGGGCCTCATCGGCAAAGGGGAACGTGTCCTGCATCGGCTCGCGCAGCGGTGATACCGGTTCTGGGGTGATAGGGGCAGCTTCTGGTGCTGGGTCGGTCGTAGCAGACGGCTCGTCGGCTGGTTCTGCTGTCATCTCGGTCATTGATTGACCTAAAGATGCGACATATTTCGCACCTTTCTCGCGCAGCAGCTTTTGGGTCCCCTTAATGGTCAGCCCGTCTTCGTGCAGCAATTTCTTGATGCCCCCCAACAGATCCATGTCGGTCGGTCGGTAGTAACGACGCCCGCCAGCCCCTTTGACAGGCTTTATCTGACTGAACTTACTTTCCCAAAATCGCAGTACATGAGTTGGCGTATCAAGCCACTCAGAAACTTCGCTGATTGTGCGAAAGGCGTCTTTGGCCTTGGCCATAACTTAGCGCTTATTTCCAGCAGCGACGCGGTCTTTCATCAGATGCGAGGGTCGGAACGTGAGGACGCGACGGGGATGAATGGGCACCTCTTCCCCTGTTTTGGGGTTGCGTCCAACGCGGGCTGCTTTTTCACGGACAGAGAATGTGCCAAAGGATGAAATCTTGACCGTTTCACCCCGCACCAGCGAATCTGACACATGGCTCAACACGCTTTCGACAAGATCCGCACTATCGTTTCGGGAAAGACCGACTTGGCTGTGGACCGCATCGGCCAAATCCATGCGGGTCAGTGTTTTGTCAGTCATGCTCAGTCCCCTTTAATGCGAAGTAGGGGAAGCATAGGCTTGGCTGAAATTCAGAGTCAATAACAACGACTTGGCAAATGGTGCTCATATCCCATTTCGGCGCTACCAGCGCAGGGCGACCGCACCCCACGCCAAGCCACCACCGATGGCTTCGGTCACAACTAGGTCACCTTGCTTGATTTGACCATTCGCAACGCCAACCGATAGGGCCAGGGGGATCGACGCAGCAGATGTGTTCCCGTGGTCTTGGACAGTGACGACAACGCGGTCCATGCCGACGCCAAGTTTCTTTGCCGTGGCCTGGATGATCCGAATATTGGCTTGATGTGGGACGACCCAGTCAACGTCGTTAGCCCCCAGACCAACTTTGGCCAAGGCCGTATCCGTAGTTTCAGCAAGCTTTTCAACGGCATGTCGGAAGATTTCTTTGCCCTCCATCCGTAAGACGCCGGTGGTTTGGGTCGCCACGCCGCCATCGACATAAAGCAGATCTCTATAGCCGCCGTCCGAATTCAGATCGGTTGAGAGAATTCCTCGATCAGTGTTCACCCCGCTTGCCTCCTCCGCGCTCAGGACAAGCGCACCCGCACCGTCACCAAACAAGACGCACGTGCTGCGGTCTGTCCAATCCATGATTCTGCTGAAGGTTTCAGCCCCAATGACAAGCACGCGGTCAGCCTGTCCAGACACTATCAAGGCGTTCGCGTTCGCTAGCGCATAAACGAAACCCGCACAAACCGCCTGAACATCAAAGGCATAGCCTTTGGTGTTGCCAAGCGCGTGCTGTACCATCGTGGCTGCGGATGGAAATGTCAGATCTGCGGTAGAGGTGGCCAAAACGATGGCATCGATGTCATTGCCGCCCAGGCCGGCCATGTTCAAAGCGGCTTGTGCCGCTTTGGTCGCCAGTTGGGATGTGGTCTCATCCGGCGCCGCAAAGTGACGGCGTTCTATGCCGGACCGTGCCTTGATCCATTCATCGGTTGTATCAAGCGTTTTTTCGAAATGCGTGTTCGGAACGACGCGTTCCGGAAGGTAATGCCCGACACCTTGAACCACTGCACGACGCGTCATCTTTTTATGCCTGTTTAGGTATTGAGATCATGTGTCTCAATTTCTTGAACCGTATCTTGGGCAAGTGATGCTGCAGATGCAACCCGAGCTGCCAGTTTATCCGAAAATCCGCTTTGGGCGAGCCGATAGGCCAAGTACAGCGCGGCGGCAACGCCTGTTGCATCAGCAGATCCGTGGCTTTTTACGACCGTCTGATTGAGCCCCAAAAAGACGCCGCCGTTAACGCGCCGGGGGTCGATCCGCTTTCGTAACCGGTTCAAAGACCCTCGTGCCAGCAGGGCACCAAACATTGACAGCGGATTTTTCATGAAGGCGCCGCGGAGGAAATCGCCAATCAATGTGGCGGTCCCTTCACCGGTCTTTAGTGCGACATTGCCGGTAAAGCCATCGGTGACAACAACGTCAACTTTATCGGACGGCAGGTCACCACCTTCGACAAAGCCAACGTAGACAAAATCACCTTTTTTTGCAGCGTTTCCAATCATTTCGTGGGCGACCTTCAACTCCGCACGGCCCTTGTGTTCTTCGGTGCCAACGTTCAAAAGGCCAATACGTGGACGCTCAATGTCAAGCCCGTTACGGGCATAAGAGGCGCCCATCAGCGCATAGGTCAAAAGATCGTCTTGGTCAGCGCGGATATCCGCACCCGCATCTAGCATGACATTAAAGCCCGCAGGGTTGCGAGAGGGCCATAGACACGCAATCGCAGGGCGGTTGACGCCTTCGGCTTTACGCAAGCGCAGCATGGACATCGCCATCAACGCGCCGGTATTGCCGCAACTGACGCAAACCGCTGCATTGCCTTCGCGCACCGCTTCGATCGCCGACCACATGGATGTCTTTTTGCCATTGCGCAAGGCGTGGCTGGGTTTGTCCGTCATGTGGACCACCTCAGCGGCATCCGTGATCGTCACGCGGTCAGCGATATTGAACTTATCAATAAGCGGTTTGAGATCACCAATCGGGCCATGCAGGATGGCAGACGCATCCTTTTCTTTTGCCAAGAATTTGGCCAAGCCTGCAACAATCGTTGCAGGCCCTTGGTCCCCACCCATGGCATCAATGGAAAGCACTTGGTTTGCCGCATGTCCCTGCGTCGGAGCTGTGTCCGTCTGGGCTGGTGTCATGCCGGCTGCGCCCTTGTGTTGCGGCTTATGCCGCGTCGTCGTCGAGATCGATTTCGTCGTTGCTTGCGATGACTTCACGCGTTGCGTAATGCCCACAAGACGGACAAACGTGATGCGGGCGCTTCAACTCACCACAGTTATCACATTCATTTGGGTTTGCCGCGACTAATGCGTCATGTGCACGCCGATTGTTGCGGCGGGATTTGGATACTTTATTCTGCTGGACAGCCATGTCTCAACCCTATCATGAAAGGGCGCATAGCCCTGATTTCGTGCGTCTGTCGGGGGTCCTACGCCAATCCGGCTGCCCTGTCGAGATGCGATGTAAAAGAGGCCGCGAACATACTGCGATTCCGTATTTGTGCAAGCCTTTTTCCGAACTGTCGTTGGGGGAATTATTCGTCTTTGTTTTCAAGCTGTTCGCGCAATGCTGCCAGCCCGGCAAAGGGTTTGGCATCCGCATCGCTCATAGGGGTCTGGCCGGGCTCGGTAAAGACCGCCTCATCCAATTTAGCGTCAGGGGCGCGCGGATATAGTGGTAAGGCCAGCGTCAGGGCCTCTATCATCACCGCCACAAGATCCAACACCACAGGCAACGCATCTACGGTGTCATCTTCGGGCATTTCGGTTTCACCGCTGATCTCATCTGGCAAATCCGAAATGTAGGTGCGGGTGACCGTTTCATCCAAACGGGTGGTTACCGGCGCCAGCGTGGTCACGCAGGGTTGGACAATTGTGGTCCCCAAGTCAGCCGACAATTGCCAATCATCTTTTCCTATTGGCGTCACCTGGCCGGAAAACCGCAGCTTCTTGACCGCATCAATACCCAGCACAGTGGCGATTGCGCGCCGCTCCTCGGCTGTTGGCATCAACTCAAATGTCGTGGCGCGCCGATTTGGTAAGTCGGCTAAACGCAAGTGTGATTGGGGCAGGGCGGCCAAAGGTCGTTCCATTCTTGAACAGGCGAAAGTGGTGCTGTAGGGGGATAAAAGCCCAAAGACGCCAAAGCAAGAGGCTCGTGATGCACCGCAGACTTCATATTTCCCGTTCCGCACTGCGTGCGTTGGGTATTGTGCTGGTTTTGTCTTCAGCCGCCGCTTGCACAAGGATGGAGCGGTTTCACGGCTTCGCACCGTCCGATACGGATCTTGCAACCGTTCAGGTTGGGCAAACAACAAAAGATGCAGTGCTTGCGAGTTTTGGCCCACCGATTTCGGACGGCACGCTCGACAATAATGCTCTGTATTATGCTTCAAGCACATTTGTGCATTTTGGGCCTTTCGCGCCAGAAGAGACCGACAGGCAAGTCGTCGCGATCCGATTTGACAGCAATGACGTGGTGCAAAACGTGGTGCGCTACACGTTAGAAGACGGTCAAGTGGTTGCGCTGGACAGGCGGGTCACCGATGACGGCATAAGTGACGTGACTTTGCTACAACAACTGATGCGGTCATTTGGTCGCTTCAATGCAGGTCAGTTGTTGGGTGAAGAGCCGTCTGAGCTTTAGCATCTCTAAAATTTGCTGCCCGCTTCGTCGATCTATGATTGATGCACTATTGATATAGTACTTCGTTCTCGCTAGCCTGGGCCTGTTCTCAGGGCGGGGCGGAATTCCCCACCGGCGGTATGTGCCTTGGCACGAGCCCGCGAGCGCCCGGTTGTCGCCGGGGTCAGCAGATCAGGTGCGATGCCTGAGCCGACGGTCATAGTCCGGATGAAAGAGAGCGGGTAAGACCCGGGCCACTGTGCCCGGTCTGTCCTGTTTTGCCTTGGGTCATACGCAAGCAGAAAGGACAGATGCGATGATCCAGATTGAAATGAAAAGCAGGGCTTGGATGGGCCCTTTATATTTTGTCATAGCCGGGGCGCTGTTTGCGGGGGCTAATACGGCGGTGCAGGGGGCCGGCATGGTCTACGGTGTCCCGTCGCCAACAATAGCGTTTTGGCAATATGCCATTGCGCTTGCCATAGTGCTGCCCATGGTCTGGCGGGTCGCGTGGCACACAGAGCATATGTGGTGGCACATCCTGCGCGTCGTCTTTGCGGCGATTGGGGTGCAGTTCTGGGTCGCAGGGCTCGCTACGGTGCCGATCTGGCAAGCTGTGGCACTGATTTTGACATCGCCTTTGTTCGTGACACTTGGGGCGGGCGTGTTTTTGGACGAAGCTTTAACACGGATGCGGATATTTGCGGTCTTTTTGGGCGCTTTGGGCGGCGCACTGATCCTGGCGCCCTGGCAGGACGCCTTCACCTGGGCTGCGATGTTGCCCATCGGGGCGGCCGCATTCTGGGCCGCATCATCGCTGGTTGCCAAACGCCTCACCCGGACCGAGACCGCATCGACCCTGACGCTCTATTTGATCGTCTTGCTGGTCCCGTTGAATGGCGTGGCCGCCATTGGCGCAGGTTTTTCGGTCGCATCTGATGCGCTTTGGCTTGTAGCGTTGTCGGGCGCTTTGATCGCAGGGGCGCAGTATTTGCTGGTGTGCGCCTATACCGTGGCCGATGCCGCCTATCTGCAGCCCTTTGACCACCTGAAACTGCCCCTGAACGTGGGGCTAGGGTTCGTCTTTTTCGGCTTCGCCCCGCCGGGGCTGGTTTGGGTCGGTGCGGCGATTATTGTTGTGGCTGGCATTCTGGCAATGCGTGATGAACTTTAACGTATCGGTTTAAGCATAAGCGCGTTACGTGTGTAGCAACGGATTAAATTATGAGGATTGCACATTGATACCGCGCCAGCATGTTTTGCCTTTTTTTGTTGTCATTGCTGCAATGCCAGCAATTGCCCAGACAATCGACCAAGAGATGGTCAATGGTTACTTTGCACCTGTTGTGGTGATCGCAGATCATCCTCAGTGCAACGGCACCGGCCAAACCGCGTTTGAACTAACACTCGAAGCCGCTGAAATGGACTTTGATCTGCGTGGAGTGGATGGCGACAACATTGTTTATGTCGGTGATGACCGGTGGGGCGAGGTAAGGCGACAGCGCTGCTTTGTTACCCAAAGGCGTGGGGTTGATTCGACTCCAATAGAAATACCCTGCGAGCCCAATCTGAGCAGGGCCGAGTTTCAGGAAAGAATGGACGGGCTTAGTGTTTCGGTGAACTTTTAAGGGACATTGGCTATCTGTCAGTCACCAAATGATAGGCGATTGTTAGATGGCAATTGGGAAGCGTCGGTGAATGTGAATGGCCAAGAATTCAGTGAAGAGGGGGAATACGCCCTATCGACGGTGCATTTTTGTGGAGGGCCCGATGCCACCGATCAAACTAAAGTTGCAGTCACTTACACAGATATAGGAATGATTGCGAAAGAGACTGGTCCGTTTGAACGTTTGGTAACCGCTTACCACCTCCGCGTCGACAACCTGTCATTTGACCTTCATGGCGCCGACGCAATCCGCGTCGACGTCAGAACCGGAGCCACTTTCTTTCCGGTCGTTGAAGGGGCAGTTGAATGCCCGAAGGAAGGTTGCACCATGAGCGGGGCTTGGGGAAACTGGGACCTTGGGCCATATCTCTTGCGTCGCCATATGTGCAACTAGCCAACGAAGCAAATCAGTCTGGTTGGTTTTCCGGCTCAAACTCCAACGCGACACCGTTTATGCAATAGCGCAGGCCCGTGGGATGTGGGCCGTCGGGAAAGACGTGGCCCAGATGGGCGTCGCAGCGGTTGCAATGCACCTCGGTCCGTTTCATGAAAAAGCTGCGGTCAATGCTTTCGCCGACCATCTCAGCATCAAGTGGCTGATAGAAAGAGGGCCAGCCTGTGCCGCTGTCAAACTTGTGTGCCTGATCAAACAGCGGCGCACCACAGCAGATGCACATGTAGGTACCGGGGTCTTTTGGGAAATTTTCATGCGTGCCGGCGCGTTCGGTGCCATGTTTGCGGGTCACCTTATAGGCCAGATCACTGAGTTGCGCGCGCCATTCTGCATCGGATTTGATGACTTTGTCCATCGGCATATCCTTTTGTCTTGTCGCACAGTAACTTAGGGTGGCAGCCATGTTTCGCCAAGGTGATCTGTGATGACAATTCCGTTCCAAAAGGGCCGATACAGGGTGCGCTTTGCCGCGGGGACGGATGATCTGCAGGCGTGCCAAGGGCTGCGGCATCACTGTTTCTTTGGCGTGCCGGGATTTGATGCAGATGCTTTTGATGTGGCGGCGCGCCATGTTATGGTCGAAGAGGCCGAGGGGCGATTGGTTGCCACCATGCGCCTGAGCTTTGGACCAGCAGGATATGCAGCGCAGTTCTATGATCTAACCGGTTTAGCCGCACTCAACGTGCCGATGTTGGAAGTCGGTCGGTTCTGCATTGCGCCAGATGTACAGGATGCCGACATCTTGCGCGTTATCTGGGGGGCGTTGACAGCCTTTGTTGACGCGCATCAGGTGCAGTTTTTGTTCGGCTGTACAAGCTTCGCCGGGACGGATCCGTCGGTCTATGGCCGTACCTTGGCGATGCTTGCGCGCCGGGCCGCGCCGGACGCGCTTCGACCAGCGGCGAGGGGGGCAGCGAAGGCTTTAACGGACTGCCCGTCAACCGGTACGGCGCCTTTGCCGCCTCTGTTGCGGACATACCTTGCCATGGGTGGCTGGGTCGGGCCAGATCTGGTGATTGACCACGCCATGGGCACAATGCATGTTTTCACCTGTGTAGAGGTGGCAAAGGTCCCTTCCGCCCGTGCCCGGGCGTTACGCACCCTTGCGCAGGCCACAGCGCTGACGTAGCAGGCGGCATGGCACGCGCACCTCTTCTACAGCTTTCTGACATCGCTTTGACCTTTGGGGGCGATCCGGTGTTTGCGGATTTGTCGCTGATCGTCCAGCCGGGCGACAGGGTGGCATTGGTCGGGCGCAACGGGTCCGGAAAATCGACGCTCATGAAGGTGATGGCTGGGTTAGTTGCGCCTGACACCGGCGCGCGTATCCTGTCACCGGGTGTGACTGCCGGATATATGGAGCAAGACCCACCCATGACAGGCTGTGCTACGTTGGGCGACTATGCAGCCAGCGGGCTTTCCCCGGAGGAAGCTTATAAGGTCGAGATGGTTGCCGAGGGTTTGAAATTTGATCCGTCGGGTGACGTCGCCACTGCGTCGGGGGGCGAACGTCGGCGCGCAGCACTAGCCAAGCTGATGGCTGAAGCGCCCGAACTGATGCTACTGGACGAACCGACGAACCATCTTGATATTGAAGCGATTGCCTGGCTTGAAAACGAACTCAAACAAACGCGGGCGGCGTTTGTCTTGATTAGCCATGACAGGGCGTTTTTACGGGCATTGACCCAGGCGACCCTTTGGATTGACCGGGGACAGGTACGCCGGGCCGAGCAGGGATTTGACCAGTTCGAAGACTGGCGCGACAAGATCTGGGAAGAAGAAGACCAGCAGCGACACAAGCTTAATCGCAAGATCAAGGCAGAGGCGCGTTGGGCCGTTGAAGGGATCAGTGCCCGGCGCAAACGTAATCAGGGCCGGGTACGTGCTTTGCAGGATCTGCGCGCGCAGCGGGCCAGCCAGATCAAACGTCAGGGAACCGCCGCAATGGCGTTTGACGGCGGTTCGACCTCGGGCAAGAAGGTGATCGAGGCCACGGGTCTTAGCAAATCGTTTGAGGACAAGCAGATCGTCCGGAACTTTGATTTGACCGTTCAGCGGGGGGATCGGGTAGCGTTTGTTGGCCCGAACGGTGTGGGTAAGACCACGCTGATCAAGATGCTGCTGGGGCAGGTGGATCCAGATGCCGGTTCGGTGAAGCTGGGCACAAATCTGGATGTGGCCGTGTTTGACCAGACCCGTGCGGCGCTGAACCCCGATATGTCGCTTTGCGAAAACCTGGCAAATGATCCGGAACTTGGCGCTTCGGGCAAGTCAGATCAGATCATGGTGCGGGGTGCGCCGCGCCATGTGGTTGGATATCTGAAGGACTTTCTGTTTGATGAGGCGCAGGCCCGTGCGCCGGTCAGATCGCTGTCTGGTGGGGAGAAGGCGCGGCTGCTTTTGGCCCGGCTGATGGCGCGAGAAAGCAACCTGTTCGTCTTGGATGAACCGACAAACGATTTGGATATCGAAACACTTGATTTGTTGCAGGATATCCTGGGCGACTACAGCGGCACAGTTCTTTTGGTCAGCCATGACAGGGATTTTCTGGATCGGGTAGCGTCAATGACTGTCGCAATGGAAGGCACTGGGCAGGCTGTCATTTATGCTGGTGGGTGGAGCGATTACCGCACGCAACGGGGTGAAGATGTCGCAAGGGTTCCGTCAGCTATCAAACCGGCAGCGAAGAAAAGCAAAGCTGTCGCCAAAAAGGCGGCGGTTGGTTTGTCCTTCACCGAACAGCATCGTTTAGACGAACTTCCGGGCTTGATTGACCGGTTGAGTGGAGAAATCGCTAAGTTGGAAAACCTGCTCGCTGACCCGGACCTTTTTTCGCGAGAGCCGGTAAAATTCAAAAAGGCGACAGAGGCTTTGGTGCAACGTCAACAGGCGCTGTCGGCAGCTGAGGATGAATGGTTGATGCTGGAAGAAAAGGCGAGCGCATGATGTTGAGACAATTGAACATCCGTTTCGCGCCGTGGTCAGTCGTCATGCTGGTTGCACTAAGTGGGTGCGAACGCCCACCGATCTGGAGCAGCGGTGATAGTCTGGCCAACAGGTTGGAACTTGGCATGTCGCCGAGCGATGTCTCGGCCATTATCGGCAACCCGGAATTTCTCGACATAAGTGAGACAGATCCGTCCTTGATCTGCCGGTCGTACATTTACGACGAAGCAATTGATGCAAAATTTGTGCATGTGGTCTTCGATAACAATAAACTAGTGTCAGCCCGAGATGGGTTTCGCGCAGCCTGCGTCATTTAGCCTGCGGCATGCGATGTCTTGACCCGTCGCCGACGGGCGGCGGTGACCAATGCGAACGCCAGAAGCGATATGGCGGATAGCACGACACCGACCAGTTCGCTCCAGTGATGTTGCAGCTGCAAGGTAATGACACTGTCTTCAAAACCGGATCGCGGTGCCAAAATGTCCACTGTTCCAAAATCGGAGCTAGCGACAAGGTTGAGGGGTGTGCCATCCTCGGTCTCGGCCATCCACAAAAACCAATACTGCACCGGGGCCAAAACACGCTCGGCAGCTGGGTTGGGCCTAAGCTGGATAATCCTGTTCTGTGCGACATAGCCGCTATAAGTGCCGTCCCGCGCAACGGCATGGGCCTTTGCAAAGTCACGGAAGGCGAGGTCAATGATATCATTAATATCGACGCCTGCACGGATAATTTTGCGCGCGTCATTTGTTGCGGCAAAGCGCTCTGGCGATAGGTATTCAGAAGGTGCATATCCCGCATAGTAGCTGTCAGTCCGACCTGGCAAGTCTCCCGCGACAAAACTTTGTCCTATTAAAACAAATGTCACTGCGGCGCAGCAGAGCAGCGGAATTACGGCTAGCGGTCTTAGGGTTTTCTTTGCGATGGCGGCAACAATTGCCGCACCGCCCAATGCGGCCGAAAGGTCCAAAAAGACCAGCAAGCGCCACGGAAACTGTACCTTATCAATGATCCAATACTCCCAAAACACGGCGGACAAAGCGGAGTTCATGAATAACGCAACGGCGACTGGGATCAGGATCAGTATGCGCGCCATACCACCTGTGCGCAGTACGGCGATCACGCAAATGAGCGTTCCAAAAAGGATGGCCAGCCCATTATAAAGAACCGCTTGTGTGTCCAAAGGGTGGTCAACCGATCCGCGCCACCAATTGCTTTGCGGTCCAAAGAGCCAATGGGCGGCTGTGTAATGCGTCTCATACAGCGCATCCGGCGATACCGTTGGCAGCAGTGCCAGGGCTGGCAGCCAATAGAATGCCGCCAGACCGATGCCCAGAACGGTCCACCCAACAATGCCGCCCAAAAGGGTTAGCCGCTGCCCCGCAGGTGTAGCGCGGTGAAAAACCATCGCGAGGGCGATCATTCCAAACACATGTGCCGCAAGCAGCGCCGTTGGTAGGTGGCATAAGGCTGTGCCCGCGACGCCGAAGACGATCAATGCGCCACCATTCTGACCGCTGCGTGCTTTGTCCATGCCCAATGCGACAAAGGGCAGAAACGCGTAGGCTGCAAACTCGGTCGTGGCTTGGCGGAAAAACCAATCTACCCATAAATGATAGGGAAGAAGGGCGTAGATGACGGCCCCTGCAAGCGATGGACCTTGTCCAAAGAAGCGTCTGCACAAGAGATAGACACCAAAGCTTCCCAATATACTCAGCGCGGCCAGGACGGCGATAAACGGTGTCTCGGCCGCGCAGCTGGGGCAAAGAGGGGCTGCAACTGCCGCCGTTAACCAGAATGGCAATGGTCCGTAAAAGAAAAAGTCAAAGCCGCCCATGCCGCCATTCAGGGTGGGCAGAAACCTTGGAAGGAGCGTGCCGGACTGAAACGCCTCGGAATATCCGACGAGCCATGCGTAATTGAAGCGCGCGCTGTGCCCATCGGGCAACCCTATAAGGATCATGAACGCGAAATAAGCGACCGCAAGAACCGCAGAGGCAAACAGAACAGGCATGCACTTCCTTTATAAGGGCCGGGGCTGAGGAGCCGCGCATTGTGATGTGTCACCGCATAATGGCGATACTGTGTCCCGGCGATATCAGGGCATCCGCAATGCACCATCAAGACGGATTGTTGTGCCATTCAGATACTCGCAGCTGATGATAAAGCAGGCGAGGGCTGCAAACTCTGCCGGGTCGCCAAGGCGTGGCGGGTAGATGACATCCTTGGCCAGCCCGTCCATGACCACTTGCCCCCGGTATTTTTCGCACCCCGATGCTGGAAGGTTTGGGGCAAGTGG
>JBCBGX010000008.1:0-28031 GCA_038526325.1 Pseudomonadota bacterium | reverse complement strand
GACAGCCAGATCAAGAAACTGGACGAGCTTGGGCTGCGGTTTCACAAATTCCTTTTTGTGAAAAGCCAACAGGTGGCCAATTCCCAATCGGCCCGCCTCAGACGGCGCATGGTCCGCAGTCAGGCCCTTGACGGTGATGCGGTCTTTATACGTGACCTACGGGATCCACAGGCCGTCACAGAACACCAGCTTTGGTCGCTTGCGTTGCTGGCCGATGCGGTTTTCGGCAGTTATGATTTGACAGTTCATTGTCTGGACCTTTTGGTTGCGCATCATAACTTAGATCCGGTTGCCCCGCAGACCTATGTCGACCACCTGCCAATGCACCTTCGCAGTGATGGCTAGGCCTTGGGCACAGGCGCGCTGGGCTCAACGCCCAAGCACCAGTTCGGCCATCAACCCACCCAATCTCTTGCTGTCGCCCAGACGTAAGACGCCACCATGTGTCCGCGCCACGTCAGCAACAATTGACAGGCCGAGCCCGACACCACTGCCTTTGTCCTGATTGCGGGCTGGATCCAAACGCACAAAGGGACTGATTGCGTCTTCGCGTTGATCGGCAGGTATACCTGGCCCATCATCTTCGACCCAGAACCGCACGGCGCGATCCGTGACACTCACGCCAATTTCGGCGCGTGTGCCATAGCGCAGCGAATTGTTGATCAGGTTGTCCAACGCCCGTCGTAAGGCAAGGGGCCGCAAGCTGATCGGGTCTTGGGGGCCCTCAATTCCGCCAAGGCTTACCGCCTGCCCCATGCGTTCGGCATCAGCAAGCACCGCATGTACCAACTGGGCGGGCTCCGTTTTTTCCAAACTGTCATTTGCATCGCTGCGAGCGAAATCCAGAAACCCATCCAAAAGGCGCTGCATGTCGTCTACATCCCGGATGAGCGGCGCAACCTCGTCTTCATCCATCATCGATAAACCCAGACGCAGCCGCGTCAGCGGGGTGCGCAAATCGTGACTGACACCTGATAGCATCAGCGTGCGGCTTTGCGCCTGACGTTCAAGACGGTTGCGCATGTCCAAAAAGGCCATGCCCGCGGCGCGCACTTCGACGGCCCCTGTTGGCGTAAACCGGGTGATCCGCCCCTTCCCATAATCCGCCGCTGCCGCCGCCATACGTTTGATAGGACGCAATTGATTTCGCAAAAAGATATAGGCGATGGCCGTCATCAACGCACCCAGAACCACCATGATGACCAGCAACTGGTGCGGGTTTGAAGCCGACACACGCCTTCGCGAAAAATCCATCTTCAGCGGTCCGTGCCGGGTATCGACCCAAAGAACAACCCGGCGCCGGTCTTCAAGCGAGATCGCCAACACATTATCAATGCCGCTGCGCATATTGCGGATGACGCTGTTGCCAGTCAGATCAACAAAGGGCTTGATATCTGCGGCAACCATATCGGAGGCGGGCAGAGCGGTTCGTATCTGCAGCGGAGCGTCAATGCGCGAGATCGCATCGCGGGCAGCCTGCAGATCCGGCGCCTCATTCGCGGTGTCGACCAGAAACCGCAATTCAATACTAACGGCACTTGTCATGAGCCGCGTCACGCCGTCAAAGTGACGCTGGATAAAAACGACCGAGACCAGCAATTGCAACAAAATGACCGGCAAAACCAGAATGAGCCCAGCCCGTGCGTAAATGCCGCGCGGCATATAATTTTTCAGCCAACCAAATCCCATGTTGCTAGGCTAGCCGCCCTTCCCCAAAACAGGAAGCCATCATGATGGTGGATATGTCGCCGTTTCCAGTTGGCAAGCCGATGGCTTTGCAACCGGGACTGAGCTGCGTCTTGGCACCCAATCCGTCGCCCATGACATTTTGGGGGACCAACACCTATTTGGTGGGCGATCAGTCGCTTGCAATCATTGATCCAGGTCCAAACAACGAAAGCCATCTTGAGGCACTTGTGGCGGCAATTGCCGGTCGCCACGTCAGCCATATCCTGCTGACCCACAGTCATCTGGATCACTCCCCTTTGGCACGTCCACTGGCTGAGCGTGTCGATGCACCAATTCTTGCCTTTGGACCCAGCGGGACCGGACAGAGCCCTGTGATGGCGGAACTTGCCGCCAGAGGACTAACCGGCGGTGGCGAAGGAATAGACAAAGTGTTTGTGCCAGACCGGGTGGTTTCAGACGGTCAGGTTATCACGGGGCCCTGGGGCCAAGTGCAGGCACTGCACACACCGGGGCATATCGGCAATCACCTGTGTTTTCAGTGGCAGGATGCAATCTTTACCGGTGACCATGTGATGGGTTGGGCAAGCTCTCTTGTGTCGCCGCCCGATGGCGACCTGACAGATTTCATGCGCTCTTGCCGCAAGCTCCAAGGGCTGACCGCCAATACCTATTACCCCGGCCATGGACCACCGGTTACAAACCCGTCGGCGCGGTTGGATTGGTTGGTTTCACATCGGCTAGGGCGCGAACAGCAAATACTCGACGTGCTTTCCAATGGGCAAATGTCAATCCCGGTGCTGACGCGCAGAATTTACGACGATGTGGCCCCTGCACTTTTGCCTGCAGCCGAACGCAACGTATTTGCGCACTTAATCGACCTTGTTGGGAGAGGCCTTGTGACAGCCTTGCCGCAGCTATCAGTCTTGGCCGAATTCCGACGGCAACCCGACCAGATGGCCAATGTTGAAGGAAAGTCATAATTCTGTGCGAAGGCTCTGGACGGGGCGAAATCACATTGCTATACGGCGCGTCGTGGTCCGGCGTAGCTCAGCGGTAGAGCAGTTGACTGTTAATCAATTGGTCGTAGGTTCGATCCCTACCGCCGGAGCCAATTTACCTCTCTTTACGGTGTAATCCGCACATGATCTCGGGCAGCTTGATACTGCGGTCCCGCCATCAGTTTTCGTAGTATCCTTGGTAGTTGCTGTAATCTGCCCCATAGCCATATTTTTTCATGCCGCGCTTGTTGATTTGGCCCAGGGTCAAACCCGTAATGCGCAAGTTCACCGACTCAAGTGACTTGATCCCATCCTGCACTTGCCTGTGCGTGGTACTGTCCCATTTCACCGCATAAATGATCGTGTCGACAGACTGCCCAATGACACGGGCATCTGGCACCGCAAGCACAGGCGGAGTGTCGATGATGATGCGATCATAGTTGTCGCGCAGCTCTTTCAAGAACGCCGAGAACCGTTTCGATGAAAACAGATCCGCAGCATTCACGTTGGACTTTTCACCTACCAGCACGTCTGCGCCCAACAATGGGTCATGGCTAACCGTGTCAGTTAAAGCAGTTTCGCCAGACAAGACGGACAAGAGGCCGCCCTTTGTCTTGACGTTGAAATATTCCCTGAACACGCGGCGGCGAATATCTCCTTCAATGAGCAGAACTTTCTCGCCCATAGATGCAAAATTTTGCGCAAGGGAAATGGATATAGTCGTCTTGCCTTCGCTTGGGATCGACGAGGTTGTCATGATGATCTGCGGTTGGCGGTCAAGATTGGCCAACAGAATTGAGGTTCTCAGATTCCGTATAGCCTCGGATGCCGCAGAATTAGGTTTTTCGGCAATGTATTTAAGCATCCCGGCGCGTTTGCGGATCGGAATAGCGGGAATTTGCCCCAACACCGAATAGCCCGTTCGCGCCTCCAGATCATCGGCCACCCTAAACGTGTTTTGTGCCATCTCTCGTAGCAGCACCCAGGCTGCACCCGCCAGAAGACCAAGTATGGTCGACACCGCCAAGACCATCATTTTACGGGGCGCCGAAGGATCTGTCGGTACGACCGCCTCACTCAAAATACGGCTATCGGCCTGTTGGATACCCTGCTGAATGCTTGTTTCTTTCAGACGGGTCAGGAAAGCTTCGTATATCAAACGGCTGGCTTCAGCCTCGCGCTGCAATTGCTGCAACTGAACAAGCTCAAAGGATTGACGGTCTATGCGTTCAGTAACTTCTGTGATTGACACTTCAAGTGCATCAACCTGGCGTTCGTTGCGCAGTAACTCATCTGCCATTTGTCCAGCAATCGTATCCAGCCTGTCATCAAAGGCCTGATCTGACAAATTTGGATCGACGCTGAGACGTTCGAGGATCATGGTCAACACATTGTCTTGCATCAGCACAACGATCTGTTCACGAGACCCATTGGTACGTGCATCCTGCAATTCCGTCTGACGGTCCCTCAAAACGACGTTCTGATCCTGAAGACTGTCGCGCCTTTCACGCAAGTCTTTCAACTGCCGGTTGAGCGCCACGAGGCCTTCGGGGCTCACCAGATCGGTGTTGGTGCCAAAGCTCTTGAGCGCCTCTTCGGACTGCTCAAGTTCAATCTGTAATTCTGCAACCCGCTCACCAAGCCAAGTTGTCGCTTGTTCTGTTTTCTCAAGCTTAACGCGGACCTGATCATTAATATACAGCACCGCTAACCTGTCTGCGATACGCGCAGATTTATCCGGGTTTTCTGTTGTGACCGTGATCCGAAAAACATAGCTTTGCCGCACATTGGACACCGACAAACGGGCCAAAACCGCATCCACCACACGATCAAGAATAGCTTGATCCGTTGGCTCTTCAGGCGGTGCCGTCTGCCCCCCCACCACTGCGACTATCGAGTTGACGATGCCGCGAATGGACAATGCCGGCGTCTCGCGCAGCGTTGGATTGAATTCAGGATCGTTGACGAGGTCCAGCTCTTGGACCATCCGCTCTATCAGTTCGCGTGACCGGATGACTTCGACTTCCGTATTGACGGTTGCCTGATCCCCAGAAAGCCCAGTTACAACACTTTCAATGTCCATAACTTGTTGTTCACGGCTTTCCAAAGCCACAACCGCACCTGCAGTATAGACGGGTGTGGCGGCCACGAAGGCATACCAGAACCCCAGACAAAACGTCAGAAAACCAACGAGTGCGATCCGAAACTTCCCCCGCCAAAGCGTGCCCAAAAGCTGAGCAAGATCAATTTCATCATCGGTTTCGGATATTCTTTGCGCCGGGCGCGGCAGGGACGAAAGACTGGTCATTCTACATTCTGTGCGTTGCGCAGTATTTCTTTACTAATTGTCACAAACACCGTTGAAACACAACGTGGCTGTTGCCAAAGCGTCCGAATGAGCAATTTAAGTCAAATGAGACAAATTCAGCGCCAACGGGTTGCACTTACTGCGCAGAAACCGTAACGATTTCGCCAGTAACAACTGAGGGTTGCGACCTATGCTTGTAGAGCGGCTCAACAACCTATCGCGCGACAGTAAACGGTTTGTGTTTTTTGCCAACGATATGGCAGCAGTGATTGTCTCGCTACCGTTGGCCTGTGCCCTTCGATATGGCAGCTTTCAATATGATGTGGCATTTGCCGCCGCGTGGCCATTGTTCTTTGCGATCGCGCTTATCGCTCCCCTCTTAATTCTTGCGTTCCGGTTACCCCAAATCAAGCTCATGGCGATCGAGAGCAACGCAATCCAACGAATTGGGTCAGTTGCAGCATGCCTGGCCCTGGGAGCAATGGCGGCCAGTTTCTTGTTGCAGGTTCCTGCCCCACGGTCTGTTCCGTTGATTTTTGGTGCTTTGTTTTTTCTGGCAGCCGTCGGCACGCGCTTGTTTGCGTTGCGTTTTTTGAACGCCTTCGACAAAAGCGGTGCGACACGAGAACAGGTTGCGATTTATGGTGCGGGCGCAGCAGGTATCCAACTGGCCACAGCTCTGTTGCGGTCAAGCGAGATGCGGCCCCTCTTTTTCGTCGACGACAACCCTCATCTACATGGCTTAGTGGTGGCCGGTTTGCCAGTCATGTCACCTGAGTATCTAAAGTCAGAAATGGCAAAGCGCGGTGTTTCAATGACGCTTCTCGCGATGCCTTCCGTGCGTCAAGAACAGCGCGATGCTTTGATTGAACAGCTACACAACCAAGACATCCGAGTCCGGGTCCTTCCGTCTTACGTTGACATGATCGGCGGCAAAGGACATCTGTCCAGCCTTCACCCTGTCTCTCCTGATAGGTTGTTGGGACGTGACAAGGTTGATCTGAATACGCCCGAAATCGCAAATACATATACTGGGCGTGTGGTCATGGTGACGGGCGCCGGAGGGTCAATAGGGTCAGAACTTTGCCGTCAATTGGTGGCGTGTTCGCCGAAAGAAATCGTCCTTTTCGAACAGGGTGAATTCGCGCTCTATGCAATTGATGCAGAAATGCGAAAGCTCGTAGAAACGACGGGGATCAAGATAACATCGCGTTTGGGATCCGTCACGCATGCAGCCCGCGTGGCCGAGATCATTGCTGAGGCGAAGGTGCAGATCATCCTGCATGCCGCTGCCTACAAGCATGTGCCGCTGGTCGAGGCCAACCCGTTGGAAGGAGCGCGAAACAACGTTTTAGGGACGCAGGTTGTGGCTGACGCCGCTGCTGCTGCCCGGATTGAGCGTTTCATCCTGATTTCAACCGATAAGGCTGTGCGTCCTACCAGCACGATGGGGGCAACCAAACGCATGGCAGAGCTTGTGACCCAAGATCGTGAGACGCGTGCAAATAAGACAAAATTTGCAATGGTTCGGTTTGGCAATGTGTTGGGATCCTCAGGATCGGTGATCCCGTTGTTCCAGAAACAGATCGAACAGGGTGGACCGGTCACCGTGACCCACCCTGACGTCACGCGTTTTTTCATGACCATCCCCGAAGCTTCACGGCTCGTGCTTTTGGCTGGCGCGTATGCAGAAGGTGGTGATGTCTTTGTTCTGGACATGGGCAAACCACAGCGCATTATCGACATTGCCCATAAAATGATCAAACTTTCCGGCCGACAACCAAAGGACCCTGAAACAGGGAAAGGGGAAATCGCGATTGAAATAACCGGACTGCGGCCGGGGGAAAAGCTGTACGAAGAGTTGTTGATCGATGATGACAGCCTATGTGACACGCCCCACCCTAAAATCATGCGCGCCAACGAGATGGCGTTGAGCGAGATTGAGGTGGCGGCCATGCTGAAAGAACTTCAAGGGTGCATCTCATGTGGTTCGGCAGCCCGGCTCACCGCGCTGATCAAGAACAGCGTTGATGGATACGACCCGCGGGGACAGGAAAGCGCAAGCGCGTAACAGCGTGCCCTAGACCGTTAAAAAAGACACCTGATCATTATCAACACGGACCGCGCTGAGAGGACCGCCGCGATAGGCACCGGTGTCTACCGCAATGCGACCCGCCGACAAATGTGCGGTCTGGACGATAGTGTGCCCGTGTACAATGCATAGATCGTCCGTCCGCGGCTGCCGGAAGAAACGCGGGTGACCCCATAGCAAAGAGCGTTGGCTTTGCTCATCAACCGGCTTTTCAGGGTTCATGGACGCATGAACGCAACATATATTGCCGTTGGTCCAGCACAACGGCAAATCACGCAGCCAGGGCAACATGCCGTTTGGCAATGCGGCCTCGAGTGCAGCGGCCACGTCCAATGCATCTTCCGCATCAAGAACGTCAGGCACATCCACAATGCCATAGCTCTTTAATGTGTCCATACCGCCAAACCGGAGCCACCGCGCCCCTTCGTCGGATGGATCATCGATAAAATCGATCATCATCCTCTCATGGTTGCCCATCAGCACAATCGTCTGCTGAGGCTCCGCAGTCGCGCGTTCATAAAGTCTGGAAAGGACTTGGGCAGAGTGTGGACCACGGTCAACAAGGTCACCCAAAAAAACCAAGGTCTCGTCACCTACGGCTTCGGTCTCAATTTTATCGAGAAGGCGCGCCAATTGCTGGTCACAGCCATGGATGTCTCCGACGGCGTACATGCTATGGTCAGGTGCAATACGTATCGCTTCGGTGGCGACTGGTTCAATCCCTGCCCCGCCGTCAAAGAATGATTTAAGTCGTCCAAACACGCTGATTGTTACCAGTTAAGATCAATTGGCGATGGTTCACAAAATTCGACATCCAAGATACAGCCATCGCTTCAAACCATGCCATACCCTGAGTAGCGACAAAGACGTCAACCCATCCGCAAAACCAAAATAGGCCAGGCGTTAGCCTGACCTATGGCATAAATGCCGCACTTGAAGCTCAGACGCTACGACATTCGTCGTATCGTCCGGTCTAACACGTGCCGTGATTAGTCTGTACCAGACGTGCCACCAGTGCTGTCATCATCATCGTCGTCACCGCTCACTGCGATTGCAACGATTGCAAGCAAGGCAACACCAGCTACAATTGCGGGTCCTGCACCAGCCATACCGCCCATTTCAAGCGATGTTGCGGGATCCGAACCTGCTGGTGCGGTATCAGCACCCTGTGCGAAGGCAGACATTGGCAGCAACAGCGCCACTGCAATTGCGCTCATGAGTTTGGTCATTGGATTACTCCTCGTTTGGATACTGACACGATATTCTCACGCCTGCTATAACGCAGAACGTGTATGAATTCAAAGCCCTGAATTGCAGATGGCTCAAATTTGCCGATTTTTTTTTTGTATCCTGGCTGTAAAACCGAAATTCGAAGGCTGTTACAATCAGTTAGTCGTCGCCGCAGCGGCTGTGTTGAGCAGCGAAGGCACAATTTGCTGCACGACCCGATTCCATCGCGTGACTGGCTGTTCGGCGATGAACACAACGTCATTCGGGCGCAATTCAAATCGGGTTGCCAACAGAAGGTTGGCTGCGTTGGATGCATCCAGATGAAACGCTGTGACCGCGCCCAGTTCACGGGGGTCGTCTGATCCTCGCAACACATAGATCTCTGAAGGGTTTGCCGTCTCGGACGAGTACCCACCCTCCGAAAACAGTGCGTCCGCAAGGCTGGCGACCCGTTCAGGTGGCAAGGTAAAGCGAGCAGGACTATTCACTTCGCCCGCCAGATAAACATAATCGCGGTTCACTGCGTCAAGCTCTGCGCGAACCTGAAAGGTTTCACGTGCGTCTGTCAGCGCAGCACGGCGTAAGGCCATCTCTGCCTGAAGTTCGGCCAGAGCATTGATCCGCGCGTTTTGCCGAAATTGAGCGAGAGTGATTTGTTCTTCGAAATAGGCCTGCGCCCGCTCCAATTGATAGGCTGTGTCGACAAACACACTATCACCCGTCACCAAACGGGATTTCTGGATATCGCCCCGGGACAAATATGTGTCTAAAGGGATCTGATAAAGCGTGCCATCGCGGTAAATACGGATGGAAACAAAGTCCAGGTCGGGCGATTGAATACCTCCGGCAGCTGAAAGGGCCTGATCCAAAGTAAGCGGTGTCAGCGTGATCGGCACGATGGTTGGCGTGCCAACAGCGCCACCGATGGAGACGCGTTTTGAATTGAATTCTGACAGCTCCAGACTGAAGGTCGGGTCGATTTGATTGTCCAGAAGCCGACGAAATAGCTCTGCCTCCGCCTCTTCCAGTGACAACCCGGCAATGACGACCCGCCCGACATCGGGGATCGCGATGGCTCCGTCATCCTGCACTGTATAGCCCTGCCTGCGGTTCTGGGCTGCCAAAAGGCCCGAAAGCTCTTCGACGGTGTTTGCCGAATCCCGCGTGGCCAGCAAAACAACATCGCCAACCCCGATCCTGTAGGGGCTGTCGGGGACATCAGGCGGAAGGCGCAAGGAAAGCGCATCCGGCCTCACTGGTCGCTCCAGCGTTGGATCGGGCAAAGCGCCTGCACCACGTCCGGCAGGCACAGATCCAGTCCCTTGGCGAAAGGCAGCAGGCAAAACCCGCGGCGCGTAAGGAGTTTGGTTTGCGGCCAAAACGGTTTCGGCAGTCAATGAGACCACCCGCACCTCGGCGCCTGATTGCGAAACCTGTGACGGTATGTAGGCTATGCCGCACCCGGTTAGCACAACCATGCTCAAGACTGACATCAGACGTGTAAACATCGAAACCCTGCTCTTTTTTTCTTATGTTCCGAAAATGATGCGACGTTGCAAGCCTCGAAACCCGGGTCGCACAACAATTGGCGACATTAGTTGCGAATATCCTCCACACTCAGATAGCCGCGCTCGGGGCTGACCCATTGGCGCGAGCCGACAATGCCCCCCTGCGGTCCGATTTGATAGGTATTTTCGAAGGCGAACGACGGGCTCTGACAGCTTTCACGGAGCATGGTGTTTTGATCGCGGCGGATGGTGCAGACGAAACTGCGAACAATGATTTGATCTTCACCGTCCAAATACCTGTGTATGCGAACCACGCCCGCACCCTGCCCCGCGCGGATCGCCCGCAAGCTGGCACCTGTGTCGGCGGTCATAAGATCTGCGCCCAGACCTCGGGTGGCTACAAGCATACCGTTGCGAAATGAAAAACTGACTCCATCTGGTGTGGTGAAGGTTTCGACATCGCCATTCTGACCTACGCCGATTAAGACGGATGATAAGGGTGGTTTTTCGATAGCGGCCACTTTCAAGGCCGCGTTGCCGAACTGGGCCATGACCTCGGGCGTAAGGCTCGCGCGGATTTGAGTGGTCGTTGGCCCCGGCTCTGACGGGCCCAATTGATCGATGATCTGACCAATCTGAGAAATTGTCGTTGTTTGCTGAGGGGCGTTGCCACAGCTTGCGACCAGCAGCAGACAGCAGAGCAAAGCAATTTTGGAGTTTAGGACCGTTTTCATCGCCAAAACCGTCCCCAGCCACGCCGCAATTCGGGATTATGATACGTTCTTAGGCTTTCATAAAGCCGATCATTCACATTCAGCCGTGCCCCACCATCCCGCAGGATGGGTTGAATATTGATCGATGAGACACGCGTCGAAGGGCGACCAACGTAATGCTGCAATGGCACCCTGATCCGGAGACCTTTGTCAAAAGATCCTTCGCCAAAATCATCGAATGGTACGTCTGTGAAGGTGGCATAGGCGCCGACCCGCCATCCATTGCCAAAAGTCCGGTCGAGCGCGAGTGTTGATCCCCAATCGCCTGCCAAATACCTGCCCGCACTGACCTGCGCCAAAAGTCCGTTATCAAATTGGTAATAGAGTGTGCCGTGGCCAGTCGTGACCTGGTAGTCTTGCAATTCGAACCCCTGATCGAATTCACGCTGACGGACCTCATTTACTTCGACTCCGAACGCCAAACTGCTGTTCACCGGCTTCCAAAGCAGTTCCGCCGAGGCCCCGAAGAACATCGTTTCCAGATATCCAAAGGTAACGCGTCCATATAAATCCGGACCCGGACGTCCATATTTCGCGAGCGTCAATCGGCGCAATGCCGTATCGGCGCGCGCGTAGATATTGGCATCCGACCGAACACGCGGCAGCGTCGACGGATCGTTCCGAGTGGACTCGTCACGATTGCCCACCAACTTTTGCTGCACCCTGCCCTCCAAGATCAGGCCAGGCGCTATATCGTATTGGGCTTGCAGCGCGAGACCGAAATCCAACCTCACAGGGCCATCAGGGTCGAAATAACTACCTTCCGCAAAAGGCGAAAGCGACCATCGAAACCGCGGATAAATGTCGTCAGCATATACGGTTTCTGTCAACGTACTCGACGCATCTGAGATGTCAGCGCGGACATAGCTTTGCCACGCCCCATCCGGAGCAAATTCCAACTCTTCCAGATCCGCCCGGCGAAGGGTTATTGCCGACAATGGGATCCCGTTTTCCATAGGCACGATTGTGAATTGGCTTATCTGCATGGGCAGCGTTTGCGTCAGGATCCGGGCAGTGCGCCCAATCGCTTCCGCCCGGCCGATGTAGCGCATATTGCGGATATGGACAGTCGCAGTACGTGCGGTCACACGCATCGCTTCAAGCTCCATCCCGTCCGCGGCAAGAAGTGCGGCGGTTTGCTGCTGTGTGGCGCTTCGTATTCTGTCGCTGGTCACCAGGTCAGCAGATGCAGCCGCGGTTCGGGGACGTATAGGAACAGGGGCGCTGCCAGCGCCGCCATTGACAGCAGGAAACCGCGGATTGGTGCGGAACGTCGCTGCGACACCAAATTCCGACCCATGCATATAGTAGCCTTGCAGATGCGCGCCGTCGCTGATTTCAAAATCGACACCAAAGTTGAGTGGTGTATCGCGATCAAAAAGCTCCCGCCCATCGGCCCGTTCTTGGACATAATCATCTGAAGACACTTCCGCCTTCAGCGTCAGCCGGTCTGTTGCAGCCCAGCTCACCCCACCAAAAAGGGCCGCGTCGCCACGAAACCAGCGCGCACTTTCGATCTGACCACCTCTCTTATTTCTAGAGGTGGGGCGGGTTTCAAACTGGTCGCCAAAAACCACAAAAGGGTTGTCAAAACCTCGGTCGCTTCCCAAACGGCCCCAACCGATGCCGGCGGTTATGGCCAGATCTGTGCCGAGGTTCTTCGTCGCGACAAGATATTCTGCCGAATAGATGCCAGTCCCTACGAAATCCTGCAATCCAATTGCAATCGCCGGATGATAACGCCCCTCATTGGCCAGAACATAACGAAGATCAAACGACCGGTCGAAAGTTGCCTCGCCGGTTGACCGCGACCAATCATCGATTTTGGTGTAACGAAAACTGCCCGAAAGACGCGGAGAGATTTGAAAGCTCAGCGTGCCACGTGTGCTGCCTGCGAAGTAACTGAGCGTTGTCGCAATTTCTGCGTCCGGCGCGCTTTGGGCTGTCGGCATATCGATGAGACCCAGCGTGCCATAGGTCGAATAGCTGAGCGGCCTTTCCTGCGCGATGACTTGCGAAGCTATCAGGCTCAACACACTCGACATGAGAATATGGCGACTTCGTTTCATGCCGAAAAAACAGTCAGGTAGCACGTTTCGCGTGTTTCACGTTGATATCCCCGATCCCCAGTAGATGGCCCCGTCTTTTAGCATTCCTGCACTCAGAGCCGGACCAATGTCAATCTGCCTGGATACGGCGCCGGCGCACCCAACCAAGAACAACGGAGAAGTTGGTGCGTTGCAGTCATGCGCCATTCATCGACTGCGAAAGCCATATTGATTGTCGTTCGGCGCACCCTCACCCCCTAAACCGAATGGGACTGCTACCAGCTTGATTTGGCAACCGCTCGCATAAGCGGCTGGCTTTAGGTGACCGTCTCAATCGTTTAACTCCTGACAATTATGCACATATCTGGGTCAATTGACGAACTGCACCTCTGTGCAGATCACGCCAGACCTATCAAAAATGGCCAAAGCTTCAAAAGCCGAAGAACCATGCTCCGGCAGATTTCACGATTTCAATTGCCTGAACAGCCAACGCAAACCGATGGCGGGTATCACGATGAGGATCACCGCAAATATTATCAGGAGCGTTACCGTCTCGGCATCCGGGCCTTTGACAAAACCGGCGAGGATATCCACGACATCTGTCGCGAAGCGCGCAGCAATCGTTGCGAAAATTGCGGCGTATGACCAAAGCCAGAAAACGGCGAGCGCGACACCCATCGACATGGTCAAATTTCGAATGACGTAGAGCTCACCATAAACGCCCAGTTCGGCCTCGCCCCAAATGGTTGGATCGACATAAGACGCAATGGCAAAGTAGCTTGGAACAAAAATTTCAATTGCAACGATACCCCACATCCACAGTGGAAGAAATTGCTTACCAGCTAGGGTGTTTGAGGAGGTCATTGTTTTTCCTATCATTCATCGATTGAAGACTTCGATTGTGTCCAAAGAGCTTGCGCTCTGGCTTTCAGAAGTGTTTCAGCACGGCTCGGGTCCGCCGCGTAGATTGCCATCAGTTCTGGGTATTTCTTTGCGTTTGACTGATGCGTGTCAGACCACGCAATCATCGCTAGCAGCACGGGAATGAGATCCAACGCTCGATCTGTCGGCAGATAAATTGAGCCCCGACCATCGGCTGGATCTTGGTGCTTCTCGATAAGTCCGTGATCCACGAGATGTTTCAGGCGTTTGGCCAGTATGTTCGTTGCAACGCCCTCGTCTGCATCTCTGAATTCTGAGTACCGCGACCGTTGCAGCAAAAGAATGTCGCGCAGGATAAGAAAAGACCATTGATCGCCGACAATTTCGACAATGACATTCACAGGACAGACGGAGCGTTTCCCGGAGTGGGTAAATTTAGGTTGCATTTCGCAACTTATATAGATTGCAAAATGAAAGTCAACTCATGTCAGTGATGTGCTTGGCAACTTAAACCAATCGCAAAGATACGCCCTTCCTTCGTAGCCAGAATATTCCCAAAGCCACAGTTTGCACGAGACAATCAAACGACGGTGTCGTCCTTATGTGGACCATTTCGGCTAGCGCACTGCGTGACGCGCCTGGCTCACAAATGCTTGACGTTTGGGCCGATCATGAACGCCGCGGCCTTTTCGGAGGGCTCGGACCATCTCTTTCAACAAGTCAAAACTCCGACAAATTCCACATCAATCAACCGTGCCAAAAACAGGCTGAGGCTGCGCCTCAGACCGGCAGTTTTCCCGTCATGCTTTCCAGCACGCCGTCACGGCGCAGCACTTTGTGCCAAAGTGCCCCAGCGACATGCGCTATCAAAAGGATAGGCAATGCGCTGAGCGTGAACTCGTGCAAGCCAATCAAGCCCGTCATCAACAGCCCCCCTCGGCCAAGGGGTAACATAGACAGCCGCGACCCCAAGCCCCGACAGGACAATCCCAAAGACCGAGGCGTAAAGTCCAACATGGACCGCTTTGGACGCCCAGTGTTCCCACCGTGGCGCATCAGCAGGCAGCCGTGTAACGCCACCGATTTTCGTGGTCCAAAACATGCGGAACAGGAATAAGGCGCCGATGGACAGGGCAAAGACTATTTCGGTCAAAAAAAGCGTCGGATCAGCCAGTTGGTTAACATTGTCGAGCCCTTTGAAATAGCCAAAGCCGATCAAGCCAGCGGGCATCCAATAGATCCCCTTGGTGACAAATCCATGCGGTTTTGCTATTGTTGTCATTGCCTTGCCCTTTGATCTTGATGTTACTAGGCTGTCACGTCTGCTTCCTTGGTGATTTCTTGTTCTTGCTGGGCCATACCCACAAACGGAGCGGCCAGAAGGGCGATGCCGATTGCGAAGAACGCAAGAATCGTAAGCGATGCGATAACGGCAAAACCCAGGCCTGCCATGGCGATGGCGGCAGCAAACAAGACCGCGCCAGAAAGTGCAGTTGTGATTTTGGTGATCAGCGTTTTCATTTTGGTGTCTCCAGTTTCATCGTTTGTTGCGATGAAATTGATATGGACACCGGGTTTTACGTCCGACTGACTCCAACCTTACAAATTTGCAAAGTTCAGCGTGACCTTAAGCCCACTGGGCTGGTTTTGCGACAGCTCCAGCTTTGCGCCATGCCGATCAGCCACGGCACGAACAAGCGCCAGGCCAAGACCGGACCCATCCCGTGTGCGGGCGGCATCAAGACGAACCATTGGCTTTATGATCTCGGAAAACATATCAGAAGCAACACCTTGGCCGTTGTCCGCAACGCCAAAGGAGGTGCCGTTTGAAAACAGTGTGATGGTCTCCCCGCCATGCACCAATGCGTTTTGAATGAGATTAGCAAGGGCTTGAACCAGCATCTGCCGATCGGCCTGAATACGGTCCGCTTCGGTCACATCAACCACAAGTGTTTTGCCTTCATCCTCGATCACCGGGCCAAAAATTTCCGCCACTTCATTGAGCAGTTCACTTATTTCGACGCTTTCGAACCCATCGGTGCCCTGTGCTGCTTCAATCCGGGCCACACGCATGATAGTGTCAAAGATGTCGGACAAACGCCCAGATTCTTCAAGCGCGGCGCCGCGCGCCTCTCCGTCAGGCAACATCTCAAGCTGCGCCTGCAGCCGCGCCAAAGGGGTGCGCAGATCGTGGGCGATGCTCGCGCTGAGATGGCGGGTTTGCATCACCAACCGCTCTAGCTCTGCGGCAGTCACGTCCAATTGCCGGGCGACATCGTCCAGGTCATCCTTGGATCGGGTGTGGCCGGTACGCGCCGATAAATCCCCCTGAGCGAGCCTCCCCAGTGTCTTGTCGATGCGCGATAGCCGCACTTGCGCCAAAGCCCCGGCAACAAACCCGACGGCAAGGATCAAGACCATCACGACGGCGGCGGTTGTCCACAGGATACCAGCGAGCAGCGCTTGCGCCTCTTCGGTTTCCTCTAACGGGACAGCAACCACAACTGGGGTCCCTTCGCTGTCCGCTGTCAGTAACACGCGCCACACGTCAGAACCGCGTAGATCATTCTGCAGATGCACCGTGCCCCCACCTCGTTCAACGGCACGGCGGAATGACGATGGAAGCCCCCGCAAGGCATCTGGCGACCGCAGGATCATATCTGGACCATCACCGGTCACATCTTCTAGCACCGATGCACGGGCCAAAGCAGAAAGTGACTCGTCCACCCGGCGTTCGTTTGCGTCTTCCCCAAGGGTCAGGGCCACGAAAATCGCCACAGCAAAACCGGTGGCAGAGATTACCGAAAGCAGCAATGCCAACCGCAGCGTCGACGACCGCAAGAGCCAGCGCAGCCTGCCCCGAAGTCTATTGACCAAAGACATATCCTTCGCCTCGACGTGTGCGCAGCAGTTGCTGGTCAAAAGGTTTGTCGATCTTTGACCTTAGGCGACTAATATGGGTCTCTACCACGCTGGTTGTGGGATCAAAGCTCATATCCCAAACCTGCTCTAGCAACATCGTCCGCGTCACCAGGCGCCCGGGTCGGCGCATGAAATACTCTAGCAGCTTGAACTCTTTCGCCATCAGGTCAATCGTCAGGCCCTGCCGCTCACACTGACGCGACAGAAGGTCAAGCGTCAGATCGGCATAACGCAGTACCGGCTTTTCGGGGTCTGTATGCGGCCCGTCCCTGCGGCGCCCAAGCGCATTAACCCGCGCCGACAGTTCGGCAAAGGCAAAGGGTTTGGTCAGGTAGTCATCGCCACCGGCTTCAAATCCTTCGACGCGTGCATCCACCTCTCCCAGCGCAGTCAGGAAAAGCGCCGGGGTCGTATCCTTTGAGGCGCGCAGGGACTTCAGCACCGCAAGCCCATCAAGCCCCGGCACCATCCGATCAAGGATCAACACATCAAAGCCCTGGCCCATCGCCGCAATAAGTGCGTCTTTTCCATCCTCAAAGTGATCGACCACATGGCCTTCTTCGCGCAGGCCACCGGCGATCCAGGGACCAAGCTGCTTGTCATCTTCCAAAAGCAGAATGCGCATTTTGATCCTTCTGGTTTGACAAACACCTGTAGGCTGCCGTGACCGGCAACCTACAGGGAACGAGGACAAGTTCAATTATGATCTGATTTAGGCGTCTTCGCCATCATCCTCCTGGTCATCACCATCGCCACGGCGATCGCGCCCTTTGTCACAGTCTGCGTCACTTGCTGCGACCCTCAGGATCTCACCACTCTCGGCAGCGATCTTTACTTCCATTTCCGTGCCATCCTCAGCGGTTATGTCGACCTCGTAAAATGTGGTCCTGCGACGCTCCTCCAATTCAACTTCAGTGATCTCTCCTGGCACTTCCATCAGGGCGATCTCGATGATCTGTTCTTCGGTCAAACCGGTCTGTTCAACCGCGCTTTGGGCTGAAACCATCGTGGCAACGCCACCAACTGCGATAAGGCCAGAAAGGGCACCGATTTTGATAAGGTTCGTGTTCATTGCATTTCTCCATTTCGTTTGTGTTAGGCGGCTTGCTGCCGTCCGATGACACCGAAATGGGGGGGCTAGTTCACATAGTTCCGACATCAAACTTACAATTTTGTAAGCCGGAGAAGCTTTTCTGGGGCGAAACCAATATTGGCGTCGAAATAGGCCGTTGGCGACATTGGTCGAAACGCGTCTTTATAGCATATTTGAACCGTTTGCTCGGGTATCAGTTCCCGATGCCGACCGTTAAGTGAATGTGCTCGAAACAACTGTTGAAATCGGCGCATCGCTTTCGGTCAGGCGCGCTTGCCAACATCCCCGAAACAGGCGACAGGACGGTTCCTTAGCTTTCGCAATAAATGCATCCCTCGGGATGAACGTCAGTTATTGTTGTTTCGCGCAAGCGTTCGACAAGACTTTTTTCTATATCGTCAAGAACTTCTGCCACGCGCGCATGAAGACCTGTCTCGACGCTGCACAATGACGGCTGGTCAGCGGTGGCGGTCCCAGAGACCAGGCGTTCATCCAAGGCCAAATAGACGTCTGCGAGTGTGATACCGTCGGCAGCTTTCGCAAGCCGCCACCCGCCAGCATGGCCTTTCTCGGATAACAATAGCCCCGCCTCGCGGAGTTTTCCAAGAACACGGCGCACCACAACGGGATTCGTTCCCGCGTGATCAGCGATGTCCGTCGACGTCCGCACACGGTTCGGTTCGCCTGCCATGTGGCTGAGCGTATGTAAGGCAAGTGACAGACGACTATTTCGTTTCATGGGCAATTCTTCTCTTCGCTCGGCCCAAGTGTAACAACAGCAGTTGCATTCGTCTAGTAACTGCGTAAGTTGCGTGACTGTCATCGCAGGCTTTGGAGAACAAACATGTCAGATAACAGGCTTCCCGTCACCGTCCTGTCCGGGTTTTTGGGCGCAGGCAAAACCACATTGCTGAACCGCGTTTTGAACAACCGCGAAGGGCGGCGCGTCGCAGTCATTGTGAACGACATGTCCGAGGTGAATATCGACGCTGATCTTGTTCGCGCCGACACCGAACTGAGCCGTACCGATGAGACACTGGTTGAGATGTCCAATGGCTGTATCTGCTGCACGCTGCGCGATGATCTGTTGGACGAAGTCCGCAGGTTGTCCGCCGAACGGCGATTTGACTATCTGCTGATTGAAAGCACTGGTGTGTCAGAGCCATTGCCTGTTGCCGCCACGTTCGATTTCCGTGATGAGTTTGGGGATAGCCTGTCCGATGTTGCGCGGCTTGATACCATGGTGACCGTTGTGGATGCGGTGAACCTGCTTAAGGATTATTCCAGCCACGACTTCCTGCGTGACCGGGGTGAGGTAATGGGTGAAGAAGATGAGCGCACGCTTGTCCACCTGCTGACCGACCAAATGGAGTTTGCGGATGTCGTTATTCTGAACAAAGTGGACGATGCGACCCCGGCACAGGTAGATGCAGCCCGCAAAATCATTCGCAGTTTGAATGCCGATGCAGAGATCATCGAGACCAGTCATTCCAAAGTGGCGGCAGAAAAAATCCTCGACACCGGCTTGTTCGACTTTGAACGCGCGCATGAGCATCCGATGTGGGCCAAAGAGCTTTATGGGTTTGCAGACCATGTGCCCGAAACCGAAGAATATGGCGTCACTTCCTATGTTTACCGTGCGCGCCAACCCTTCATTCCCGAGAAAATTCTGGAAGTGCTCAATGGCGAGATGCCAGGTGTCATTCGGGCCAAGGGTCACTTTTGGATTGCCACCCGGCCCGAATGGGTCGCTGAGTTTTCTTTGGCGGGTGCCCTGTCCAGTGTGAAGCCCATTGGGACTTGGTGGGCCTCTGTACCTCAGGAACGCTGGCCTGATCATGCCTCCGCGCGCGAATATATGCAGCAGCATTGGGTGGAACCTTGGGGCGACCGGCGGCAGGAGCTTGTTTTCATTGGCTCTGATATCGACTGGGGTAGCTTGAAGGCGAAGCTTGACGCCTGCCTTGTTCCTGCGGTGGTAGCGGCCGGACCTGAAGCCCTGCCATTGGACATGCCCGACCCGTTCCCCGGATGGCGACGTGTTGAGGATGCTGCATGACCATCGAAACGCCGATATTTGCGGCCCAGTCGGCGGGCGTCAGCTTTGTACGCGACGACCGAGGCCTGCAGAGCTTTCGTGATCCTGCCTGTGCAGCGGCCATCTGGGACCGGCAGGTGCCTTTGGGCGTCATCACATGGCTTGCCAACCTCGCGCCCGGCACATTGCCGAATGGTCGCGTGGTTTTGCAGGCCAATACTGTGACCGACACCGTTCGTCACCTGTGCGACATGGCAGGGATGCCCGATAACGAACACCGTGACTGGCTGATTGGCGATATCTCCAACCTGGCAACACGTTTTGCGGGCCTGACGGGCGCAACATATCTGCGTCTCAGGCTGCAGGCCGTGACAACAAATGCGTGCCGCAAGTTCCATCTTGATGCCATTATGGGCCGTCTGGTGTGCACCTATCGCGGGACAGGCACGCAGTACGGAACATCGCATAAAGGCCAAGACCCCACGGAGATATATACAGTGCCCACCGGGGCCCCCATTCTTCTTCGCGGCTCGCTTTGGCCATCCAACCCACCTGCAGGCCTTTTGCATCGCTCGCCCCCCATTGAAGGCACAGATGAGACCCGTCTCGTCCTTGTCCTTGATCCGATCTTTGATTTGGAAGACACGGAATGAGCCAAAACCTTGGGCAGTGTAGCCTGCGCCGAAAGCGGCGTTCGGGCGATCCGATGGACGCTTTTGACGGCCTGCCCGCTCCGGTTCGGCAATGGGTCGCACAAGCCGCCCTGCCCTGGTCCCCAACCTCTGTTCGCCGGATTTGGGCCAAGTCACGCGCCAAAGGGCTTTCGGATGACGAAGCGCTCCGCACGCTTGCTCAGGCTGAAGCCCGCACGCTGGCCCGTGATCGGCAATCTACCGTTTCAATACTAAACTCTATGACCTGAAGGAAGTAATATGTCAGTCTTTTCCCGGTTGGCCTACGCCACCGCGCTTACCCTTGTCACAGCCATCCCCTTAGCGGCCCAAGAAGGCAGCCTGACCATCTCGGTCGGGTTCGGACCTTCGGCGGAAGTGCCAGACCCCCGCGCCGGCTATAACGGCTGGATGTCGAACCAGACCGGCGTGACAGAAACGCTTATGGGGATCGACTATGAGATGAAACTCTATCCGTGCTTGGCCGAGGGCATCGAACAATCCTCGCCAACAACCTGGCGGGTGACTTTGCGCGATGGGCTGACATTCCATGACGGCTCACCCGTTACGGCCCAGTCCGTGATTGATGCCATTGCCCCAATCTCGGACGAGGGACATCCGGGCCATAACGCCCGCATTTCGAGCTTGCTGGACTTGGCAGGCATATCCGCTGATGGCGAACGGGTCGTTATATTCGAGACGAACAGCCCAAACGCCGCCTTCCCATGGACACTGTCAGAGCCGGGCATCGCTATCCTTGGCACGCCAAGTGACGATTTTCCGATCAATGGGACCGGCCCCTTCGTCTTCAAAGAAGCGGTGCCCGAACAACTTTACCGTGTTGAGGCCAATCCGAATTACCGCCTTGGTGCCCCTGGTCTGGAAGAGGTCAATGTTGTTGTTTCCACCAATCCTGCCACCGCAGCGCTTGCGTTTGAGGCAGGCGAGGTAGATTTGGTGATCAACTACCCGGAAACGGATTTTGCGCGTATTCAGGTTGGCGAATGGGGGGCCAGCAATGATGCGATAGCAGCGGGTTAAGCGGACCTGTTCTTGCAAGCCTGGGTGACCACGCCCCAGGGTGATCCGGGCGCCGTTCTGGAGACGCTGCTGCGATCGGATGGGGGATCGAACGCAGGTGGGTTCACAAACGCGCGTCTTGATGAATTGCTGGACCAAGGGCGTCTGACCTTTGACCAAAACGACCGCAAAGCGATCTATGACGAAGTGCAGCAGATTATCGCGAATGAGGCGGCGATGATTCCGGTGTTTCATGTGAGCCAAACCAATGTTGGAGTGCCGGGTTTGACCGGCTATCAGGTACACCCAACAGAAACCTACTGGGTCACCCATGAGACAAAGCTAACCGAATGACCTTGAAAGTGGTCGGCCTGAGCGCGGTGCGCTCTGGCCGGACAATTCTACACCCCACATCGCTGGACATTCGACAACAAGGCCGTATCGGCCTTGTTGGTGCGTCTGGGTCAGGAAAATCGACATTGGGCCACGCACTGATTGATGATTTGCGCGCGCAGGGTCACAGCGTGGCACATGTGCCCCAAAGCCCGGACGAGGCGTTGGACCCCTTGCGTTCCATGGCGTTTCATTGGCGAGAGACGGAAGTGGCATTGGGTCTTACGCCCGGGACGGCGGATCAGGCCGGACTGTTTCGGGCGCTAAAGATCGAAGGTGCGGATTTGTGCAAACGCCCTTGGGGATGGAGCCGCGGAATGCAGCAGCGTTTCGTGATCGCCATGGCCCTGATTGGTGCACCAGACCTTATTGTTCTTGATGAGCCCACATCGGCGCTTGATCCGGTCGTTGCTGCTGCAACCATGGACTTGCTTGGAACCTTCCTTGGCGGCAAAGAGACCGCCATGATCCTGATCACCCATGATCTGGGGCTTGCGGCACGCAGGGTCGATACCCTGATGGTCTTGGAGGATGGGCGATTGGTCGAACAGGGGCAAACCCAAGACATACTGGAACGCCCGCAGACACAGGCCGCCATAACGCTATCGACCCATCGGAATTGGATGGCGCTGCCGTGTTGAATGTGACGGATCTGGTCGTGACGCGCGGCAAGCGCACGACCTTGCAAAATATCTCTTTCACCCTTCCGGCAGGCGAGACGCTTGCTGTTGTCGGTGAAAGTGGCGCTGGGAAATCGACCTTGATCGCTGCCATTTTAGGTCTGGTCAGACCAACATCCGGTAGCATTACCTGGAATGGTGCGCCAACTCGGACCGCCCGTCCGGCCCTGGTCATGCAAGAGCCACGCGCAGCCTTTAACCCCGTTCTCAGCCTGCGTCGTTCCATTATGGAACCGATCGTCGGGCAAGGCATTACCTTGGCGGATGGCCGGCTGAAACGGCTTTGCACCGGTTTGGAATTGCCCCCGGATCTTTTGGACCGCCGTCCTGATCAGGTCTCTATTGGGCAGGCGCAAAGGGCGGGCATCCTGCGCGCATTGATTGCCGCCCCGCCACTGGTGCTGTTTGATGAACCGCTCTCTGCCCTTGATGCCGTCACCCAAAAACACACGGCTCGATTGATTTCGGACCTGCAATCCGAGGCGGGGTTTGCCGCACTGATCGTCACACATGACCTTGGCTACGCTGTTGCGCATGCAAACCAAATTGCAGTGCTGCGGGCGGGTCGGATTGAAGAGATAGCTGATGCGCAAACCTTTGCGCGGAACCCGCAAACTGAATATTGCCGCACCCTGCGCGATGCGGCGATTGCGCTTGGGGCATTGGAGGCCATCGCATGATCAGCGTCATCGCGGGCCTTTTGCTGCGCGCGGTTGTCGTACTGTCTGGTACCGCCATTTTGACCTTTGCCTTGCTGTGGAATGCGCCCGGCGACCCCGCACAAGCCATCGCCATGGCCAGGTTTGATGCACTGCTGACCGACGACGTGATCGATCAGGTCCGGGAAGAGGTTGGTCTGAACAAATCCTTTTGGCAGGCCTTCTGGGATTGGCTGCGTCCATTGCTTTGGCTGGATCTTGGCAATTCGGCCGTCACAGGCCGCCCCGTTTGGCCCGATCTGAGGGCCTCCATCAGCTACACGTTCCCGCTGGCCTTTGCCGCGCTGGCCATTGGGTTAAGCATATCGGTTCCGCTTGCGCTTGTGGCCACCAAGCGGCCCGGCGGCATGCTGGACCGGTTCGCAGTTGGCATCGCGTCTCTTGGAAACGCCATTCCCTCTTATTGGCTCGGGTTAATCCTGATCCTGATCTTTGCCGTGAAGCTGGCGTGGTTGCCCGCACTTGGTGCCAGCACACCGGCCCACGCGATCCTTCCGGCGCTGACCCTTGGTTTGGGTGTGGCAGCGTCGCTGACGCGGATCATCCGCTCGGGCATCTTGGAAGCACGCGAACAGACATTTCTGCCCGCGTTCAAACGGCGCGGTGTGTCGGACCGGTCGCTGGGCAAAGACCACATTGCCCCGCATGCGGCCATCCCGGTTGTTACGGTTTTTGGTCTTGAATTGGCTTTTCTTCTGGAAGGGCTGGTTTTGGTTGAAGTGATCTTTGGCAGGCCTGGTCTTGGCACGTTTCTGGTCCAAGCCATCCTTGCCCGAGATTTCGCCCATGTTCAGGCTGTTGTCGTCTTGACAGCGCTGATCTTTGTGACGGTCAATCTGCTGATCGACCTGATTTACCGCGTCGTTGATCCACGGATCGGACAGAACAATGCGTAGCGTGCTTGGTCTTGTGATTGTGCTGGTCCTGCTCGCAGGTCTTGGGCCGCTGCTGGCCCCCTATGACCCAACAGCCATCAATATCCCAAAACGGCTATCCGCGCCGAGTGCTGAATTTCTGCTTGGAACCGATGCGCTGGGGCGGGATATCCTGTCACGGCTTCTGCATGGCGCGCGGTGGTCGCTGGGGCTGGCCTTTCTGATTTCAGTGATCAGCCTGTTGATCGGCACAGCAATCGGTTTGGCCGCCGCCTTGGGGGGACGCGTCGCCGACTGGATCATGATGCGCGCGACGGATACGTTCCTTGCCTTTCCTGAACTGGTCGCCGCTATCGTTATTGCAGGGCTTATGGGGGTCAGCACATGGAGCCTGATTTTCGCGCTGAGCATCACCGGTTGGGTGCGCTATGCCCGTGTGGCCCGGGGCATCGGCCTATCGGTTCAAAACCGAGGCTATGTGGTTCAAGCACGTTTGGCAGGCATGTCAGGCTGGTCTATCGCGCATTGGCACTATCTGCCGTCGCTTGTCCCATCGCTGACCGTTGTTTGGACGGGCATGTTCGCCCGCGCGATCCTTGGTATTTCGGCGTTGGGTTTTCTGGGGTTTGGGGTGCAGCCGCCACATCCTGAATGGGGGGCGATGCTGCTTGATGCGCGCGTCCATTTACGGTCGACACCACTGCAAATGATTTGGCCCGGTCTTGCTGTGGTCATCTGCGTTCTAGCCATCAACTTGGCCGGAGACGCACTGCGCGACGCCTTGGTCGACAGGGATCGTCGGGAATGAGCAATCATGACCACCCGACCCTTGGGATCAGCCTGCGCATCCTGTCCGGCCTTCTTATGGCGGGCATGTTTGTCACCGTAAAAGCTGTCAGTGAAGACGTGCCGCTGGGACAGATTGTGTTCTTTCGATCCCTCTTTGCGATCCTACCGCTTGGTATTTTTCTTTGGGTGCGAAATGAGTTTCCAGCTGGCCTAGCCACAAAACGCCCTGGCGCGCATTTTCTTCGCGCGAGTTTCGGCGCGCTTGCACTTTTTGGATCCTTTGCGGCCATTGCCCGCTTGAACCTGGCCGAGGCCATCCTGATCGCACAACTGTCGCCGATCCTGATGGCCACAGGTGCAGCGATGTTGCTGTCTGAGGGTTTGACCAAATGGCGCATCTGGGGCCTTGCATTCGGGTTTGCCGGGGTCGTTGTGCTGGTCTGGCCAGAGTTAAGGGTGCCAGCACACAATCCTGCGCGGCTCGCAGGCTATGCCATTGGATTGGGCGCCGCCAGTCTGTCTGCGCTGGCGCTTTTGATGGTGCGCAGCCTTAAAAAAACCGAAAGCCCCGGGGCCATCGCGCTCTACTTCGTTCTGGCCTCACTGACCGGTGGGATTGCTACACTACTTTGGGGGTGGATCACCCCTGATTGGTCGACCCTGAGCCTGCTGATCCTGTCAGGGTTGTTCGGTGGCTTGGGACACATCGCGATGACCCTGGCCTTCCGATACGCCGAAGCATCAAGGCTGGCACCGTTTGAGTATATCGCCCTTCTCTGGCCCGTGCTGGCAGATGTATTCATTTTCCGGCTTGGCCTTTCTGCCAGCCTTATCTTCGCCGCACCGCTTATCCTGTTTGGAGCGGCAATTGCGGCTGCTGAAGCTGACCGGGAAACAGGCGATGAGTGAACCTGAAGGCTTGCACCCCGGGGCATCGCTATCGAGAGTGTGTTGTGGCGGAAGAACGGCCCAAAGCTCCAACGCGGGAAGCTCTCAACGTTTTCTACAAAACAATTGCCGCTCAATACTATGACCCAAAGGGAGAAGTGCTTTCTGACGAAAGTACTGTGGCGGACAGACAGGGATTCGAACCCTGGAGACGGTCTCCCGCCTACACACTTTCCAGGCGTGCGCCTTCGACCACTCGGCCACCTGTCCGTGGCGTGTCGTTTAGCGCGGGCCAGCCCCCTTTTGCAAGACCTTCTACATATCTTTGTGACAGCGGTTTACCTGCATATGTTCAGCACCCTATAACGACAATAACGGGCAATAGGTTTCGTTTACATGCTGCATGATCCTCCCAAGCCAAACGCGAAAGAGCGACGCAACGACGCCGCGCGTTTGCAAACGGGTGCCCTGGTCATCATCGCCTTTGCGGTTGTCCTGTTCTTGCTTGTGCAGGCCCGCTTTATCCTAATCTCCCTGGCGACAGCGATCATTCTGTTCAGCCTGACAAGCGATGTGATCAACTTTATCGCGCGACAGCGGATTGGCCCATTTCGCATTCCCAATGCCCTGGCAAGTATTGCAGCCATGGTTCTGATCGCCGCAGCGCTTTTGACGCTGACCTCAATCCTGCTGGCGCAGGTAAATACGGTTTTGGTCGTGACACTGTCCTACACCGAACGCGCCCCTTCGGCGGTGGCATCGCTTTTTGCATGGTTGGGCGAGGACAGCGAACAAGCGATTTTCAATGCGCTGCAATCTATTGATGTTTCAAGCTATCTGCGCAGCGCTGCCGGTCAGGCCAGCGGCATCACCCAGGCGACCGTCTTGATCATCCTGTTCGTTGGGTTTCTGTTCGCCGAAAGGATCTGGTTTCAAACCAAGCTGCACAACTTTGTAGGCGACGCAGCACAAGCCAAACGCATTGGCAAAATCATCCAGTCCATCATCCATCGGGTGAACTATTACCTGTTGGTCAAGACCGTGATCAGTGCCATCACGGGGGCGATGATCTACGTGCTGGCGCGCGCGTTTCAGCTGGAACTGGCGACATCCATCGGTATCATCACCTTTGTTCTGAACTTCATCCCCAACATCGGGTCCATTATCGCCACAGCGCTGATCGCCCTGGTGGCGCATGTCCAGCTGGGGGACCCAACAGTCACCGGCGCGATCTTTGTGATTTCCGGGATCATCCAGTTCGTCAATGGCAGTATCATCGACCCGATGTTGATGGGCCGCGCCTTGCGTCTATCGTCATTCGGGATCATTCTGTCACTGGCCTTTTGGGGGGCCGTTTGGGGCATTCCAGGGATGTTTTTATCTGTTCCAATCATGGTGATGCTGCTGGTTGTGTGCAGCCATGTCCCCGATTTGCGCCCCTTCGCGATCCTTTTGTCGCGCGAAGGTCTACCCGAGTCCGAAAAAATGCTGGATCAACCGATTGAACGGGATCTGTTCGGACAGGACATTCGCAACAATTAATCCGTCGTGGGTTTGTCAGATAGTGGTTGACGGGCATAATATGTGACGTCTTCGGTAAAATATTGGAAACTGTCGGCATTCTCGATCGCAAGGTGCGGGGTTTGCAATGCCATATCGCTGCATTCACTGCGCGAATAGCAGTGATCCCAGGTATCCGCTACCTCCAGAAAATGCGATATTTCGTGAACCATCGTGCCTTCGCGTGTGCCGTTATCGCTGCGCCGCTCGCCGGGGTTCAGCTCTGTCAGATGCGGCAGGTTAAAAAAGGGCGGGCAAACATTCACCTCATACGGGCGATGGGGATAAACCCAGGCATATTCGCGATCGGTGCACCCGGTTTGGGTCTCACGTTTGCAATGAATGGTCACACCCCCACTGCGGATGGCTGTCACGACAGATTTCAGCGTTGCACGTACAACTTCGGCATTGGCATCAGAATACTCTCCGAACCACTTTGCATAGGTTGGTGTATCGCCGACTTGCGCTGCTGCTTTCAGCGTTAGATCCTTGGCACTGCGCAATGCATCCGTCACAATCCGCGCCTCATCCCCGTCGCAGCCAAAATGGGCTTGCGCAAAAGCAGGATTGCCCAACCCGCCAATCATCAGGCCAAGTGCAAGTCTCAGACGCATGCGTTACTCCAGATGAAGATAGACCCGCCGGTTTTGGCGGCCCTTCTTTTCTATTTTGCCGAGCCGAACCTGCCCGATTTCAGACGTATTCGCCACATGCGTGCCGCCGCAAGGCTGCAAATCTGCAGTTTCCGGCCCGACCCCAATCCGGATCAAGCGGATTTTTCCACTGCCGCGCGGCGGCTGCACCGACATTGTTTTTACCAAGTCTGGCTTGGCATCCAATTCTGCATCGGTGATC
>JBCBGX010000007.1:0-28347 GCA_038526325.1 Pseudomonadota bacterium | reverse complement strand
CTGCACCCGGGGCCTCTACCTCTACGGGGACGGTATTGCCGCCGCAATTCCCGTAGGGGCTGCTGCAAATGTCGACGCAGCAATTGAAACATTCACCGGCGGTGCCGATGCTGGCTCTGACGGCATCACATTGATCGCGCCGGAAATTGCGGAGAACGGCAATACCGTCCCCGTAGAGGTAGAGGCCCCGGGTGCAGAAATGATCATGATCTTTACTTCGGCCAACCCGGAACCAACGGTGGCTGCCTTCACATTTGGACCATTGGCGGGCGCGCAGCTGGCCTCCACCCGGATCCGTTTGGCGGGGACGCAAGACGTAATCGCCATGGCAAAGATGCCTGATGGAACTTTCCTGCGCACATCTCAGGAAGTCAAAGTCACGATCGGTGGTTGCGGCGGCTAAGCGAGGAGACAGACATGGCACAGAATGTAAGGCCCCGGGTTCGCGTTCCTCGTGAAGCATCCGCTGGCGAGACAATAGAAATCAAAACACTTATCAGCCACCCGATGGAGTCGGGCCAGCGTAAAGATGACGATGGAAATACAATTCCACGGTCGATAATTCACAGGTTCACCTGTGAGTTTAACGGTCAGATGGTAATGGACGTGGCACTAGAGCCGTCCGTTTCTACCAACCCGTTTTTTGAATTCTTCGCCGTTGTACCTGAAAGCGGGACATTCACGTTCACATGGTACGACGACGACGGTGACATATACACCGACGCGAAAGAGATCGCCGTCACCTAGGCGCGAAAGCTAAAGTCAGAAGCCGTTCAGGGACGGCTTCTCGCCAATTACATTCAGTCATTCAGATTTTTGACTGTTTACAGGGAACAGACAGATGATCTCTCGCCGAGATTTTTTGCAAGCTGGTATGGCCGCAAGCGCTATTGTGGGGGCATCCGGCTTTGCGGAGTGGAGCCGTCTTGCAGCGCAACAGTCACTTAGCCAGGATCAGCTGCTTGAATTTGAGACGTTTGGCAATGTGTCCTTGATCCACATGACCGATATCCATGCGCAGCTCAAACCGATCTGGTTCCGTGAGCCTGAGGTCAATCTCGGGGTGGGCGCAAACGCTGGGGCAGTGCCCCACATTACCGGCGCAGATTTCCGACGTGCCTATGGGATCGCCGACGATACGGCGTCTCACTATGCGCTGACCTATGATGATTTCTCCTCCCTAGCCCGGGCCTATGGCCAGATGGGCGGTCTGGACCGCGTCGCAACGGTGGTGAAGGCCATCCGCGCGGCACGGCCAGACGCACTGTTGCTCGACGGAGGCGACACATGGCACGGGTCCTACACCTGCTATCACACCCAGGCGCAAGACGTCGTCAATGTCGTTAACCTGCTCCAGCCAGATGCAATGACATTCCATTGGGAATTTACCTTGGGGAGTCATCGTGTCCGCGACCTCGTTTCCGAGTTGCCGTTTGCGGCTTTGGGACAGAATATTTTTGACGCCGAATGGGACGAACTTGCAGAAGACTTCCAGCCTTATCAGTTCTTCGAGAGAGGTGGCGTCAAGATCGCCGTGATCGGCCAGGCTTTTCCTTACTTGCCAATTGCCAATCCCAGCTGGATGTTCCCTGAGTATTCGTTTGGGATCCGTGATCAGCGTATGCAAGAATTGGTTGATGAGGTGCGCGGCCAAGGGGCCGGACTTGTCGTCGTTCTTAGTCACAACGGGTTTGACGTCGACAAAGCAATGGCTGGCCGCGTGGCTGGTATCGATATCATACTTTCAGGACACACGCATGATGCGCTGCCCGAACCGGTGTTGGTCGATGACACCATCATCATAGCGAGCGGATCGAACGGCAAATTTGTGAGCCGCGTCGATTTGGATGTGCGTGACGGCCGGATGATGGGTTTCCAGCATAAACTGATCCCGATTTTTTCGGATGTTATCACGCCTGACGCCCAAGTCGCGGCTGCAATCGATGCCGAACGCGCACCCTATGAAGCAGCCATGCGGGAAGTAATCGGCGAAACAGCAAGCGACACGCTGCTTTATCGGCGCGGAAATTTCAACGGGTCGTGGGATGATCTGATCTGCCAGGCCCTGATTGAAGAGCGCGACGCTGACATTTCGCTGTCGCCCGGGGTTCGTTGGGGTCCGTCTGTGATGCCTGGTGAAGAAATTACGCGCGAGGACATTTGGAACGTCACCTCCATGACCTACCCAAATGCTTACCGCACAGAAATGACGGGCGAGTTCATCCATACCATTATGGAAGATGTCGCCGATAATCTCTTCAATGAAGACCCCTATTACCAGCAAGGGGGCGACATGGTGCGCGTTGGCGGCATGGGCTATGACATCGATATCAGCCAACCAATTGGCCAACGGATCAGCAACATGACGTTGCTACGTACCGGCGAACTCATCGACCCCTCAAAGACATACATCGTCGCGGGCTGGGCCTCTGTTAACGAGGACACAGAAGGACCGCCAATATGGGACATCGTCGAAAACCACATACGCAATCAAGGAACTGTCAGCATTGCTCCGAACAGGAGCGTCACCGTGGCTGGCACTTAGGGAGACCGAGGAATGGGTGAATTTGCTAAGACATCGCGTCGCGCCTTCCTAAGGGGTACCGCCGCAATTGCCGCAGGCTCGTTTGCAGGCAAAGCTGCCGCAGAGGGCACACCTGATCCCCTGATCACAGAACTGCAAGACTGGGCGTCGTACACCGGCGCAGGCGTTGACGAGACACCTTATGGTCTGCCGATTCGTTTTGAAGCGGATGTTGTTCGGCGCAATGTTGAATGGCTGACTGCGTCGCCGATTTCATCGATCAATTTCACCCCAATCCACGCGCTGGATGGAACAATCACGCCGCAAGGTTGCGCGTTTGAGCGTCATCACTCGGGTGCAATCGAGCTAAGCAAAGAAGATTACCGTTTGATGATCAACGGCCTTGTTGATCGGCCGCTGGTCTTTACTTACGCGGATCTGGAGCGCTTCCCGCGCGAAAACCATGTCTATTTTTGTGAATGTGCTGCCAACACGGGCATGGAATGGGCAGGCGCGCAGCTAAACGGCGCGCAATTCACACACGGCATGATCCATAACATGGAGTATACGGGTATTCCGTTGCGCATGTTGCTGAACGAAGCCGGGCTCGATACAGCCGGAGATCTGTCCGACAAATGGGTCTATGTCGAAGGGGCTGACGCATCTTCAAACGGGCGTTCAATTCCAATGGAAAAGGCCCTTGACGATGTGCTGGTTGCCTTCAAGGCAAACGGCGAAGCTCTGCGGATGGAGCATGGCTATCCCGTACGGCTTGTTGTGCCTGGTTGGGAAGGCAACATGTGGGTGAAGTGGCTGCGCCGCATCGAAGTTACGGACATGGCGGTCGAAAGCCGCGAAGAAACATCCAAGTACACAGACGTTTACAAGGATGGTATTGCACGGAAATGGACATGGGTGATGGACGCCAAGTCGGTCATCACGTCTCCTAGCCCTCAGATGCCTATCACACACGGGCAGGGTCCACTGGTAATCTCTGGCCTTGCATGGTCCGGTCATGGTCAGATCACGCGTGTTGACGTCTCGAAGGATGGCGGCATCAGCTGGGAAACGGCGCGCCTAGGTAAACAGGGTGATGCCAAAGCCCTTACCCGTTTCTACCTTGACACGGATTGGGACGGCAGCCCGATGTTGCTGCAATCACGCGCTATAGATGAAACCGGCTATGTGCAGCCGACCAAAGATCAGCTCCGCGAAAAGCGCGGCGAGAATGCAGTTTATCACAACAACTGCATTCAGACATGGTTTGTGAGTGAACAAGGGGTCGCTGAGAATGTCGAAGTTTCTTAGTCTCATTGTTCCCTCAATCGGAGGCGCCGCGCTCGTTCTCGGTGGGGCCTATGGGTTTGCGTCTCGCGACTATGGGCAGGCAAAAATCGACAATCTCACTATTCGCATCGCACAGACAGAAGCCCATGTTGCCTCTGCAATTGAACGCGCCCGGATGGCAGAGGCGGAAGCCAAGAAAGCCGACACCGAACGCGAATTGCTCAAGCTTGCTTTGGCAGATGCTGCGAGTATGAGAAACGATTTGGCGACCTTGGCGCCTGTCCATGAGATGTCACTGGGTCTTGGCCGCCCGGCGCATGTTGACGAGATCGCGGCCTGGGATGTCGATGTTCTTCCGGATGGTCGTGGTTTGCCGCCGGGGCGCGGCGATGTCTGGACCGGAGAAGAGGTCTTTGTCGAGCAATGCGCCTCTTGTCATGGCGACTTTGCTGAAGGTGTCGGCAACTGGCCGGTTCTGGCGGGGGGTCTTGATACGCTGGCTGACAAGGATCCGGTCAAGACGGTGGGGTCATACTGGCCGCATCTTTCGACCGCTTGGGATTACATCAACCGGTCGATGCCGTTCGGGGCTGCCGGTACACTGACCGCTGACGAAACCTACGCCATCGTCGCCTATATCCTTTATTCAAATGACCTTGTCGGCGATGATTTTGTCCTGAGTGACGAAAACTTCGCCGAGTTCGAGATGTACAATGCCAACGGCTTCGTCATCGATGACCGTTCCGAGCTGGAATACAGCGCGTGGCGTGGCGACCCTTGCATGTCCAATTGCAAGGATATGGTTGAGATTACGATGAGGGCGACATTTCTTGATGTGACACCCGAGGGTGGGGGCGTGTCCGTCATGAACCATGCCGCGGCCAGCGATGCACCTGTGTTTGGTGTAAGCGCGTCGGAAGATGTTGTCGGTGGTGAAAATGCTGAACTGTTCGCTGCAGGCGAACGTGCCTTCCGTCAATGCTCTTCTTGCCATGCAGTCGGTGAGGGTGCGCGCAATAGCACTGGACCAGCGCTCAACGGAATCGTCAACGCATCTATCGGCGCGGTCGACGGGTTTCGGTACTCAGGGATATTTCAGGATGCTGCTGCTGCAGGCGACGTCTGGGATCAAGAGCGCCTGACGGCGTTCCTCGGTGATCCGAAAGGGGCCATGCCGGGAACGAAGATGGCGTTCCGCGGCATGCGCGATCAAGAAGATATAGATGCTCTGATCGCCTATCTTGCGACCTTCGAGGTCGAGTGATGCCGGGTAGGGATACATATAAGAACAGTGCCTTGCCGGCTTTGGGTGTCAGCGGCCTGTTGCTGGGAACCGTTTTCGCCGTCTCATCACACGACCATGGAGAGGCCGACGCCACTGTGCTAGCCACGCAGATCGCGCAGAAAGAAGAGGCGCTCATAGCTGCCATGGATGACGCGAAAACGGCCGAAGGCTTGGCGGCTTCCGCTGTCGAAGCCAGAGATGCATTGGAACAACGTGTTGCCACTGCCGTTGCAAATGGCGGTGACCTGACCGGTCTCGCACCAGCCAGCACAGACCCCTTCGTTCTTGGCCGCCCGGCGCATGTTGACGAGATTGCGGCCTGGGATGTCGATGTTCTTCCGGATGGTCGTGGTTTGCCGCAGGGGCGCGGCGATGTCTGGACCGGAGAAGAGGTCTTTGTCGAGCAATGCGCCTCTTGTCATGGCGACTTTGCTGAAGGTGTCGGCAACTGGCCGGTTCTGGCGGGGGGTCTTGATACGCTGGCTGACAAGGATCCGGTCAAGACGGTGGGGTCATACTGGCCGCATCTTTCGACCGCTTGGGATTACATCAACCGGTCGATGCCGTTCGGGGCTGCGGGTACACTGACCGCTGACGAAACCTACGCCATCGTCGCCTATATCCTTTATTCAAATGACCTTGTCGGCGATGATTTTGTCCTGAGTGACGAAAACTTCGCCGAGTTCGAGATGTACAATGCCAACGGCTTCGTCATCGATGACCGTTCCGAGCTGGAATACAGCGCGTGGCGTGGCGACCCTTGCATGTCCAATTGCAAGGATATGGTTGAGATTACGATGAGGGCGACATTCCTTGATGTGACACCGGAAGGTGGGGGTGTGTCCGTGATGAACCATGCCGCGGCCAGCGATGCGCCTGTTTTCACCCAAGACGGCGTGGTTCTCCAAGATATTGACGCGAGCGCCGATCAAGATGCGCCTACGCCTGCTTTGGTGACTGCCCCGACCGGAGACGCTGAACGAGGCGCGTCGCTCTATGAACACTGCAGCGGATGTCATCAAATTGGTGAAGGAGCCGGTGACGGTATTGGACCGCATCTGAATGGTATCTTTGATCGAGCGGCTGCCCAAGCGGAAGGCTACCGTTATTCCGACGGCCTGCAACGCGCTGCAGACGGTGGCCTGATTTGGGACTACACAACGCTTGACGCGTACATTGAAGACCCGCGTGCACTTGTCAGCCAAACGCGCATGAGCTTCGCTGGTGTAAAGCAACAGCGCGATCGCGATGATCTTTTGGCCTATCTGCGCCTTTTTTCAGCGGACCCGCAGAACATTCCAGAGGCGGCACCCACGGCGGTTTCTATTGACCACTCCGTCGCGCCAGAGGTGCTGGCGATTGTTGGTGACCCCGCATACGGTGAATACCTTTCTGGTGAATGCACGTCCTGTCATCAGGCGTCGGGCGCCGCAAATGGTATACCCAGCATTACATTATGGCCGACAGAAGATTTCGTGATCGCAATGCACGCCTATAAGGAGGGGGTGCGCCTGCACCCGGTCATGCAAATGATGGCCGAACGCCTGTCTGACGAAGAGATCGCAGCACTGGCGGCATATTTTCAACAACTTGAATGACGGGGCAAACTAGGGAGGTAAGCCATGAAGTTTAACAGAAGAGCATTTTTGGGCACGGCGGTCGCGACGACCGGTGTGCTTTCGGCACCGATGGTGATGGGGGCTGGCCATGGCCGGCCCAAGGTCGTTGTGGTCGGCGGTGGCGCTGGTGGCGCAACTGCTGCACGTTACACCGCCAAGGATAGCAATGGCGAAATTGACGTCACTCTTATTGAGCCGTCCCGGCAGTACTATACCTGTTTCTTTTCCAACCTCTATCTCGGCGGTTTCCGCTCGATAGACAGCCTCGGCCACTCATATGGCACATTGGCAGCCAATTATGGGATCAACGTGGTCCACGACTGGGCGACCGGTGTCGATCGTGATGCAAAGACAGTGGCCACTGCGGGCGGCTATACAATTCCTTACGACCGCCTGATCCTGAGCCCAGGCATCGACTTTGTTGACGGCTCCGTTGCCGGTTGGGATGTATCAGCGCAAAACGCAATGCCGCATGCCTATAAAGCAGGATCGCAAACGGAGCTTCTGAAGGCTCAGATCGAGTCCATGCCGCAAGGTGGGGTTTATGCAATGGTGGCGCCACCAAACCCCTATCGTTGCCCACCTGGTCCGTACGAGCGGGTAAGCATGGTTGCGCATCTGCTGTCCGAGATTAATCCGACAGCAAAGATCCTGATTGCAGACCCAAAAGAGGAATTCTCGAAGCAAGGTCTCTTTGAAGAGGGCTGGAACAAGCATTACGCCGGGATGATCGACCGTGTTGGTCCGGACTTCGGCGGCGACATTGTTGAAGTCGATCCCAGCGCAATGACCGTCAGCATTGATGGAGAGGTGACCAAAGTTGATGTTTGCAACGTGATCCCAGCTATGCGGGCAGGTAGCATCGCAGAGATGGCAGGGATTACCGAAGGCAATTGGGCGCCTGTCAACGCGATCGACCTTTCATCGAAAATGGACGAAAATATCCATGTCCTGGGTGACGCTTGCGCGCAAGGCGATATGCCGAAATCAGGGTTCTCTGCAAACAGTCAGGCGAAAGTTTGTGCCATGTCTGTGCGTGGTGCTCTGACAGGCTCCAACGTTTTCCCGGCACGCTTCTCTAACACTTGCTGGTCCCTGATCAACACAAACGACGGTGTGAAGGTTGGTGCAACATATGAGGCGACCGAGGAGAAGATTGCAAAAGTGGACGGTTTCATCTCGCAGACAGGTGAGACCACAGATGTTCGTGAGGCGACTTACCAAGAATCTATCGGATGGTATGACGGCATTGCGGCTGACATGTTCACCTAAACGCTCTGCCGCCCTGCGTCTTGGCGCGGGGCGGCCATTTGCTTAAGTGGCCTTTCGAATTTTTCGGGTTCGCGTCTAAATTTGATCCGCTGGCCCAGCCGTTGGGCGGCCGACCGCCAAGACATCAACGGCGTCCACCATCCGCGCAGGCCAGGAAAAGCCTGCGTTCGAACGGAAAAAGCGCCAAAATCGACACTTGGGTTAGCGCAAATACGACAGGTCCGGTAATGCGGACACTTATCTTTTGAATGCGCGCTCCAAAGTCGACGTTGGAGGAGGCCGCGCCTAGGGACGCAATCACGGCATTACGAAAAATTTAGTATGATCGCTGGAATACCTACGGCCGCTTCAACCCAGAAATAGATCCATTTTTTCCGCGATGCGCCATCGATGACAATCGAAGTGGCGCGACCCAAAGCGGCACCGCACCAACAAAAGCCCAGCATCACATATGCCTCGGGTGTGCCAAGAAGCAGTGCCCCCAGCCCCATGCCGACAAACAGGCAACCAACAGACGCCCGCACTTCGGACATGCCCATAGTCGTCTCACCCATAGTGAGATCAAGCGCACCCATGGTGTAGCGCGGCGCGAGCCAACCGAAGCAGCCCAACACAATGCTCAAGAATGCGAAGATGAGGTTGATGATATCCATATGCTTGCCGTTTGTCGTTTGCCAGGCGCGACGTGGGGCAGGAGGCAGCAAATTCAATAGACAGGGTCAGGATGCCTGCGAATATTGCGCGGCAATTTCGGTAAAGCGGTCATAGCGTTGCGCAATCATGCGGGCCAGTGGACGACCCTGTTCTGTGATGCGGATCCGGTCCCAATCCTGCACTACGTAGCCGTGAAATTCACTCAGAACGGCGGCATGGGTCTCAACCAATGTTTCTGAGTCCGCGTGTTGGGTGAGCGCATCCAAATCGATTTCAAAATTGCACATTAACATGTTGATCGCTTCGGCGCGCAGCCGGTCATCATCATTCAACGCATAACCGCGATGTCCCGCCAATGTACCGGCTTCGATCGGCTGAATATAGGCCGCTGTGGCGGATGCATTCTGAACGTAACCGTCCGCGAATTGGGAAATGGACGAAGCACCAATTCCGATCAGTGTCGGACATGTATCATCGGTGTAGCCTTGGAAATTGCGCCGCAAGTGACCGGAGGTGGCGGCCTTTGTCAGGCTGTCATGCGGTTTGCCAAAATGATCAATGCCGATCGCGGTGTAGCCTGTCTCTGTGAACCGTTTTGCGGCCTGTTGCGCAAGTTCATAGCGGGCAATTTCGTCCGGGAGGGCGGCATCCGGGATCAGTTTTTGCCGCTTGGAGAATGTCGGTACATGCGCGTAACCGAAAAGTGCGATCCGGTCAGGATCAAGCGCGTTGACAGCATCGAGAGTGGCATCAAGCCGTGTCTTGTTTTGATGGGGCAGCCCATAGACCAAATCCGCATTCACCGATGAAATTCCGCCGTCGCGCAGCATGTCAACACAAAGTCGTGTGATTTCAGAGCTTTGCGCACGGCCAATGGTATCTTGCACCAACGGGTCGAAATCCTGACCCCCAATGCTGGCACGGGTCATGCCAACCCGGGCGAGCATGGCGATCTTGCTTGCGTCAACCAAGGTCGGGTCTATCTCGACTGAAAAGCTGAAATCATCCGCCGGTGGAAGGATCTGAAAGACCGTTTCAGCGAGGTCGCGGATCATATCTGGTGTCATGATTGTCGGGGTGCCACCGCCCCAGTGCATTTGACCCATGCGAATGCCTGGGGGCAGGGCCGCGCTAAGTAATGCCAGTTCGCGTTTGACCGTCTTAAGATAATTCTCAACTGGTTTTAGTGTACTCGTTCCTTGTGTCCGACACGCACAAAACCAACAAAGCCGTTCGCAAAACGGGATATGGATGTAAACGGAAACCGGAACGCTTGGATCGAGTTTTTCCAGACAACTCTGCTGGAAGTCCGCCCCGATATGCTGGTGAAAGGCCGTGGCAGGCGGGTAGCTCGTATAACGTGGAACACGAGCTTCGAATAACCCAAGCCTGCGAAAATTAGTCAGGTGATTCATTCGCCCGTTGTGCCAGAGTGTCGCAGTCCCCAACTTGATCTAGATCAAAGACATGAAAAATCGGCCTTGGAAGCAACGATCTCTTTTCAGGTAAGCTGATTTATAAAACAGGCGGTTGTGCTGGCCACATCCTCTGGGCTGCTGTCGCGTCTGAAAAAGGTGGCAAAGCCGCTCTCGGGAAACATCAGATATGTCTGGGTAGAGTGATCGACCAAATAGAATTCGGGATCGTCATCATGGGCCCGGTAGTAGGTCTTGTAGGCTTGCGACGCCGCTTTCACCTGTTCTGGTGACCCCGTCAACCCGATCATGTCTTCGTGAAAATTGTCGGTGTAGTCGCGCACCACGTCCACAGTGTCCCGTGCCGGATCAATCGAGACAAACACGGTGCCGATGTCGATGCCCTGATCCTCTAAAAGGTAGGCGGCTTGTGCATTGCGCATTGTATCTAGCGGGCACACATCCGGGCAGAAGGTATAGCCGAAATAGACAAGTGTTGGTTTGGTGATGACATCGGTATCTGTCACGGTGTCGCCGGTTTCAGAGACAAGCTCAAACGGGCCACCGATAGCGCCACCTGCCACTGCAGTATCCCCACAAGGATGTGGCGCTGCATTTTGGCTTTGCCATGCATAGATGCCAAGTCCCGCAGCAACGACCAGGGTTGTTGTTCCAAAGATAACGGATTTCATCTGTGCTCTCCTGTTTTAGGCGAGGGTGGCGCGCAGAACACGTGCCACCTTGATGTGTCAGTGATTGTGGCTGTGGGCTGTGTCGCGCTTGACGATATCAAATGTCACGGGAACGCTCCCCGTTTTCTCGAATATCAAGGTCGCCTCGACTGTTTCACCTTCGAGCAGCGGGGTATCCCGCAAGCCCATGAACATCACGTGCAATCCGCCGGGTTCAAGCGTCACGATCTCACCCGCCGGGATAACGATCCCATCTTCAAGGTGGATCATTCGCGCCACACCTTCGCTGTCAAATTCGTGGGCGTGGATTTCAACCCGCGGAAAATTTGCCTCCACGGCGACAAGCCGGTCATCGGTTTCGCCGGTATTGGCGATGCTCATGAAACCACCGCCCGCCATGGCTGAGGGTGCAGTTGCGAACGCTTTGACATTTGTGATGTCCAGATTGGGGTCTGCCCAAGCCGGAAGGGCGGATGCCCCGAATATGGCCACTACGGCCAGCGTGATCATTCTCATATCTAAGTCTCTCGTCTAAATGTGCCGCGCTTTCTGCGCGGGCAGTCTTTCGTGTCAGTTTGTTGGACCCGAAAGGACGAAAGGTGGCGCGCGTGCTGCGGGGGTTGCATGCAGCGATGGCATCGCGTTGCTGACATCGCAGCGTGGCAGTGTGATCGCGGCAAATGTGTCGGCTGGTCGCGCAAAATGCGCCGGTTCAGCCAGCGCGCTTGTTTGAGACAACAGGCAAGCCAAACAGATTTCGGCATGCGACGCCGAATTCTCTGCATCTCCACAAAGATCTGACCAAGACCCGCCTGCTAGGATATAGGCATCAGCTTGCGCTTCGTTCGTGGGCGAGTTTTCGGCATGACCCAAACCGGCGAGGCTGAGTGTCAAAATCAGGATACAAGCTATGATCCGTCGTATCGTCATGAATGCGCCCGTATGACTGCGCGAACATACTTTGTTGCTGATCGATAGTGACTGGCTCCGGCGGCCTCGGCCCATCTTCCCGCTGTCCAGCTATTGTTAGCCTCTTTCATGGGGCCGCCATAAAGTGCGTCGTCATCTTGACCGTCGATGAAATCGAGCAACTTTTTGTAGCTGTCATGCAGCATGTTTCGGACGTCTTCCCACGATAAATCTGCTTGTTGTTTTCGCAGTTCGGCATTGTACCGCTTAAGCTCATTCTACCTATACCCTTCTGCAGGGAAGTGCACGGTTTTTTCGGCCTGTCCATCCTTGTACCACCCCAAAAACAGCATCGTCCAATGGGCGCGGTGGCCGACAACATCTTTGATCGTGGTCTGTTCATGGGAAGTGTGGCGGAGCGTATCGGAAACACCATCTAAAACCTTGGTAAGTTTTAGAAATTCTTTCTCTGTCGTGGCGCGTAATTCGGCTTTGGTGGTGGCGGCTGGCATGGGTAGTTTCCGGTTTCGTCGCGAGTTTAACACAGTCAGCCTGCGGCGCTTTGATGCAGATCATTTGGTCGGAACCAACGCAAACGGGCGGCACCATTTGGACCGCCCGTTTCAACAATACCGTCGATGTATAATCAGAAGCCAGCCTTGATCAATTCAAACGTTTCGGCCTGCCGTTCGCGCATTTCGTTGCTCATTGGCAGTTGCGCCAAAACAGGTACGTCAATCACCCCAAGACCAGCTGCTTCGAGGTCTTCTTCGGTCAGAACGCCAGTCAGCGCCGCGGCATTGGACGATCCATATCCAGCCTCTAGCAACGGCGCGACCGACGATTCCGCCAGCATTGCGTTGATATAGTCATAGGCTTTCTCTTCAACGCCTTGCCCATCGACTAGGTTCACATAACCGCACAGCCACAGCGACGATCCTTCTGCCGCTTCCCGCTGGAACCCGATGGGGCGACCTTCATCAACCATCGTGGGATAGGTTTCATTCCAGGCCCAGCTGACCAGGATTTCGCCTGACGACAGCAATTGGGCAAGTTCCGCTGGATCGGTCCAATAGGTCCGCAGGTTCGGGTGGACTTCGCGCAGCCAGTTTGACGCCGCTTCGAATTGTTCATCCGTGGCATTTGTCCAATTGTCGACGCCGGTGGCCAGATAGGCCAACGCATAAGCATCATCGACATTATCAGGCAAAGTCAGACGGCCTGCATAAGCTGGGTTCTTGAACACATCTAATGTTGCAACATCCTCGGCGGGCACTTCGTCCGGATTATAGGCAATGGCTGTAGAGCCGAAATCGGTCGGGATGAAATAGGTCGCATCGCCGCCGATATCCTGACCTGTCAGATTGCTGTCCAGATCGCCATATGCGGGGATTTTGCTAATGTCCCATGGCTCGATAATGCCGCTTTCGGTCCATTTGGTGACCGAGCCCGCGCAGATATGGGCCACGTCTGCCTCAAACCCAGCACGGATTTTTTGGAACGCTTCATCTTCATCCCCGAAAAATGCGAAGGTTGGGCCGTCGCCATGCTTTTCGACATAGTCCTGATGAAAGGCCGGGTCTTCAAATCCGGAATAGTCAAAGACCAGAAGATCGGCATCCTGTGCCGCAGTGGCAGTGGCAAGCGCTGTGAGTGAGACAGCACAAAAAAGAGTGGTAAATTTCACGACTTGTTTTCCCGATTGAACTTTGACGCAGAACCTATGATCGCCAAGTTTTCACGGCAAGTGTCAATTGCCTTAAACTCGTGTCGTTCTCCGTTTTGCGATCACATCTTGCGCCAGTTCCTGCGTGTATGTCGCCAGACTGACAAGATTTTCGTCAGCTTTCATACCGTTCTGCGCCTCGATTGCGTCAGCAATCGCGGTGTGCAGGCCAATGATGCGTTCTCGGTCGCGTGCGCTAAAGGTGATCATGTTCATCAACGGTTGCATTGCCTCAACCGCACCGGCCAACTGATAGGATAGAACCGGATTGCCCGCTGCATCTACCAACGCCCTGTGAAAGGCGACGTCGGACGCGCAAAAGGCCTCATCGGTCAGGCCCGGTTGTTGCTGTCTGTGCGTCTCGGCGCGCATTGTGGCCAAATGATCAGCTGTCCGGCGTTGCGCTGACAAGGGTGCGCAGGCTCGTTCCAGCGCATAGCGAGCTTCGCATGCAGTGGCAAAACTGACATCATTCATCGACAAAAGCAGCGTTGAGGTCGTGATTTGCTGGCCATAAGCATCTTCAAACCGCAGCCGGTTTACAAAAGCGCCGCCAGTTGCCCCGCGTTGAGTGCGGATCAATGATTGCGCTGCAAGGCGTTTCAGCGCTTCGCGGACAGTCGGGCGCGACACATCAAAATGCTCGGCCAACTCGGCTTCAGAAGGCAAGCGTTCATCAACAGGAAGCGCCCCTGAGATGATCGCGTCCTTGATGGCTTTGGCAATCTGGGCTGACAGATCAGCGGTATTCGTAGGATCAATTTTCATTTGTCAGACAATTAAACCTCTGACATATCTTTGCGCAAGCTCTTGAGTCGCGTTTGGGAGGACGCCACGTGCCGCATGTGATCCGATCATCGCTATGGTTGGCCTTTTTCGGGGCGATTATTGCGGCTTGGTGGATGATGTACGTGATGGCTGTGGACATGGGTCTTGACTGGATCGGACGTCCGGGACCCATGGGGCAGGCGATGGCAGATATGGATCCGCGCATGCCCATGGACATGCCGATGGCCCGGTTTGGACCCTTGTTTGCGATGTGGGCCATTATGATGGCTGCCATGATGCTGCCGACACTTGTGCCCACGCTTACAACCTACGAACGGCTGATGGTCAGCGCCGATGGCACACGTGCGGGCTGGTTGGGTGTGTTGCTTGGGTATTTCATCGTTTGGGTCGGCTTTGCGGCGGTCATTGCTGCTGTGCAACTGGCTCTGCTTTTTGGCGGTGTGATCAACATGCTGGGCATAGGGCCAAAATGGTTGTCGGTCGCTTTATTGATTGCTGTTGGCGCTTTCCAATTTACCCGCCTCAAAGAGGTGTGCCATGGCGTCTGTCACGCCCCCATGACCTATTTTCTGGGCCATTGGAAGCCGGGTTTTGGTGGTGGTTTGCGCATGGGCATTGGTTTGGGCGCCTTTTGCGTGGTGTGTTGCTGGGGTTTCATGGCGCTGGGATTTGTGGGCGGAATGATGAGCCTTTTGTGGATGGGTCTCGCAACGCTTTTGATGATTTTCGAAAAGCTGCCCGATATCGGGCACCGAGTGATCAAACCAACCGGCGGTGCGTTGATTGCGGCAGGCTTGGCATTGGCGGTCATCTAGAGAAAGGGACGAGTTATGGCTGAAAAGAAACGCGCACCCGCCGACCGGTTGCCGATCTCGCAACGCATAGACCAGCGGATGGATGGCAATCCTCTGCGTCGCAAAATGAAGCCGACCGAATGGGCGATCAAGGGCGAGCTTTTTCTGAATTGCTCTTGCACTGTGTTCTGCCCTTGTGTGGTCAGCCTTGGCGCGCATCCCCCGACCGAAGGCCACTGCCATGCCTGGATGGCAATCGCAATTGACGAAGGCCATTTCGAAGGTGAAGATCTTGGCGGTCTAAACGTCGGCTTGCTGGTCGACATTCCGGGGCGGATGGCCGAAGGCAACTGGCGCGTTGCGGCCTATGTGGATGATCGCAGTACGCAAAAAGCCTATAACGGCATCCTGAAGATATTTAGTGGGCAGGCCGGTGGGACAACGGGCCTATTCACGATGTTGGTGTCAGAAATCATCGGGGCCGAACGCGAGAAGGTCGAAATCGTGCGCGATGGTGACAAGCGCGGCATCTATATTGGACGCAAGATCCAGGGTGAGATTGAGATGATGAAGGGCAAAAGCCCGGATCATCCGGTGGTGATCAGTAATTCGAAATACTGGATGGGGCCGGATATCATTGCGGCACTGGGGACCAAATCCAAAGTCCGCGATTACGGTCGCGTATGGGATTTCGGCGGCAAATCGGCCGAGATTTGCCCGATTGACTGGAAAGGTCCCAAACCATGATCACACCAGAATATTGCCGGACCATGGCGCGCTACAATGCCTGGCAGAATACCGGGCTGCGCAAGATGATCCCGGAGATGAATAACGACGATCTTTATATGGATCGTGGTGCGTTTTTCGGATCTATCATGCGAACGCTGAACCATTTGCTGTGGGGCGACATGCTGTGGATGAGCCGGTTTGACGGGGGCCAAGCCCCAGATCCGCAGATGAGCATCGAAGACAGTTTTGAAATGGCGCCGACACCCGCCGTTTGGGCTGCCGATCGGTTCCGCATGGATGCGCGTATCACCCTTTGGGCGGAAAGCCTGCATGCGGTGGATTTGGTCGGCGATTTGGAATGGTATTCGGGTGCGATGAAGAAGCAGATGTCAAAGCCCAAGGCGATCTGTGTCATGCAGCTTTTCAATCACCAGACACATCACCGGGGCCAAGTCCACGCGATGCTTACGGCAGCAGGGCAAAAGCCGAACGACACGGATATCCCCTTTATGCCGGAGGATGCCTGATGGCGACAATCGCACCGTCCCGCCGGATTAGACGCACCCCGTTTACTGATGGGGTCGAAGCAGCAGGGGCGAAGGGATACACCGTCTACAATCACATGTTGCTGCCAACCGTGTTTCGCAGCGTGGAAGAAGATTACCATCATCTGAAAAACGCCGTACAGGTCTGGGACGTCGCCGTTGAACGCCAGATCGAACTGCGCGGTCCCGATGCGGGCCGCCTTATGCAAATGCTGACCCCGCGCGATTTGCGCGGCATGTTGCCTGGCCAGTGCTTCTACATACCCATCGTGGACGAAACGGGTGGGATGCTCAACGACCCTGTCGGTCTGATGCTGTCTGATGACCGCTGGTGGATCTCAATCGCCGACAGTGATCTTTTGCTGTGGGTCAAGGCACTGGCCTATGGCTACCGGCTGGATGTGTTGGTGGATGAACCGGATGTGTCGCCCCTTGCCGTGCAGGGGCCTTTGGCTGATGATCTTATGGCACGGGTCTTTGGCGATGCGGTGCGCGCAACCAAGTTTTTTCGTTTTGGCTGGTTCGATTTTCAAGGCGTCAGCATGGCGATCGCCCGGTCGGGCTATTCCAAGCAAGGCGGGTTCGAGATTTATGTCGATGGCACCAAGAACGGCATGCCGGTGTGGAATGCGCTCTTTGAAGCGGGAAAAGACCTGGATGTGCATGCAGGCTGCCCGAACCTGATCGAACGGATTGAAGGCGGGCTGTTGTCCTACGGCAACGACATGACACGGGAAAACACGCCGCATGAATGCGGTCTGGGGCGCTTTTGCTCGGTTCAGACGGCCATTGGCTGTGTGGGGCGAGATGCCTTGTTGCGTGTCGCCAAAGAGGGACCGACCCAACAGGTCCGCGCGATCAGCATTTCCGGTGACATCCCGATCTGCGACAGGGCCTGGCCGATCACTGCGAAGAGCAAGAAGATCGGACAGGTGACATCCGCTGCGAAATCCCCGGATTTCAACACCAATGTGGCAATTGGCATGGTCAAGATGACCCATTGGGACGAAGGAACCGTAGTGCAGGTCGACACACCCGACGGCCCGCGTGAAGCGACCGTACACGAAGAATTCTGGATTTGAAGGAGACGACTATGTTCAAGGCTTTGGTGGTTGAAAAGAACGATGAAGGCAAGACATCTGCCGCGGTCCAGGACATCGATATGGATCGCCTTCCCGATGGCGATGTGACGGTTGCTGTTGAATATTCCACAGTGAATTACAAAGACGGTCTGTGCATCGGGCCGGGTGGGGGGCTTGTGCGCAATTACCCCCATGTGCCTGGGATTGATTTTGCCGGAACAGTCGAGGCGTCAGATGATGGCCGCTATAAACCCGGCGACAAGGTCGTGCTGACTGGCTGGCGCGTGGGCGAAATGCATTGGGGCGGCTACGCGCAAAAGGCACGGGTCAAAGCCGATTGGCTGGTGCCGTTGCCAGATGGCTTGGATGCCCGTCAAGCCATGGCCGTCGGCACAGCAGGGTTTACGGCCATGCTGGCCGTCATGGCGCTTGAGGATCACGGGATCAAGGATGGGCCCGTCTTGGTCACCGGCGCTGCGGGCGGCGTCGGGTCCGTGGCGACGGCAATCCTGGCCAAGCTGGGGCATGACGTGGCAGCGGTCACCGGGCGCCCAGAGACGTTAGACTACCTGACATCTCTTGGTGCTACCCAGATTGTCGCCCGCGAAGACATCAACGAGACGACCAAGCGGCCATTGGAAGCAGAGACTTGGGGGGGCTGCGTAGATGCCGTTGGTGGTGACATGCTCGCCCGTCTTTTGGGCCAGATGCAGTACGGGGCGTCAGTCGCGGCAGTCGGCCTTGCTGGTGGTGCGGGTTTGCCCGCCACAGTCATCCCGTTTCTATTGCGCGGTGTGAACCTGTTAGGGATCGACAGCGTGATGCAGCCCTATGACAATCGCGTCCGCGCGTGGGAACGTATCGCCAAAGATTTGCCCATGGACAAGCTAGAGGCGATGATCCAACCTGCCACCTTGGCCGACCTGCCTGATCTGGGGCGCGGAATTTTAAAAGGTCAGGTCAAGGGCCGGATTGTCGTCGACGTGAACGCCTGACGCCTCAGCAACTGTTTCCAGATCCTGAACCGGTAGGCCCGTGCGTCGCCAAATAGGTGCGCGGATGTTTTCGGTCAAAAATCCCCTAGAATGCTGCGGTTGCATAGGAAACTATGCAACCGCAGCGTTGGTTTGTTGTCTTTCGCTGACGGAAAAAGGGTTAATTTTAGGGCGACCGCTGTTATAGTGATGGCCTAAAAGTAGCCAACGGGGAAACAATCATGGCACCAAAACCTCCTTTATCGGACCTTCCGATTAAGACCGCGAACAGCGGTTTTTATCGCGGGTTCAGCGTCAATGTGACTGTGATCAGTAAGATCATCATCAGCGTGCTGGTGGTCTGGTGTATCTTCTGGCCGCTGCAAGCGGGCCGTATTCTGGGTGACTGGAACTCTGCGATCCTCGCGCAATTTGCGGCTTGGTATATTTGGGTCGTGGCGGCTTTTGTTCTTGTGTGCTTGGGGCTGGCGATTTGGCCGTCAGGCGGAAAGCTAAAGCTTGGCGCAGATGGGGAAGAGCCGGAATTTTCGAATTTCTCGTGGTTTTCCATGATGTTCGGGGCTGGGATCGGCGTGGGCATGCTGACTTGGGCGGTGGCAGAGCCAGTCGCGCATTTCGGCCAAAACCCGTCTACCATCGCAGGTACGACAACGGCTCTGGCTGCCGACAATGTGCGTACAGCCTATGTTTGGTCCTACTTGCATTGGGGGCTGGGCGCATGGGCGTGTTACGCAATTGCTGGACTGGCATTAGCGTTTTTCAGCTACCGCAGGGGTTTACCCCTGACGATCCGGTCCTCGCTGACGCCGCTATTCGGTAAGGCGCTGTCGGGCACATTGGGCCACATCATTGATATCGTTGCCGTTGTGGCGACCATTCTTGGCGTCGCACAAACCCTAGGCTTTGGGGTCGATCAGTTTGTCGCAGGCCTGACGCGCATTGGCATTGGTGGTTTGGTTTATCCCGACGGTGCAGTTGACGCGGCTGGCGCAAGTATTGCCGGAACCGTGAATACCATGGGCATCGTCGTGGCGCTGCTCTTTATCATGGGCGCGTCGACCCTTTCGGCGTTGTCTGGCGTTGGCAAAGGGATCAAATGGTTGTCGAACATCAACATGGTGTTGTCGATCATCCTGCTTGGGTTCTTTATCATCTTTGGCGCAACATGGTTTGGCGCGTCGGCCTTCTTTGTTGGCATCTGGGATTATCTTGTGGCTCTGCCGGGTCTGTCGTTCCAGGTCTATTCCGGTGTCGGCCTTGATGCTTTTGTTGCCTCGGCCCCGGCGGCGATCCAGAGCCTGTCAGCTGCGGAGGCACAATCGGTACTGTCCGCACTGTCCAGCCCTGGCGCATCGGTTGAAGGCGTTGCGGCCTCTATGGCCGATAGCGGCATCGCTGTTTCCGAAGCGGACATCGCCGCCGTCTATGACAGCACCCTGGAAAACCGCCTGACCACATGGCAGGGCTGGTGGCCGGTGTTCTACTGGGCCTGGTGGATCGCCTTTGCACCCTTTGTGGGTCTGTTCCTGGCGCGCATCTCGCGCGGTCGGACGATCCGTGAATTCGTGCTGGGCGCGATGATCGTGCCATCGCTGATGTGCTTTGTCTGGTTCGCCTGGGCCGGTGGTACGGCTGTCGATCTGGAGCTGAATGGCGATGCCAATGGCGTGATCCTCGGCGCAGGCAATGGCGACAAGATCTTTGCAATGACCGAGTTCATGCTGTCGCCGATCAGCGAATGGCTGGCTTGGGGCATGGCGGTGATGATCGTCGTGTTGCTAATGACGTTCCTTGTAACCTCGGCTGACTCTGCTGTGCTGATCGTGAACACGATCAACGCAGCCGGTGACGAAGGGCCAAAAGCACGCCCGCACATCATGTTCTGGGGTGCAGCCCTGGCGCTTGTGGTTGGCGGATTACTTTTGTCCGGGGGTACCAGCGCTATCCAGACGGCCATGGTGATCGGGGCCTTACCGTTCTCGATCGTTATGGCACTGATGTGTATCGCATTGGTCAAAGCCATTTGGAACGATGGCAGGCGGGCAGCGCATGGGATTGAATCGGTGACGGTTGATCCCGTGGCGACACCAGCCGAATAAGCGATCGGCACATTTTCAAAGGCCCCCTGCACCCGCAGCGGGGCCTTTGTTCTGCCCGGGTGCTTGACCCGCAAACCTTTGGGCTAGGTCCTCTTTCGTAGTCAGGCTAATCAGACCTGAGCGGAGGTTATATGAGCACATCCCCCATCATCCTATGGTTCCGTCGCGATTTGCGTCTGGGCGATCACGAGGCGCTGAGCGCGGCCTGTGCAGCCGGGCGCCCGGTGATCCCGGTTTTCATATATGACGACCAAATCGACGCCTTGGGCGCGGCCCCAAAGATGCGAATGGGTCTAAGTGTTGAGGCTTTGGAGAAATCTCTTGCAGACAAAGGCAGCCGGCTGATCCTGCGCAAAGGATCTGCCTTGCCCGTCCTGCGTGATCTGATCCAAGACACCAGGGCAGGCGCGGTTTATTGGTCGCGCCTTTACGATCCCGACAGCAAGGCGAGAGATACCAATATCAAGGCTGCGCTAAAGGATGATGGGCTTGAGGTGCGAAGCTTCGCCGGTCATCTGCTGTTTGAGCCTTGGACAGTGCAAACGAAGACCGGTGGCTTTTACAAAGTCTATACGCCGATGTGGAAAGCCGTGCAGGGCAGGGAGGTGCCCGATTGCCTGCCAACGCCCGTCTCTATTCCAGCTCCAAAAGCGTGGCCTGCCTCTGACAGCATTGCGGACTGGCGGTTGAGTGCCCCAATGCGGCGCGGGGCTGAGATTTTGACCGGGTATTGTACTGTGGGCGAAAGTGCCGCATCAGACCGGCTGGAGGCATTTATTGCCGATCGTGTCGGGCGCTATTCGCACAACCGCGATTTGCCTGCGATTGACGGCACATCGCGGCTGTCAGAAAACCTCACCTACGGCGAGATCAGCCCGCGCACCTGCTGGCATACCGGGCTGCGCGCCCTGCACGAGGGCAAGGACGATGCAGAGGTGTTCCTGAAAGAACTCGTCTGGCGCGAGTTTGCCTATCACCTGGCGCATTTCACGCCGCGCATTGTCCAAGATAACTGGAAACAGGATTGGGATGCGTTTCCTTGGAACACCAATGAAACGGATCAGGTCACAGCCTGGAAGCGCGGGCGTACGGGCATCCGCTTTGTCGATGCGGCCATGCGTGAGATGTATGTGACCGGCACGATGCATAATCGGGGTCGCATGATCGTCGCGTCATATCTGACCAAGCACTTGCTAAGCCACTGGAAAATAGGGATGGACTGGTTTGCAGATTGTTTGATCGATTGGGACCCGTGCAGCAACGCGATGGGCTGGCAGTGGTCAGCAGGCTCTGGACCAGATGCGACACCCTATTTTCGAGTGTTCAATCCGGTCACGCAATTGGACAAGTTTGACAAGGACCGGGCCTATGTGAAACGTTGGATCGCGGAAGGCACAAAGCGCCCGTCAGAAACTGCGCTTTCATATTTCGATATGATCCCAGCCTCTTGGCAAATGTCAGCACAGGATCATTACCCCGACCCGATTGTCCCAGCGAATGAAGGGCGCAAACGCGCCTTGGCAGCTTATGAAGCCCGTAACTTTTAATTTTCCCAACAGCAGTCAAACAATTTTTGAACGTTTTCCGTGACTTCGCCGTATCAATGGTTAACGTGAGGAAAAATAAGGCCGGGCACGCCCGATAAGAAAATATATGACAACAGGAACTCAGATGATTTTAACCAGTACTGACGGGCAGCCGAACCTGCCTCGTTACTTTGCGCGCGTGTTTGACCAGATCAAACATCTCAACAAAGGGCGCGTTGACGTCATTCTGCCTGACGGGCGTCATTTTCGCGCCGAAGGCCCGAAACCTGGCCACATTGCGGAAGTGCATGTGCATAACGATGACTTGTTTGCCCGCACAGTCCGCGAAGGCGATATGGGCTTTTCGGAGGCCTATCTGGACGGTTGGTGGACCACGCCGGATCTCATGGCGGTGATGGATTTTATGCATGATGATGCTGACCACATCTATGATGGTTTCCCAGCACAGGCGGTGATCCGGGCCTATGAACGGTTGCGGTTCTGGATGCAGCGAAATTCCAAAACTCAGGCCCGCAAGAACATAAGTTATCACTACGATCTGGGGAATGATTTTTACAGCCTGTGGCTGGATGACACGATGACGTATTCATCGGCGATCTTTGAAACGGGGCAGGAAAGTACCGAAGCAGCCCAGAGGGCAAAATACGCAAGCATGGTCGATCAAATGGGGGCCAAAGCAGGGGACCACGTTCTGGAGATCGGATGCGGCTGGGGCGGTTTTGCAGAATACGCCGCCAAAGAGCGCGGGATCAAGGTGACCGGCCTAACCATCAGCCAGGAACAGCATGATTATGCGGTCGAGCGGATTGCCAAGGCTGGATTGTCCGACATGGTCGAGATCAAGATGCAGGATTACCGGGATGAAAAAGGAAAATATGACGGCATCGCCAGCATCGAAATGTTTGAAGCGGTGGGCGAAAAGTACTGGCCGACATACTTCAAAACGGTGCGGGAGTGTCTGAAACCGGGCAAGAACGCAACACTTCAGATCATCACTGTCAAAGATGAGCGGTTCCCGTCCTACCGCAAAGGCGTGGATTTCATCCAGAAATATATCTTTCCAGGTGGTATGCTTCCAGGGCCAACAATCCTACGGCAAGAGATTGAAAAGGCTGGATTAAATGTCGCCGGATCGATTGAATTTGGCAGCAGCTATGGTCTGACCTTGCGGCGTTGGTATGAAACATTCAATGAAAAATGGGAACAGGTGGCAGCCCAAGGCTTTGACGAGCGGTTCAAGCGGATGTGGGATTTTTATCTGACCTCTTGTGCGGCGACATTCGATAGCCGAAACTGCGACGTGACGCAGATAACCGTGAGCCGGAGCGCGTAGACACTGGCCACAATCGGTGAACGAGGAACGATCGATATGCCAACAGCCGGACGTCTTGCAGGGGCCGTAGTATTCGCATTGTTTGGATGGTATCTGGGTGGCATAATGGGGCCGTTTTTTCCCGAAGAGCGACCGCCGCAATACCTATTACCTTTATGTTCTGGGCTTGGCTTGTTTCTTGGCTGGACTGTCTGTGGAAGCCGCGCAGGAAAGGGGTACCGGCAAGCCGTTAGTAACGGCCTGACCACGATTGGTGCGTTTTCTTTCTGTGTTTTGGCAGCTTTGGGCGGCAACCAAATGATTTCAAACGCATTTCGCAACCGCTACGATGGCCCGATGGATGCCGTTGTTGGTATGTTTGAACTGATTATCGAACAATCGATCCGCTTCTTGGATATTCCTTTCCTGATAACTCTGGTGATGGGCGGTATCGTCTGTGGGCTGGTTGCTGAGTATTTCGGCAAGACTTATTCCTGACGGACATGAATCTTTTCGTTTACGGGACCCTGCAATCGCTGGAGCTCATGAGAGCGGTGGCTGGTGGAGCAATAGGCGCCCCTTTTGCCGCACGCCTTGTGGGCTATCAGGTTCTTCCCGTCGCCGGTGGTGTGGTCCCGCTGATTAAGTCCGCCCCCGGGCAGACCGCGCAAGGCGTTGTCTTTACAGATTTAACCGATGCGCAAGCCGCACGCCTTGACAGCTATGAAGGCGCATTTGGCTACAAGGCAGAGCCAGTCGAGGTGGAAACAGCAAATGGCCCAACCCGAGCACAGTGCTACATGCCGCTGCCAGAGCTGATGGCAGGCGAAGGCCCATGGTCATTCTCTGTCTGGCAATCTGATCATGAGCGTCCCGCCGTCTTTGCTGTGCAGGAATTGTTCTCTCACGATCCAATACCGGACCATGATACTTTGCGATCCATGTGGCCGATGATGGAAGCGCGTGCTTGGGCGAGGCATCGCGCAACAGCAGGGCCAGCGACGCTCCGCCACACCCCCCGCGACGGGGATATCAAGGTGCTTGATCGGAAACCCCCGCTCGGTCATTTTTTCCGTTATCAGCGTTTTTCTGTACGTCACAGCCAGTTTCGGGGTGGTCAAAGTGATCTGTTGTCGCGGGAGATTTTTGAAGGCGTCGATGCTGCAATTTTGTTGCCATATGATCCTGTTAGCGACCGTGTGTTGCTTGTTGAACAACTGCGTTTTGGGCCGGTTATACGCAACGATCCCAACCCGTGGATGCTAGAACCTGTTGCTGGAATTGTAGATGCGCGCGAAACACCCGAAGACGCCGCGCGCCGCGAAGCATTGGAAGAGGCTGGAATAACCCTAAGGGATCTGGCGTTTTCGGGGTCATTCTATCCGTCGCCAGGGGCCAGCACTGATTACTTTTACACGTATGTGGGGCTATGTGACCTGCCGATGAACGAGGCCTATCTTGGCGGCATTGCGGGTGAAAGCGAAGATCTGCGCTTGCATCCAATAAGCTTTCTGGGGGCCATGGATCTTTTGGACACAGGCGAAATAGCAACCGGCCCACTTTTCTTTCTGCTCTATTGGCTCTCCCGACATCGCGATAGGTTGCGTGGCCTGACTTGATGTCGCTCGGGTCCGGTCCTACACAGAAGGCCTGACAAGGAAAGGCGCCCTGATGACGATCCGAAACGACCTGGCAGACGCTGTCGGAAACACCCCTTTGATCAAGCTGCGCGCAGCATCCGAGGCCACAGGCTGCACCATTTTGGGAAAGGCGGAGTTCCTCAACCCTGGCCAATCGGTTAAGGATCGCGCGGCCCTGTTCATGATTAAGGATGCGATTGCGCGCGGGGCTCTGAAACCGGGTGGCACGATTGTCGAAGGAACAGCAGGCAATACCGGGATCGGTCTGGCATTGGTCGGCGCTTCGATGGGTTTCAAGACTGTGATCGTGATCCCCGAAACGCAAAGCGAAGAGAAAAAAGAAATGCTGCGCATCGCGGGCGCGCATCTGGTCCAAGTGCCAGCGGTCCCTTACGCGAACCCGAACAACTATGTGAAATACTCGGCCCGTCTGGCGGTGGAATTGAATAAAACCGAACCCAATGGGGCAGTCTGGGCCAATCAGTTTGACAATGTGGCCAATCGACAGGCCCATATTGAAACCACCGCGCCCGAGATATGGGAACAGACAGGCGGAAAGATTGACGGATTTACCTGTGCTTGCGGGTCGGGTGGCACGCTTGCAGGGGTGGCGCAGGTCTTACAGCCGAAAGGTGTTAAGGTTGGGCTGACCGATCCGGATGGCTCGGGGCTTTACAAGCTATATACCGATCAGGTGCCACCCGCTGGCGACTCGATCAGCGAAGGGATCGGGCAGGGGCGCATCACAGCTAACCTGGAAGGGTTCACGCCTGATTTTGCTTATAAGGTTCCGGATGCAGAGGCTTTGCCTATCATCTTTGATCTTCTGGCGCATGAAGGTCTGTGCATGGGCGGCTCGACGGGTATTAACATCGCGGGTGCCATGCGTTTGGCCCGCGATTTGGGACCGGGCCACACGATTGTCACCATACTCTGTGACTACGGCACGCGCTATCAGTCCAAGATTTTCAACCCCGACTTCTTGCGGGCCAAGGGCTTGCCGACACCACCATGGTTTGAGGCAAAGGCAGATGTGCCCACCGTGTTCGAGGACGCATGATCCTTCAGCGACTTTCTGGAGTTCTTTTTGGTATCCTGATGCTTTTTGGGCCGGTATCTGCCGTAGCCCAAGAAACGCCCGACCTTCCTGCAGTGCAGGCGGAAGAGGATACCGGGTGGGACCGTATTGCCGAACGTGCTGAACAATTGGCCAGTCGCGAAGATGCTTCAGATTTTGCTTTGCGGCGGTTGCGGGCTGAGCTCGTGACCTGGCGCGATGTCTTTTTGGCGCGGACGTCCATTAATGCCGGGCGGGTTGCAACGGTTGATGCGCAAATTGCAGCTCTTGGCGCCGTACCTGAAAGTGGGGAAGAGGCCGAACCAGTCGCAAGTCGGCGCGCCGCGTTAGAGGCTCAGCGGCAAGAGTTGATAGCGCCAAGGCTTCTCGCAGAGGAGTCGTTTGCCCGGGCAAACGGTCTGATCAGCGAATTTGACGCCCAACTGCGACAACGACAGACCGCGGCTCTGACCGTCAGGGGTCCTTCACCGCTGAATTTTTCACATTTTGCCGGGGCAGTGGCCGCGACATGGGACTTGATCAGCGTGATTGGGGTGGAGACGCGTGCACGCGCGGAACAGCAACTGGGCTCTGGCCAACTGATCAACGCATTGCCACGGGCCTTGGCGCTCATTGTTGTGGCAATCGCCTGTTTGGGATTGTTCCGACGGCGTCTGACCAGCTGGCGCCAGCAAGTCCATCAGCAAAACCGTAGGTTCGGGCCTGTTTGGTTGTTCGTATTGTCTCTTGCGCAGCTTTTGATCCCAACGCTGGGTCTGGTCGCACTTGCCGAAGCTTTGCGCACGCTTGATATCTTTGGCTTGCGCGGAAGCGACGTGGTAGCGGCATTGCCTGAAGCAGGATTTGTCGTGTTATTCGCCTGGTGGCTGGGCCGTCTGATTTTTCCGGTGGGGTCTAAACCCGGCTTTTTGGGACATAGTGAAAAGACGCGTGCGTCTGGGCGACGGTATTCATCTGCTATCGGGTGGACTCTGGCCGTCTGGATCGTGCTGAACCAGGGTCTGCAAACCATCGAGATGGATGATGGTCCCCGGGCCGCCTTTGCCTGGCCACTTATGGTTTTGATGGGGATCTTGCTTTGGCGCTTTGGGCGGGCCCTGCGCACCAAACCCGAGCCGATCTCTGATGGTGTCGTCTCGGAAGGGCGGATGCGCGGCCTTTTGGGGCGGTTTTGTACTTTTGTGGCCGTTGTCGCACCGGTTTTGGCTGCGGTGGGGTATGGTGCTGCGGCGGCAGCGCTGATGATCCCTGCAATCCTGTCGCTGGGTCTTGCTGGCATGGTTCTGTTGGTCCAGCGCGTATTGAATGACGTCACCGCACCGAGGGTAACCGACGAACCCACCAAAGGTTTTGCAGCCCTGTTGCCGGTGTTTCTGAGTTTCGTGATTTATCTGGTCAGCCTACCGGTCTTTGCAATCATCTGGGGTGTCAGGGTTGAAGATCTGTGGGAATTGTGGAGCCGCTTTCGCGAAGGCTTTTCACTGGGCGATGCGCGGATCTCGCCAACGGATTTCCTGGCCTTTGTTCTTGTCTTCGCCATTGGCTATCTGATCACCCGCTTCATTCAGGGCACGCTGCGACGCTCGGTCATGCCGCGCACCCGGTTGGATATCGGCGGGCAGAACGCGATTGTGGCTGGTTTCGGTTATGTGGGGATTTTCCTGGCGGCGATTGTTGCGATCACAAGTGCGGGGATTGACCTGTCGAACCTTGCGATTGTTGCTGGTGCGCTTTCGGTTGGGATTGGCTTTGGGCTGCAGAATGTTGTGTCGAACTTTGTCTCTGGCATCATCCTGCTGATTGAGCGTCCAGTCAGCGAAGGCGATTGGATCGAGGTAGGCGGGCAGATGGGCTATGTGCGCGCCATATCGGTGCGGTCCACTCGGATCGAAACCTTTGACCGCACCGATGTCATAGTTCCTAATGCCGATCTTGTCAGCGGCCAGGTCACCAATTGGACCCGCGGCAACCTGGTGGGCCGCGTGATTGTTCCGGTGGGTGTGGCCTATGGATCAGATATCGAAAAAGTGACGGCGATTTTGCAAAGCATCGCCGAAGCCCACCCGCAAGTTGTTATGGCGCCGCCGCCTTCTGTCATCTTTCAGGGCTTTGGCGCGGACGCACTGGATTTTGAGATCCGGGCGATCTTGCGAGACGTCAATTATGTGCTGACCGTGAAATCCGAAATGAACCACGAAATCGCAAAACAGTTTGCCGAGGCGGAGATCGAAATACCATTTGCGCAGCGTGACATCTGGTTGCGCAATCCCGAAGTTCTGAAAGGAGACCCATCGTGACCACTCTCCTGTTTCGCCAAGATGCTTATGCGCGCGAAACCACCGCACAAGTGACCG
>JBCBGX010000006.1:0-28644 GCA_038526325.1 Pseudomonadota bacterium | reverse complement strand
AAACCAAAGCGGCGATAATGCGTGTCATAGGCACCCTTTTTGAAATGACTGACCGGTTACTTACGCCAGTTGGGCATTTCTTCAAGGCGCCATACGCGGATGTGAGGTTCAGGTTATTGGCTGTCGCCGTCAACCGGGGTGCAGACGCGCTGCAACCTGTTGTCCGGTGGCACGGTTTGGAAAACGCAGTTTTCCTGAGGCCCATCTGACGGTTGATCTTGCCCCAAAACTCGGTTGATGAATGGATCAAGCGTGCGTTGTAGCAGGCCGGGCTCGGCCACTTCCGCTTGCGGTTCCGGCGTCTGCGGGACGACCAGTGGTCGGGCCAAAGGTTCCACGATGACAGCGGCTGGCACAGCGATACCAAGACCACGTAACCACTCTTGCTCGGCGCTGGCATCCAATGCCTGACGCGCGTAGGCCGGGAAATACCTGTCGCGACCCAGCGGGTTCAGAATATTGGAGCGGCGCGCGCGGTTCAGGATTTGTTCGTCCTCTGCCGCCAATTGTGCGCGAATGTTGGGCTCGGTTCCATATCGGCTGGCGTGGCTGACAAGGGCCGCGTCATTGGCGGGAATGCCCCCTGCAACCTGTGCCGAAGCTGCCCCGCCCAGCGCGCGGATCGCGTCCGCGTTGGGTGTCGAATCCGCACGGTTCACGCCGCCCGGCGTGGGGCGCGGCAGGCTACTGTTACCCGGCAACACCAGCGGCTCTTGTGGAATCACAGCAAATTCATCGGGGCCGCCACCGGCAGCGCGCAGATCCCGCAATGGGCGGTCCGTATTGCCACAAGCCGCGACGAGCGTCAGAGCTAAAACCGAAAGTGTCAAAGCGCGCATAAGGGATCCTATCAGGCCGTCGCGTTTGTTTAGCCTAACCCTTGGGGGAGGTCACGCCTTCTTCTTGGCCTTCTTGGGTTTGTCATCCTCGGCCAGAAATGCCAGCCCAATCGCCCCGATAAAGATAGCGATATCGGCCACATTGAACGCATATGGGTTGTTGATCCCGCAACAGGACATGTTCAGGAAATCCGCCACGGCGCCATAAAAGAACCGGTCGATGACATTGCCCATCGCCCCGCCAATCAGAAAGCCACCGGCGACAAAGGTCCATTTGCTGCCGCCCGTGCGGCTCAGCCACCAGATGACCCCCGCAGTGATGGCAAAGGCCACACCGATCAGTACCCAGCGCATGTCATATTCGGCGAAGAGGCCAAAATTCACGCCCCTATTCCAAGCCATACGCAGCACAAGGAAGGGCGGAAACACCTCAACCGTTTCCGGGCGTGGCAGCTGATCTGATGGCACCCGGACTTGCGCCCATTGCAAGCCAAAGACCTGAAACAGAACGAAAAACTTGATCACCTGATCAATCAGGAAAATCCAGAAACCTGTCCAGAACATCAGCCGCATCGCATCGCCCCCTAGTGCCGGAAATGCCGCATGCCGGTAAAGACCATGGCGATCCCGGCCTCGTCTGCCGCCGCAATCACCTCATCATCGCGCATCGACCCGCCGGGTTGGATCACGCAGGTCGCACCGGCGCCTGCCGCCTCCATCAGACCGTCGGCAAATGGAAAGAACGCGTCAGAGGCCACCGCGGATCCTTTGGTGAGTGGCACGGACAACCCCATCGCCTCTGCCATACGTTTGGCTTTTTTGGCGGCGATCAGGGCACTGTCCACGCGGCTCATCTGTCCTGCGCCCACGCCCACAGTCGCCTCGTCTTTCACATAGACAATCGCGTTCGATTTGACATGTTTCGCGACCTTCCAAGCAAACAGCAGGTCTGCCATCTGCCCATCCGTCGGGGCGATCTTGGTCACAACTTTCAGATCATCTATCCCGACAAAGCCCGTATCCTTGTCCTGCACCAGCATCCCGCCCGCGACCTGACGATAGGTCGTGATCGGTGCCTTCACATCGGGCAGATCATCCGTTGTCAGCAGCCGCAGGTTCTTCTTTGCAGCAAAGACAGCCTTGGCCGCATCCGACGCTCCGGGGGCGATAACAACTTCGGTGAAAATCTCAACAATTGCCTTGGCCGTCGCTTCATCCAGCGGCTGATTCAGCGCGACAATTCCACCAAAGGCGCTGGTCCGGTCGCAGTCAAAGGCGTTGGTGTAGGCCTCGGCCAATGTCTCCCCCCGCGCCACGCCGCATGGGTTGGCATGTTTGATGATGGCAACGGCAGGTCCCTCCGCCGGATCAAACTCTGCCACCAATTCAAAGGCCGCATCGGTGTCGTTGATGCTGTACCGCCGTCGCGACACCCGGGCGGCCCGTGCCATCGGTGTAAAACGCAGCTCTTTGATGGCTGTTCTCACCATAGCGCATCGTTTGCTTAAACGTCCCACTAAACGACCGCCGGCGCGGTTGATCTGCCCCAATCGCCACTGCCATCCAGGTTGAAACCGCCGTGTCATAGGCGGCCGTGCGCGCATAGGCGGTCTGCGCCAGACGCTGCCGCAAGGCCAGCGTCGTTTGCCCGTCATTGGCATCAAGCTCTGCCAGGACCACATCGTAATCCTCCACATCCGTCACTACAGTGACGAACGCATGATTCTTGGCAGCAGAGCGGATCATCGCAGGCCCGCCGATATCGATATTCTCGATACAAGTGTCGAAATCAGCACCCTTGGCCACCGTTTCTTCAAACGGATAGAGGTTCACGACCAACAGGTCGATCGGCCCGATATTATGGTCGACCATCGCATCACGGTGCCCTTCCAGATCACGCCGGGCGAGCAGTCCGCCATGGACGACGGGATGCAAGGTCTTCACCCGCCCATCCATCATCTCGGGAAACCCGGTCACATCTGCGACATCGCGCACCTCTAGTCCCGCATCACGCAGGGCTTTGGCCGACCCGCCGGTGGACAACAGCTCCACCCCTTGTGCGGCCAGTGCGCGGCCAAGGTCAATCAACCCGGTCTTGTCAGATACGGAAAGAAGCGCGCGGCGCAGTGGGGCGAGGTCGGTCATGAAGGTCCCTAGCAAAGGTGTTATTCGGTCACGTCCATCGGATCAGCCAGCACCAGGTCCCGCACCGCTTGTGGTGTGTCCTGCGCCTTGGCCAGAGACCAACGAACGCGTGTCGCATAGGACATTGCGCGGCCGGATAAAACCACCTGTTGAGTGGCAACCGGCTTTAATCGTCCATTTTGCAGATAAACCGATGGTGCGAGGCTCAAATTGGCCGCACCGTCATGCCTAAACACCCAGACTTCGCCTGATTTCAGGGTCATGGACACAGCTGTGTCGCCCATGTCCAGGTGCGGTTCTACATCAGGGTGCAAATGAAACCTGATGGCAAATGGAAAGCCCTGCAATTTGGTCGCGTCCAACGCCCGATCAAACTGTTGCTTGTCCCCGTCAGTGAGTGTGGTCAACAGATCCTCGCCCTCTAGCATCCGACCATCGACCGACAACGTCAAAAGCCGGGCACAGGTTATACCATGACTTGCCTGATATCCGTTATGCGAGACTTCCAGCTTTCGCGGATCGTCCACATTGACGCGTACCAACGACGGGATCTCGGTCAAAAGGTCCTGAGCGCCAAGATGGGATGATGAGACACCATCCAAACCCGCTACACTATGGCTTGGCGTGGCCCGGCTGGCCCGCCGCCAGTCTTCGCCAAACCGCGCACCTGATCCACAATTCACAATTACCGGTCGACGACCAGATGTGAGCTCCATCCCCAGCGTGCTGGCGTGCGCGCGCGCCGAAGCGCGCCCAGCCGGCGGGGCGGCCGCGTCCACAAGAATGGTCGTCCGGCCACCGGTTAGCCGTGCAAAACCCATATGTAGCCCCTTCCCAGGGGCGTCCTTGACCCCGGAGGCGGCAAGAGCCTGATCCAGCAAACCTTCAAGACCCGCACCGCCGCCATGAAAACGCGCAAGCCCGCCATCCGCATGTCTTAGTCCACGTAAGGTTGGCACACTGCGGACAACAGCACGCATGATCTGTGGCGGTACATCCCGTCCAGTCTCTTGCAACACCTCAACCGTCCAGTTGAGCAAAGTCACCACCGCCAGCAACTCCTCAGGGTTCCGCGTTACGATCCCTCCATTCGCATCAATTTGAAGATCGCAGTCTTTGGCCAGCGCGCCGACAGCGCGGTCGACGTGATCTTCCATCCCCTCCAGCGACAAACCCGCATAAATCGTCCCGGCAAGCGCCTCAAACCGGGGCAAACCGGGTGTGGCGGTTTTCCAGCGGCGCGACAGAAACAAGACCTGACGGGCAAGGCTTTCAAAATAGGCCTGCCCCGCGGCTTTGTCCTGATTGCGCAACAGAAAGAAACCATGATTGATCCAACGGATCACCCGGCGTCCTGTCAGATCAGGTTTCCAACCGGGGCCTTTGCCATTGCCGTAACGAGTAATCCATTCAGATACCCACGCTTGCGCGCGGGAGCGTGCTTTGTCATCCCCCAAGGCCGCCAGATCATCCAGCCATGTTGTTCCGTGGATTTCACCTGCAACCTCGGGCTTTTGATCAGAAATGTCCCAGATCGACAGATCCGGGCCTTCGACCAGCAGGCCCGAGAACAGAAAATTGCCCGCCACCAACTGCCGGCCCCTCGCCACAACCCCGATTGAACGAGGTTCGGGCGCTGAGACAAAGGCCGTTGCGGCATCTGCTCGCCCAGCACGCCAAGCGTGGATCCGATGCATAAAGTCAATCCGGCGCGTGCGCCAAGAGGTCTGATGTGGCAAGATCTGCGGCCTCAGTTCGCTTTTGCCCGAACCATATCAAAGGTTAACGCTAAGTCACGCAGGCTTTCGCAGGACGGCCACATAAAATCCGTCCATTCCGCCCAGATCGGGCCAGTATTCCGGGCGCAGGCGAAGACCACCCTCTTCGCTTTGCCAGTCCGGATCAATGCCGGGAACGGCACAAGGCAAGACCGAAAGCCCGGGATGGCGCGCCAGCGCCTCTTCCACCTGCACCTCGCCTTCGTCTGGCAACAGTGAACAGGTGCAAAAAACCAACCGCCCGCCGGGTTTCAACAGGGTCAGCGCATGGTCAATCATCGCGGACTGCTGATCAATCAGCATACCAAACTCTGACCCATCCTTGGCATAGGGCAAATCAGGGTGGCGGCGCAGCGTCCCGGTGGCTGAGCAAGGCGCATCCAGCAGCACCGCATCAAATTCTTGCCCTGCGAATTCAAACGCGTCGCTCACAAGCGTTTTCGCAGTCAAGCCGGTACGTGCCAGGTTTTGCGCGACCCGTTCCATCCGGCGCGCGGACATGTCGACTGCCGTTACATCAGCACCGCCAGCGGCCAGTTGCAGGGTCTTTCCCCCCGGGGCGGCGCAGAGATCGACAACGCGCAGTCCGGTCACATCGCCCAAGGCTTTGACCGGGATCGCCGCCGCCGCATCCTGTACCCACCAATCGCCGCTGTCATACCCTGGCAGGGCCGATACCTGACCAGCATTCGCCACCCGCACTGATCCGGTGGGCAGAACTGTTCCGCCAACAGCATCAGCCAAAGCTGTTGCATCCTGCTTGACGCTCAGATCCAGTGGCGCACCTGCGAAGTGCGCAGTTTCCATCCCGGCTACCGCCTTGCGCCCCCAGGCCGCCACCAAAGGTTGCCGCAACCAGCCGGGCATCAGCGGGACAGGACGTTTCGTCCATCCGTCGGGCCCTTCGACCGCGATCTTGCGCAGCACCGCGTTGGTGAGACCCTTCATCGCCTGCGTGCGTTTATTGCGCCCTATGATCTCGACATAGGCATTCACGACCCCATGGGCCGCCTCGCCGCCACACAGTTCGACTACGCCAAGGCGTAGCGCATTCATGACATGAGCTGGCGGGCTCTTTTTCAAGTAAGGTTTCAGCATCCGGTCCGCCCGGTCCAGCCCTCGCAACGCATCGGTCGCCAGCCGCTGTGCCCGGGCGCGATCCTCTGCCGGCAAATCAGCCAACGCGCCATCCGCGATCAGCTCTGCCATCAGACGGCCCTCGCCCGTGATCTGCATCAGCAGATAATGGGCAGTGCGGCGGGCAGGCAGGCCAGTTTGGCGCATGGTAACTCTCTTGATGCAGGCCCTGCGCGGGGTATATTAAACATTACGCCCCGACAAGGAGAGCCGCGATGTCCGACGACGCCCAAGACCTGCCACCCGCCGCCCAGCGCGCCTTGGCCGAGGCCGAGGAGCGCCGCAAAAAAGCCAAGCTTGATCTACCCCCGGAACTGGGCGGACGCGACGGACCGGAACCCGTGCGCTATGGGGATTGGGAAAAGAAGGGCCTCGCTATCGATTTCTAGAAGGCGAAACTGACATTAAGGCTGGCGCCGAATGTCTGCTCCTCACCATCGGCGAAGCCATATTCCACATCGCCAACCAGGTGCAGCCCATCTGCAGGCGCAAACCGGGCCTGCGCCCCCAGGAAACCCACCAAAACCGCGTCACTATCACCGGCCGCAAAGTCTTGGCTTTGGCCATCAAAGGTGATTGCAATGTCGTCCTCATTGCCAAACCGTCCATCGACACCAAACCGATAGGCCAGATCGACATTGGCCAATGCGGTCACCGTCTCAAGCTGAGCGCGTGTGGTCAGGGTTTGGGCGGTGCGGCTGTCGAATTGCAAATTGGCATTGGTCGTGCCCTCTTCGGTGTAGCCGTCAATGGATGACACCGTATAGGCCGTCATGGCCGAAGGGCGCAGTTCCAAAGCACCCAGCGTAAACGCGGCCATTTCTGCAGCGACTGAGGCGCTGATGAACTGGCTGTCAAAGGTGGCCGTAGCAGTCTCGACCCCCTCAAGATTGTCCAGCACATCGCGCGTGCTGTCATGGCTTTCAACCCCGGCAATCGGACCCGCTGTGAGTGCGATGTTGCCAAGTGGGCGGGTCAGGTAGGCCCCGGCAAAGCGATGACTATAGGCCAGCACCTTAGCATCTTCACCACGACTGCGAGCGGCCCAGATCAGGCTGGCCCAGGCGCCATTGGTCTTTGTATCGACACGACGATGCGCCTGGCCGGCCAGCACTGCCGTCGCTTCGCCCAGCACCGCAGGACCTGTGATATCCACCGTCTGCAGACTGGTCGTCGCGCCGTCTGTCGTGACAAAGGCGTTCACACCGTCGGCGATATTCTGCACATCCTCTCCGCCAAATAGATCAACGCCGCCCAAAATTTGCGAGCCTTTGCCCAGGGTGACGGTCTGTTCGCCAAAGCTACCCTGAATGGCAAACCCATCTGCGGCATTCAGAATGCCAGTATTTGTTACGGCCTCCCGACACCTCCAATAAAAATCGCGTTCTGTTCAGCAATGATCGTCCCGTCTTCATTCCATCACTCCGACGGTGTCCAACACTGGTGGCCTACGCGCTTAAGGTGGGATTTGTTCGAAGAATTGTTCTTGGGCTGTCTGCACGGCTGTACGTACAGGATCTGTACAGCTTCTGTACGCATGTTGTACGTCAGATTCGGGGTAATTTCGCATGGTTGTTGTCTGGCCTCGGCTGCGTATAGATTGCGCAAGCGCCAAAAAAGGAATCACGAAGTTGAAGCTGCCTCATCTTGTGCCCCTGATTTTATGTTTCGTTATCGCAGGGTGCGGTCTACCGCGCGGGGCTGGGTTTCAGTCCGAAGTGCTGGCCGCCTCCAACGCGACAACGCGGGAAGATGGCGAAGAACCAGTGTATGACTTTGCCGTGTTTGAGGTCACGAAAGAAACGCTGCCAACCCTGCAATCCTGGCCGCAGGAAGGACGCAAATCGCACCCATGGATCAATCGGCAAGAGCAACCTGCCTCGCTTATCATTGCTCCGGGCGATCTGGTGACCTTGACTGTCTGGGATGCGGAAGAGAATTCCTTGCTCGCCGGGACAGGACAGCGGGCCACAACCTTGCAGCAAACAGAGGTAAGCACGCAGGGTCGCGTTTTTGTCCCGTATATCGGGGAGTTACGCATTGCAGGCATGTCGCCCAATACGGCCCGCACCCGCATTGAAGAGGAATTGATCCGGACAATTCCGTCAGCGCAAGTGCAGCTCACGGTCGAAGCCGGGCGACAGAATACCGCGAACCTGGTCACCGGCGTGAACGCGCCTGGGCTTTATCAATTGCCAGATCGCAATTTCAAGATCCTTGATCTTTTGTCGCTTGGCGGCGGGGCCAGCCCCGACTTGATCAATCCGGAGGTGCGGCTGATCAGAAACGGCCGCACATTCGCCGTGTCGCTTGACCGCTTGCTGGATGACCCGGCCCTCGACACCGCCTTGCAAGGCGGTGATCGCGTAATGCTCATCGGCGATGACCGTCAGTTCGTTTCGCTTGGCGCAACCGGGGTCGAGGCCGTCCATGATTTCCCAACCGAACAGGTCACAGCGCTCGAAGCCATGGCGATTGTCGGCGGGGTCGCCGACGCCCGCGCCAACCCGCAGGGCATCCTGATACTCCGCGAATATGGGGCGACGGCAGTTCGTGATGACCTGACAGGTCCGCCGCAAGAACGGGTCGTGTTCACGATCGATCTGACCTCTGCCGATGGCCTGTTCTCGGCAGGCAATTTCCTGTTGCAAGATGGGGATCTTGTCTATGGCACCGAAAGTGCACTTGGGCCGGCCCTGACCGCCGTCGGCTTGATCAACACGGTGTCGTCATTGGCCACACAAACCCAATAGAGCGTCACCCGTAAATTCTGCATTGCAGATTTTTGCCGCGGCTGCAGCAATTGACACCGCTCAACGATCTTGAAATCCAAAGGGCTGTGTCACGCTCTTTGGATGTCGCTTTAGAACAATGCGATTGAGTCCGCCAACTGGCTGTAATCCATTACGTTTTCGATGATTAGGATATTACCATCCCCTAGGTTGATCGTGGCCTGTGCGCCAGTGATGTCGCCGTAAACAAAGAGCACATCAGCAGCCGAGGTCAGCCCGGTCCAAAGGGAGGCATCCAGCGTGATCACATCGATACCCTGCTCAAAATCGCTGATGACATCCGCCCCACCGTTGAAGACAAACGTATCGGCACCCGCCTCTCCAAACAGCACATCATCGCCAAAGCCCCCCGCTAGCGTGTCATCACCGGCACCACCACGCAGCAGATCTTGACCATTGCCACCATCCAAAATGTCGTCACCGTCGCCACCTAAAAGAACGTCTGGATCGTCCCCGCCATTCAGCAAATCATCGCCGCCCCGGCCCAGCAATGTGTCCGCACCTGCGCCACCGCTCACAACATCATTGCCGCCACCGGCGATGATGACATCCATCTCTGCCCCACCGCTCAGCACGTCTGCAGTCCCGCCGCCCGTGGTCACCGCAGCGCTGGGTTCGGGAGTGCCGTTTAATGCACCGCGCACCACATCAATGTTGCCCACCGCGAGAACCTGTGCGCCAGCTAGTGGGTTGTTTGGGCCGCCCTGATCCAAGGGCACTGGTTCCGAAGAGGTGGTGTCAAGTGGTGGTTGGGTCGGGCCAGGAAATCCGGGTTCGATATTCTGCGGCAATCGGGTTGCGCCGATCAGATCACTGGTCTGCAAGGTTCGGTAGTCGATGGGTTGGCCATTGGCACTTTGCACAATTAGTGTTTCGCTGCCGTAACTGATTTCCATCCCGTCACTACGAATACTGATCGTCAGTTGGCTGATGTCACGCAAGAGCGGCCACAGGGACAGGTCAATTCTGTCTTCGCCCACCACAAAATCTGTGATTGTGTCGATTTGCCCGTCCTGCGACAGAATAAAGACATCCGCCCCTGCGCCACCGGTCAGGACATCGATCCCTGCGCCATCGCGAAGGATATCGTGACCTGCCCCTGCATCCAGCACATCATCGCTATTGTGTCCCTGCAGGATATCTGCACCCGCAGTGCCCGCCAAAAGTCCGCCTGCCAGGGTTGCAGTTGTCGTGACCCCCGCCGTTCCCGTGTCAAACCGTAGCTGCGTTATTCCGGGTTCGCTGCTGCTGGCAACATAGATATCAAGACCATTCGACCGCCCAACAGCACTGATCGCGCTGATATTGTCGAGACCTATGTCGACCGTATCTTCGATTGTTGCACGCGCGATCAACTGACCGCCTTCGAGCAGCAGAAAAATCGTCAACCCATCATCGGCACCTCCTGCGATGACATATGTCTTGCCATCATGCGTAACGATTTCCAACGCCGTGACGCCTGCAAATCGCGTATCCCGCGTGTCAAGAATATGCTCGCGAATGGTCAGGCCACCATCTGTCCCGATCTCCATGACGCTGAGCGTGCTGCTGCCTGCCGCTGCCAGAACCGCGTAACTGGTGCCCCAGACGGTTGCGACCTCCATCGCGGTGGGCGCATTGATCCATAGCCCATCTTCAACACCCAAGCTTTCAACCGCTGTGACTGCACCGTCATCGGCAATGGCCCAGGTGGTCAAACCGTTGCCACTGCTGCTTGCCGTCAAAAGATACGATGCATCGCTAACCTGCGCAGTGGTCAGCGCGGTCATCTGGGCTGTGTAGCTTCCCGGTGAGGGAGCGATGATTGACTGGCCTAGAAATGTTCCGTTGCCGTCAAAATCCAACCGACCAATACCAGCCTCACCGACAATGGCCCCGTACACAACCTGATTGCCGCTTGTCAGCGTGACCGTCACACCATGTTGAAATCCGCCAAAGATGGGGGGAGCACTCGCAAGGCCGGTCACGCCGCCGAATGTGCCATCGGGTGCCAACGCAAGCGTCTGCAAGCCACCCCCTGTCCCGCCACCGGACACAAGGCCTGTGCCGCTCGCCAGATCAAGCGGTGCAAAGGAACCGGTGACGCCTGCCGCAAGAGTACCGTCGAAAGCAAACGTATCCAGCAAAGAAAGGGACCCGCCCCCGATTGCCCAGCTTTGCAGCACACCGTCGTACCGGGTGGCCCCAACCAGATAGGTCCGTTCGCCGGTGGACAAAATGTCCAACTCAGTGACCCGCGAGATGCCCATATCCTCGGGACGAGTCAGATAGGTGACAAATGAAATGTCAAACATTGAAGTTCCCCCCAGAACCCACGAAAGAAGGCTCGATGATTGCGGGGGCACACCCATGATCGAATTGTGACGCCAGAGTGGTTCTTGCTGCGGACTTCCTTTAATTCAGGGACATATTTGAAGTATATTCGCGGCAATTTGCTTTGGATGCCCGTTTGAGGTGACGATGCGGCCGTGCAGAAAGACGAGGAACATCAATGGCCCCCAAATTTGGCACCAGCGGTCTGCGTGGTTTGGTTACGGAGCTGACATTGGAGTGTGTCAGCGATCATGTTCGCGCGTTTATTGCGACATGTCCCGTGGGGAATGGTCTTTTTGTTGGGCATGACCTGCGCGCGTCTTCACCTGATATTGCAGAAATGGTGATGCAGTCGGGGCGTGCGGCAGGCCTGCAAGTGACATTATGCGGATCGGTGCCAACGCCAGCCTTGGCATTGGCTGCGATGCGCGCGGATGCCGCCGCCATCATGATCACCGGCAGCCATATTCCCGCAGATCGCAATGGGCTGAAGTTCTACACGCCCGAAGGCGAGATAACGAAAACTCATGAAATGGCGATTCAAGGCGCGCTAGGGCAGAAATATCCGGAGTTAGACGGGCCGCCCGCGCAGCGCGACGAGACCGCCGCGGCGGCCTATATCGCGCGCTATACGGATGCCTATGGCACGGCACTGTCAGGCCGACGGATCGGTCTTTACGCCCATAGTGCTGTAGGTCGCGACCTGATGGCAGATCTGTTCGGCGCTTTGGGGGCCGAGGTTATCATACTTGGCCGATCAGACAGCTTTATCCCGGTCGACACCGAAGCCGTTTCCCCCGAACTTCGCCAAGACCTGCGAGATTGGGCGGACAAGCATCAATGCGATGCGATTATCTCAACCGATGGGGATGGGGATCGCCCGCTTGTCGCTGACGCAAAGGGCCATGTTATTGTTGGCGATGTGTTGGGTCAAATCGCGGCTCAGACTTTGGGTGCCGAGGTGGTCGTCACGCCCATCTCGTCCAATACAGGCGTCGAACTGGGAGCACGGTTCAAGGACATCGTTCGTACGCGCATTGGATCACCATATGTAATCGCAGGCATGGCAACGGCACTAGGACAGGTCGTCGGCTATGAAGCCAATGGCGGGTTTCTATTGGGATTCGAAGCGCAAGGTCCCGCAGGTCCGATTGCCCCTTTGATGACACGGGATGCGATTTTGCCGGTTGTCGCCGCCTTAGTCGCGGCGGATGATAAGGGGCTTGCTGATCGGGTCGCAGAAGAGCCCGCGCGATTTACCGCAGCAGACAGGCTGCAAGAGGTTCCCATGCAGACATCGCGGGACTTTGTTCAAATTTTGTGTGACAGCACCACAGCACGCGCCGCATTTTTGGCGCAACTGGACGGCACTGAAGCGGCTTACAATCAGACAGACGGTCCCCGCATGACGCTTGTTGACGGTCGGATCGTCCATGTTCGGCCCTCCGGTAACGCGCCGGAATTACGGCTTTATGTCGAAGCAGACCGACCGGATGTCGCCGAAACAACCTTAAGGCGTGGCCTTGACATCATTTCAACGCGAATCCATGCGAAAAGCGTCGAAATTTGAAGAAATTCATCTAAAATTCATCACTCTGTGACAAAACGCACAGAGTGGTCGGCGGTTTTCCGCTAATTACGACCCAGGGGCTAAGTTTTTATAGTTTGTTTCGAGTACCCAACTCCTCACGCTTCGGCGTGGGGAGTTTTTTGGTAACCCGGCCCGCAATTATTCCTCATCCTGATAGCCGTTGGGATTGGATGACTGCCAGGCCCATGTGCTACCCGTCATGTCATCCAGACTATGCGTCGCCTGCCATCCCAATTCCGCTTGGGCCCGGCTGGCATCGGCTTGCATTTCGGCAATGTCACCCGCGCGCCGTCCTGCCAGTATGGTTGGTATGGTCTTGCCGCTCGCCCGCTCAAACGCAGCGACCATGTCGCGCACGCTATAGCTTTCGCCAGTGCCGATGTTGAAAGGGCGCGCGCCTTCGTTTTCACTGGCATAGCTGAGCGCCGCGACATGGGCACGCGCCAGATCAACCACGTGAATATAGTCGCGTTTGCCAGTCCCATCAGGCGTGTCGTAATCCTCCCCAAACACGGTCAGCGCATCGCGCTTGCCAACAGCCACCTGCGCAATGAATGGCATAAGGTTATTTGGGATATCTTTCGGATCCTCGCCAAGTCTGGTTGATGAATGTGCCCCGACCGGATTGAAGTAGCGCAGCAAGACCGCCGACGTGCCCGGCTGCGCTTCGGTCCAGGCGGTCAACATCCCCTCTGCCACAAGCTTGGTCCGGCCATAGACCGACGTAGGGTTGGTTGGATGCGCCTCATCATACGGCAGATAGACAGGATCACCGTAGACTGTAGCCGACGAAGAAAAGATGATTTTCTTGCAGCCAACGCGATCCATTGCATGCAAGAGCGCAAGGGTCCCAGCCACATTGACATCGTAGTACAGCAGCGGCTTTTCGGTACTTTCGCCAACCGCCTTCAATCCGGCAAAATGTATGACAGCCTCTGGCCGAAAGGCCTGCATGACCTCATCAAGTCTGTTCGCATCGCGCACATCGCCTTTAAAGTCCGAAACTTTGCCGTTTGACAGCGCCTTCACACGGGTCAAAACCTCGGGTGTCGCGTTACAATAGTTGTCCAACACGCACACCTCATGACCCTGCGCCATGAGTTCCAGCAATGTATGGCTGCCGATATATCCAGCCCCACCGGTGACGAGTACCCGCATGTTTTTCAGTTCCCGCTAAGCGCTATAGTCCTGACCGCCGTCTCTACACGAAACGACAGCTGCGCTAAAGGATGAAGTCGCCTGACCCAAGCCCTGTGACACCAGAAACAAAAATTTCCATATCCGCAACATCATCGCCATTGACGTCAATCGCCACCACAGTGTTGCCGCCGCTGACAGTCAGACTGATGTCGTCCGCAAAGCTGAGCCCCCCGATCCCGCTGAGATCGATATCGTCGTTTCCAAGATCAAAATCCTGTATGGTGTCACGATTGCCCGCTCCTGCGTAACTGTCGCTGGCGAAATCAAAGATAAATGTGTCTAGCCCCGAACCTCCCGTCAGGCTGTCTGCGCCCAAACCGCCAGTGATCTGATCGTCGCCACTGCCACCATTGATGGTGTCGTTTCCGCGCCCGCCAAAAATGGCATCGCTGCCGCCATTGCCGTTCAGGATATCGTTTCCGCCATTGCCGTTGATCGTGTCCGAGCCCGAGCCGCCATTGATCGTATCACGGCCAGATCCGCCAAAAAGCGCGTTTGCTCCGCTGCTGACACTAAGCGTATCCTCACCAGAATTGCCCGATAAGATGTCATTTCCGGCATCGCCACTGATGTCATCATCACCGCCGCGACCCTTCAGGTCATTGCCAACGGTATTGCCAATGATCGTATCATCACCGCTGCCGCCAATCGCATTTTCAATGATCGCGCCATTTGCAATCGTGAACCCGCCCGAGACATTGTCGGCGCGGGAAATGAAGCCACCGCCGCCCTCCTCGTACTGCAGTGTCGCTTCGCGCAGGTCGATCACAGTGTCCGCAGACCCATTATAGCGAATGGTATCAGTGCCACCGGCATCCCATATGGCGCGCCAGGCGGCACCGTCGCTGTTGGTGCTGTCCAGCTCGTACACGTCATCGCTGGTCGCATGCGACATGTTTGCGCCATAGATTGCCTGCAACGCGGCAATGTCCAATGCCATTGGACCGGCTTCGGAACCAATATTGAAATTTGGCGTGCCAAAGTTGCCGGAATTGTAGGACATTGTCGTATAGACGCCCTGATTCAGATTGTTGCTCCCAAAATCATCAAACGGCTGTGTGACACCGTCAAGAATGGTCCGCCCATCATGAGGATGAGCTAGCCCTAATCCATGCAACAATTCATGTACCAGGGTGGTATACCCTGTTCCGCCGTCCCGTAGACCGGATGTTGTCCAACCAAAACCATCTGTGTTGAACACACCGACGCTTTGGCCTGTAAAGTTTGGAAGATAGAAATAACCCAGCTCACCCGCGTTAGAGAACGGATCATCGCTTCTAACTAGTTGAAAATCTGCGGATGGGTCCGAAGTTATCGTGAATGTGATGTTGATGACAGCCGCGATCGAGGCCAGCGCTGCCTCGACACGCTCACGCTCATAGGTCGTCCAACCCTCGGAAATTGTAGAGTCAAAATTCGAAACAGAATCTTGCCCGGCATCGACAAAATGCACTGTGATATTCGTGTCGTTTCGCTGCGTTCCAGAAAACAACGCTTCAACGGGGCTGTTGGCGGGGATGACAATTGACTGGGCAGCGGTCGGTCCTGCTGCTGCGGCTTGGTCCGACAACGCTTGGCATATTTCACACAAGGTTCTTCTGTCTCCGAACGAAAATCATCGGTAGCATTGCACAGCACAACTATGGCAAAAATCAGCAGAATCCACGGTTTTGTTGTCGCGAAACGTGTAACTTAACGTTAAACGGCGGAACTCCGCACATTAGTCGCGAGCGTAGATATCCTCATATCGAATGATATCGTCTTCACCCAGATAGCTGCCAGTCTGCACCTCGATCAACACCATCGGCAGTTTGCCGGGGTTTTCCATGCGATGTTTGGCACCAAGCGGGATATAAATGGATTGGTTTTCGGTCACCAGCTTGACCTCATCCCCCACTGTGACCTTTGCGGTCCCCTGAACCACGATCCAGTGTTCGGCGCGATGCACGTGGGATTGCAGCGACAACGCTGCCCCCGCGTTCACAACAATCCGTTTCACTTGGAAACGATCACCGACAACAAGGCTTTCAAACCATCCCCAGGGTCGGTGATCCTTTGGAAAGGTTTCTGCCTGAACGGCACCGGAAGATTTGAGCTGCGCGACCGCCTGCTTCACTTCTTGTGTCTTGTCCTTGTGGCTGATCAGCACAGCATCCGGCATGGCGACCGCAATGATGTCATCCAGGCCAATACCAACAAGATGCTGACCCTCCACCTCGGACCGCAAAAGCGTATTTTTGCAAGAGATCGCCGTCGTTTCAGCTGTTTGAGCCATCCCATCAGTCTCTGTCTCGCGCCAGACTGCAGCCCAATCGCCCAAATCCGACCAACGCCCGCTGAAGGGAACAACCGTAAGGTTGGATGCCTTTTCCATCACTGCGTAATCAACAGAGATTGCGGGCGCTTCCGCCCACGGTTCCGGCGCCAGGCGCAAGAACCCAAGATCCGATTTTGCATCTTCGACCGCCAATTTGACGGCGCGCATGACCTCTGGGGCGTTGGCCTCGAACGCGGCTAGGATTGCCTTGACCGAAAACAGGAAAATTCCCGCATTCCACAAGTAGCGACCCTCGGCCAGCAATTCAGCAGCACGCGCAGCGTCCGGCTTTTCAACAAAGCTCTTCAACGGGATCGCGCGCGCCTCTTTGCCTGGCGTGGCGTCCAATTCGAGGTAGCCATAGCCCGTTTCAGGCCGGTCTGGCGTGATGCCAAAGGTGACCAACTGCCCGGATTTAGCTGCTGGGATCGCAACTTCTATCGTCGACGAAAAGAGCGCCGTATCGGGGATGACATGATCAGAGGGCGCAACTAGCATCAGACCATCGGGGTCACTGGCATGCAAATGGAGAGCCGCCGCGAGAATGGCAGGCGCGGTATCGCGCCCGGAAGGCTCGATCAACACAGCGGCAGGATCAATCCCCGCCTCTTGCATTTGCTGCACAGCAATAAACCGGAAATCGTTGGCCGTGACGATGACGGGCGCATCAAACAGTGGCCCTTGAACCCGTTTTGCACTTGTCTGAAACAGGCTTTCAGACCCGATCAGCGGTGAAAACTGTTTCGGGTAACTTTTGCGCGAAAGGGGCCAAAGGCGGGTACCGGAGCCGCCACACAAGATAACCGGAGTGATCATCGCTATCCTCTTTACCGGCGTGCAACTTGCCGCCCAATGTACAGTTTTCAATGTACCACTCATAGGTTGCGGTGATCCCCGCGTGCAAGTCGATTATCACAAATGGGGCCATGCGCATTTGCAGGGTCAGAACGATCTTCGGGGTGTCGCGCGACTGTTCGGGTTTGGGAAACCACCTCAAATTTGTCTGAGTGCGCGGACCACCGCACGGCGCGCAAAGAGATCCTCAAGCAAGGCTTTTGAATACTTCGCGCGATTTCACTTATCGCGGAAGGCGCATTCCCATGCCAGATCAGACACCCAACTTGTCCTTGCCATTCATCATGCCCGCCCAGGCACAAAAGCACGTCACCCATAACGAAGCAATTGAATTGCTGGACATGATCGTGCAGCTGACACTGCAGGCGACGGATGTGATGACGCCACCGGGCAGCGCCAATGAAGGCGAGGCTTGGGCAGTTGGCACCGGAGCGACGGGCGACTGGGCCGGACAGGACGGAATGATCGCCACCTGGCGCGGTGGTGGCTGGTTGTTTGTCGCACCACGTGATGGCTGGCTGGCTTGGGTGCGCAGCGTAGAGGACCTACTGGTTTTCACTGGCGGTACATGGATCGCGCAAGCGGGTGAGCTGCAAAACCTAACCAGCGTCGGCATCAATGCTAGTGCCGATGCAACCAATCGGCTTAGCGTGAATGCTGATGCCACGCTTTTGAAGCATGATAGCGCGGGGCATCAGGTAAAGGTCAATAAGGCTGCGGCAGGCGACACCGGCTCACTTCTTTACCAGACCGCTTTTTCCGGGCGGGCCGAGATGGGATTGGCCGGAGATGATGATTTCAGCGTCAAGGTTTCTGCCGATGGGATCACGTGGTTCACCGCGCTCACGGCAACAGGCGCCGATGGCCATGTTCAGATTGATCAGGTCTTGCGTCTGGCACCAAGCGCGACACCTGCAAGCCCAACAGCAGGCGAGATCTATTTCGATGACACCACGTCGGTGTTGCGCTGCTTTGACGGCGCGGCCTGGCAAGACCTTTTCTAGCTTGCGGCGGTCTTCAACAACCACCGCTTAAGTGTTTTTGCCCTCTCGGACAGGACCCCGGGAGGGTGCACTATATAATAGCCGTAACGTTCTCGCTGATGTTGCATCAAAGCGACCAACCTGCCTGTCGCCAAATCATCTTCGATGAGCGCACCCGCAACGACCGCAACGCCCCCACCGGCCCGGACCCCCGACAAGAGCATGCTGCCTGTCGCCACTTCATTTGCCTGACAACATGCCATGTCCAAACCGTTAGCGGTGACCCATTTTTGGGCCTCTGGATCTGCGGTTTGGAACAGCCAAGGCAAATCATATGTCTCATTCAGTTCTACGATTTGCCGCCCTTTCAGAAGCGATGGGGCAGCAACAACGGTGTAATTCGCCGCTACCAGATGGGTCGCTTCGACGCCCTGCCAGTCGCCCTGCCCGTAGCGGATTGCCATATCGAATCCGTCCCGCCGCAAATCGACCAGCGCCATACTGGGGCTAACGGATAGGGAAAATCCCGAATGCTCTGCCCAGAATCGGGTCAATCGCGGCATCAACCAATTCTCTGCAAAGCTGGGCGTGACAGAAATTGAAAGCGGGCGTTCCTCTGCGCTGTCAGTTATGGCCCTGACACCTTCCACTATCTGACGAAAGCCGGCAGATAGGTCCGCCGCGAGCATTGCACCCGGTTCCGTCGTGGCCATCCCGCGCCCATCCCGCACCATCAATACGGTATCTAAATGCGCTTCGATGCTGCGAACGTGTTGTGCAATCGCCGCATGGGTCACATTCAACTCTTGCGCGGCTGCGGAATAAGACCCAGTGCGCGCTGCCACTTCAAATGCCCGCAGAGCGGCAAGTGATGGAATGTCACGCCAATTCATATGAAAGTTCAGCTAACATATGTGAAATCATACAGACTCGCTTTAATTCAGCAAGGCTTGTATTTTTTCCACATCACCCTGATGAATGGAGAAACCCATGCTAACAATAATTGCTGACGCTATGCTAACCGCAACCCGCCAACAAAAATGGCCTGCACCTGATCACTGGAAAACGGGCCGTCCCGCCAGAGGCGACAATTATCATGATCGCGAAGCCGCGTATTGGCTGCGGCGCCTGCAACGCGAAAACGGACTATGTTGAACGAAACCAAGCAATTGACGTGATGGGAGGGCACGTGATCTGCGATGGTCACGTGCTTTTCCTTTGCTGGTACGACAAACCAATTCCAGATTTTGCCAAGAAAAAGCTCTTCAAATCAGCAGCCCGTGCCATCTGCGACGAAAGGCCGAGGATTCTTGTCGCAGAGTGCTTGCGGCACAATACCGCCTCTGCTACATCCGCCAAGATTTTGCCGCTCCTGCCAAAAACAGGGGCAAAACAACTTGTCCATTCGCTGCCCCTGGACGAGGGGTGCCGCGGGTCTGGACCCAAGATATCGGAAGGCGACACGTGTCCGAAACTGCTGGTATTTCAACAGGCATCGCAGAGCGTTATGCGACCGCCGTGTTTGACCTCGCCAAAGAAGGCAAGGCGATAAAATCCCTCGAAACAGATGTTGCGGCACTTGATGCCGCCATGACCGACAGCGCAGATCTGCGCACATTGCTGACCTCACCGCTTTACAGCCGTGAAGAGCAGTCAGCTGCGATCACCGCGATTGCGAAAAACATGAAGCTGTCCGACACCACAAGCAATGTACTGGCGCTGCTGGCTAGCAAGCGCCGGTTGTTTGTGCTGCCCCAGCTTTTGTCGGTACTGGAAAGCATGCTGGCGGACGAACGCGGCGAAGTGACCGCCGAAGTCACCACGGCAAAAGCGCTGACCAAGGCACAGGCCGACAAGCTGGCAAAAACACTTAAGGCCCAAGTGGGCAATGACGTCACCATCAAAGAAACCGTCGATGAAAGCATCATCGGCGGTCTTATTGTTAAAGTGGGCTCAAAGATGATCGACACGTCGATCGCCTCAAAGCTCAACGCACTCCAGAACACTATGAAAGAGGTCGGATAAATGGCGATCCAAGCGTCTGAAATCTCTGCGATCCTGAAGGACCAGATCAAGAACTTCGGTCAGGAAGCCGAAGTGGCCGAAGTTGGCCGGGTACTGAGCGTCGGCGACGGGATCGCCCGCGTTTACGGCCTGGACAATGTGCAGGCTGGCGAGATGGTCGAATTCCCTGGCGGTATCCGCGGGATGGCTTTGAACCTGGAAGCTGACAACGTGGGTGTTGTTATCTTCGGGTCCGACCGTGACATTAAAGAAGGCGACACCGTCAAGCGCACCAAATCCATCGTGGACGTGCCTGTGGGCGACGAGCTGCTGGGCCGCGTTGTTGACGGCTTGGGTAACCCGCTGGACGGCAAAGGCCCGATCAAGACGAAAAGCCGTGCTGTTGCAGACAGCAAGGCCCCCGGCATTATCCCCCGTAAATCGGTGCATGAGCCGATGGCGACTGGTCTGAAATCCGTTGACGCGATGATCCCAATTGGCCGTGGCCAGCGTGAGCTGATCATTGGTGACCGCCAGACAGGTAAAACCGCCGTGGCCTTGGACACCATCCTGAACCAGAAATCCTACAACGATGCGGCTGGTGATGACGAAAGTCAGAAGCTTTACTGCGTTTATGTTGCTGTTGGGCAGAAACGCTCGACAGTGGCCCAGCTGGTGAAGAAACTGGAAGAAAGCGGCGCGATTGAATATTCCATCGTTGTGGCCGCTACCGCATCCGACCCCGCGCCGATGCAGTTCCTTGCCCCCTATGCCGCCACCGCAATGGCCGAGCATTTCCGCGACAACGGCCGCCATGCACTGATCATCTATGATGACCTGTCCAAGCAGGCTGTGTCTTATCGTCAGATGTCCTTGCTGCTGCGCCGCCCACCAGGGCGCGAAGCTTATCCCGGCGACGTTTTCTATCTTCACTCCCGCCTCCTGGAACGGTCTGCAAAGCTGAACGAAGACAATGGTGCGGGATCGTTGACAGCCCTGCCCATCATCGAAACCCAAGGTGGTGACGTTTCGGCCTTTATCCCGACCAACGTGATTTCGATCACCGACGGTCAGATCTTCTTGGAAACAGAGCTGTTCTACCAAGGGATCCGCCCCGCAGTGAACACAGGTCTGTCGGTAAGCCGTGTGGGGTCATCTGCCCAGACTAACTCCATGAAGTCGGTCGCCGGTCCAGTGAAACTGGAACTCGCCCAGTACCGCGAAATGGCAGCCTTTGCGCAGTTCGGGTCTGACCTTGACGCCGCGACCCAGCAGCTTCTGAACCGCGGTGCGCGCCTGACCGAGCTGATGAAACAGCCGCAATATTCGCCTCTGACCAACGCGGAAATCGTCTGTGTCATCTATGCAGGCACCAAAGGCTACCTTGATAAGATCGACGTCAAGGATGTGGGCCGGTTTGAGGCTGGACTGCTCAAGCACCTGCGGACCAATGCGTCTGACGTGCTGGATTTCATCACTAAGGAAGATCCGAAGATCAAGGGCGAGGCCGAAGACAAGATCAAAGCGGCCATCGAAGCCTTTGCCAAAGACTTCGCCTGATAGTTGGACATAGGAGACCCTTATGCCCAGTCTTAAGGACCTGAAAAACAGGATCGAAAGCGTGAAATCCACGCGGAAGATCACAAAGGCCATGCAGATGGTTGCGGCGGCAAAACTGCGCCGCGCCCAGGATGCTGCCGAGGCGTCACGCCCTTACACAGAACGGTTCAACGCCGTGATGGCAGGGCTGGCCGCATCGGTTGGCGGATCTGACTCTGCACCGAAACTGCTGTCCGGTACGGGCAGCGATCAGGTGCAATTGCTTGTGGTCATGACAGCAGAACGTGGCCTGTGCGGTGGCTTTAACAGCAACATCGCAAAACTCGCCCGCCAGCACGCACAACAGCTTTTGTCGGAAGGCAAGACCGTCAAGATCATCACGGTCGGCAAGAAAGGCCGCGACGCGATCAAACGTGACCTAAGCGATCATTTCATCGGCCATGTGGACCTGACCGAAGTGAAGCGAGTTGGCTACGTCAACGCACAAGACATCGCCAAAGATGTGCTGTCCCGCTTCGATGCGGGCGAATTTGACGTCGCCACGATCTTTTTTGCGCGTTTCGAAAATGTTGTGACCCAGCACCCGACCGCACAGCAGATCATCCCCGCCAAGTTTGAACAGGCCGAGGATGTGGAAGCCACGCTCTATGACTATGAGCCGGGTGAAGAGGAAATCCTCGCCGATCTGCTGCCGCGCGGTGTGGCCACGGCGATCTTTAGCGCCTTGCTGGAAAACGCCGCATCCGAACAGGGTGCCCGCCAATCCGCAATGGACAACGCCACCCGTAACGCAGGCGAGATGATCGACAAACTGACCATCGAATTTAACCGCTCACGTCAGGCCGTGATCACCAACGAGCTGATTGAAATTATTTCGGGCGCGGAAGCGCTCTAGAGACCCGGAGAAAACCAATATGGCAAATGCTAAAGGCAAAATCACGCAGGTCATCGGCGCTGTCGTTGACGTGCAGTTTGACGATCACCTGCCTGAAATTCTGAACGCGCTGACCACCGACAACAACGGCAAAGAGCTGGTGTTGGAAGTGGCGCAGCACCTTGGTGAGAACACCGTTCGGGCCATCGCGATGGATTCGACCGAAGGCCTCGTGCGCGGTCAGGAAGTGACCGACGCCGACACAACCATCACCGTACCCGTGGGCGACGCCACATTGGGCCGCATCATGAACGTGGTGGGTGAGCCTGTGGACGAAAAAGGTGCGATTGGCGAGAAAGAGCGCCGCTCAATCCACGCGGACGCCCCAACATTCGAACAGCAGTCCACCGCGTCTGAGGTTCTGGTGACCGGCATCAAGGTGATCGACCTGCTGGCCCCTTACGCGAAGGGCGGGAAAATCGGCCTCTTCGGCGGTGCCGGTGTTGGCAAAACCGTTCTGATCCAGGAGCTGATCAACAACATCGCGAAAGTGCACTCTGGCTACTCCGTGTTCGCCGGTGTGGGTGAGCGGACCCGCGAAGGGAACGACCTGTACTACGAATTCATCGAATCCGGTGTTATCGACGCTGAAGACCTGACCAAGTCCAAAGTGGCCCTGGTTTACGGCCAGATGAACGAGCCTCCCGGTGCGCGGATGCGTGTGGCTCTGTCCGGTCTGACCATGGCGGAATCCTTCCGCGACCAATCCGGGACAGACGTTTTGTTCTTTGTCGATAACATCTTCCGCTTTACACAAGCCGGTTCCGAGGTGTCCGCGCTGTTGGGTCGTATCCCTTCTGCGGTGGGCTACCAGCCAACACTGGCTACCGACATGGGTGCGATGCAGGAACGGATTACATCGACCAAGAACGGCTCGATCACGTCGGTGCAGGCGATCTATGTGCCTGCGGATGACTTGACCGACCCGGCACCTGCGACATCCTTTGCGCACCTCGATGCGACAACCGTTCTGAACCGTGCGATCTCGGAAAAGGGGATTTACCCCGCCGTTGACCCGCTCGATTCTACATCACGTCTGCTCGACCCTGCGATTGTGGGTGAGGAGCACTACAAGGTGGCCGCGGACGTGCAGAACATGTTGCAGCGTTACAAGTCGCTGCAAGACATCATCGCGATCCTTGGCATGGACGAACTCAGCGAAGAAGACAAACTGACCGTCGCCCGCGCACGTAAGATCGAACGCTTCCTGTCGCAGCCTTTCGACGTGGCGCAGGTTTTCACCGGCTCGCCTGGTGTGCAGGTCCCACTGGAAGACACAATCGCGTCGTTCAAGGCAGTTGTAGCTGGTGAATACGATCACCTGCCCGAAGCAGCCTTCTACATGGTCGGCGGCATCGATGAAGTGAAAGCCAAAGCCGAAAAAATGGCAGCAGAAGCCGCCTAAGGAGAGGCCATCATGGCAAACCTACAATTCGATCTGGTCTCGCCCGAACGCCGCCTGGCGTCGGTCGAGGCGTCCGAGGTGCAGATTCCCGGTGCCGATGGTGACATGACCGCCATGGCAGATCACGCACCTACGATCACGACACTGCGCCCCGGCGTCTTGACCGTGGTGCATGGCAGCGGATCTGACGAATATGTGGTCTCTGGCGGCTTTGCCGAGATTACGGCAGGCAGCGTATCGGTTCTGGCCGAACAGGCGCTACCCAAGGCCGAAGTAACGCAAGAGGTCTATGACCAGATGGTCGACGAGGCGAAAGCTGCTTATGGCCGTGCGCAAGAAACCTTCAAGAACGAACCCGGCCCCGTGGATGACGCAGCCAAGCTGCTATCCGACATGGTGGCGATTGGCGGGCACATCGGGCTGACGGCCAAGAACTGATCTTTAGAGACGCGAGAAACAAGAACCCCGCCCTGCGCGGGGTTTTTTGTTTTTGATCACCTGAAATCATCGCTTGCGTTTCAGATCGCGTAGTCGCAACGTCCTTCCAAAGCGCTTTGGAAGGGATGAACTTATGTCGATTCGTGCGATTGTATGGGGCGAGAATGTTCATGAACAAACCAACGAGGTTGTCCGCAAAATCTATCCCGACGGGATGCATGCGACCATTGCCGCATGCCTGAAAACGGGTGGAATTGATGCCACCACCGCGACCCTGCAAGATCCTGAGCATGGGTTGCCAGAGGCGCGATTGGTAGAAACGGATGTGCTCCTCTGGTGGGGTCATGCAGCCCACGGCGATGTGGCTGATGACGTCGTTGAACGCGTGGCCGAGCATGTGCATGCAGGCATGGGTCTAATACTGCTGCATTCGGCGCATTTTGCAAGGATTTTCAAACGCCTCATGGGCACGCCCTGCAACCTGACCTGGCGCGAAGCGGGCGAACGGGAACGGCTTTGGGTCACCTCGCGCAACCACCCGATTACTGCAGGATTACCTGACCATTTCGAACTGGAATACGAGGAAATGTATGGTGAACCTTTCGGCGTGCCAGAGCCGCTCGAAACCGTGTTCATCAGCTGGTTTCAAGGCGGCGAGGTGTTCCGGTCTGGTCTCACCTTCAAACGAGGTGCGGGTAACATCTTTTACTTCCGCCCGGGCCACGAGACCTACCCCACCTATCATGACCCAAACGTCCAGCGCGTCCTGCAAAACGCCGTCCGTTGGGCGCACAACCCCGCGCCCCGCGTCACTGGCGTGAATGACGCGCCGAACGTCCCCGTGGACGCCACGCTCGAACCGATCGAAGAACGCGGACCGCGTCTGCACCAGGATGGGGAAGAGGGGTTCCGATGATCCGCGTTCTCATCGTTGGCACAGGCACGATGGCCAATGACCATGCCGATGCCTTTGTCGCCATGGACGGGGTCGAAGTTGTCGGCAGTGTCGATCCTAATCCCGACAATCTGCATAGCTTCAACGCGAAATACGGGATCAAGCATGCTTTTGATAGCGTTGATCAGGCGATTGTATGGGGCGACTTTGATGCTGTTTCGGTCGTTACGCCTGACGCGGTTCACCACCGCGCAACAATGCCGTTTCTTGCGGCAGGTAAACACGTGCTGTGTGAAAAACCTCTGGCGACCAACACCAAGGACGCGACCGAGATGGCCGAGGCCGCGCAAAAGGCAGGCATCGTCAACATGGTCAATCTGACCTATCGCAACGTGCCAGCGCTCATGCAGGCAGCGTCTATCGTCGCAGACGGCCAAATCGGTGAGGTTCGGCATTTCGAAGCCTCATACCTGCAAAGCTGGTTGAACCAGGCATCCTGGGGCGATTGGCGGACCGAGGATCAGTGGCTCTGGCGGCTCTCTACCGCGCATGGGTCGATGGGCGTTCTGGGCGATGTGGGCGTCCATATCTTGGACTATGCGACCTTTGCCGCAGGCGCGGATGTTGCGAGGGTGTCCTGCAGGCTCAAGACATTCGACAAGGCCGAAGGTGGACGGATCGGAGACTACGTACTGGATGCCAATGACAGCATGGCGATGCATCTTGCTCTGAACAACGGTGCAGTCGGGGTGATCCATGCCAGCCGCTTTGCCGGTGGGCACATCAATGATCTGCGCCTGCGTCTATTTGGAACGCAAGGTGGGCTGGATGTACGGTTTGAAGGGTGGCGCAGCACATTACGGGCCTGCCTGGGTGATAACCTGATCAGCGGAACTTGGACCGATGTTCCAACCCCCGACATCGAGACGAATTACACCCGTTTTATTGCCGCGGTCCGGGATGGGACCCTGGTCGCCCCAGATTTCAAACGAGGCGCCGATCTGCAACATGTCCTTGATCTTGCGGTCGTGTCATACACAAAAGGGGCCTGTGATCAAGTATTGTGAGCGTCAGGCACCGCACGGTGGGTTATTTTGACTTCGGACGCGTAATCCGCTTTTGTGCGGCTGCTAAGCTGTACGGCGGTTCTTTGGCTCATATTCTGGAAAGGATATGCAGATATCGTCGGGATGGTGACAACAAATCGGTTCCAGGCGAAGGAGCGACATGACAGATATTCTCATTCCCGTTAGGCCAGCCGAATTGGTAGATCAGATTGTATCAGCAGAAACATCCGAAATGCCTTTAGGGCCCGGAGAGTCAGACAATGACCTTGTTCCAAGGCTGACACAAATGCGTTCTATCGCCGCTACTTTTCTGCCGACCGATACCGATGTGTCGCCAGAGGCTATCAGGTCAGCCCGTAGGGACGTGTGCCAGCTTATCGCAGATCTAAATGCGTGCGAGGCAAGGGCAGATTTTGGTATCGGCTTTATAGCTTTGGCAAGGGCATATCTTGACGCTCTGCATACTCTGGGCCACTGCAAGGCCGAATATGATGCTGCGGCATTGAATTGGATGCAAATGCGAAACGCGCCCAGCCACGACTTTGAAGGAGAGGCCTAGAGGTTAAACCGCAGCAAAGCGATGCGGTTTGACTATTGTGGAAGCCTTAACCAAATTGGTCAAACGGCCAACTTTGGACCTATTTCTATCAATGTGGAAAGTTCGGACTGGGCCGCCGGCGATGGATGCCAACACCATAGCGGAACGGCCTCGGCAACCAGGAAAAGCACTGAAAGTAAGATCGCGACACCGGCTACCTGTTCGCGTGGTGCAAACCAGTGAAAGACCTGTTTGTGGCTTGTCGGTCGCAAATATTGGCCGAGGCATCATGGATGTCGGCATACTCATTTTTGCTCAGAACCGTCTAAGACGCTTGAAGAAAGACCCGAAATATCACGTATCGCCAGATGTGTGGAAGTCTTCGATTTCAGGCAAAGCCGAGTGACTCAGATTTCCACTCTCCACTTTAAACGGAAGCAGGAAGTCGCGTTTCAAGAAGCGGTCGCCCATGACGTATGTGGGCCGCCACGATTTTTTTGGATTGCTTTGCATCCGGGAAGGGACGGGAAGGACGCATCGCTGTCATGTACTTCGTGTCGGCCGACACCAGGGTCACCTCAGGCATTTCATCTTCCAACGCTTGCGCTGCGATGGGTCCCACAAACAAAGTCTCAGCCGGGGCGCCATTTGCGACCACCACATCATGGTCTTCCAGCAGAATGTGATAATAAGTCAGCGGCTCAAACGATCTATCAACATCAATGCCCGGCAATCCGACCAAACGAATTGCGGGAATCAACACTTCAGCTTCACCAAACAGGCGCCGCGCGACACGCGATGCAACAAGAACACGATGCTGACGCGACACCAACAAATCTCGACTTGGGACACCAGGGCCAAGCGCACCAGCGGCAATTCGGATCGGCAATAACCGGGTTTCGCGAACAAGTTGCAGCGGTGTAAATGTCCGACAGTTAGTTGCAATTACCTTTTTGATATGACCGTCAACATTCTTTACCAATGTGCCAGGCTTTAGGTTTTCAATCTTCACCAAGCCAGTGGGCGTTGTTATGTCGGTCCCTTCAGCAAAGCAAACGACGCGGAAATCCTCTGAATCTATACCAATGTCGAATAGGTCAAAATTTCCGCTGTTTCCGCCGGTACCGAATATGCTGACAGAGGTCACAGACGACTGAAAATGCAGTGTTGCAAGACTGCCGTCAAAAGAATTGCCAGAACTGCTTATGCCACCATCCGCCGTGATGATATGAGACGCTGCGCCTGTTTGGGTGAATTCAACAATGCCATCTGCTATTGCATCGTTCAGATCAACCTGAACACCGTCGATGACAAGAAAGTATACCTCGCCCGGTGTGCTGCGGTTGACGCTTACTGATAAGCCATGAACAAGTTGATCAAAATCAACCGTTACAGTTTGAAGTCCATCCGCCGTAACACGCGCGCCCAAATCGGTCCCGGCACGCGAGTCGGTCGCAACATTCCCTGTAACCGTATAGCCGACGGTATCGCCATTTGTGGCGGTCAAGGTACCCGTGGCACCATTGGAATAGTCATCAATTACGTCGACAAAGGGCATGCGATCCTCGCCAGAAAACCCGCTTCATACATCCCGCGAGTAAACATCAATTAAAGAAGCAAACAAGGCGATTGATCGTTCTGATTATGACACTTGGCACAATAGTGCTGCTTTTGCCGCGAACTATATAGATGACAACAATGCGAGGGTTGTTTTCATCATTTTTTCTCAACCTTAGGCGGATCAGTAATCCCGCTCAAAGAAAATCCCTAGGCTTGTTTCACCGTCCTGATCCACACTTCCCTTTACTGAAATTAACCTGAACCTGGATTTAACGGATGACATTACAGCAAAG
>JBCBGX010000005.1:0-29680 GCA_038526325.1 Pseudomonadota bacterium | reverse complement strand
GCTCGGCAAAGTCGGCGGGGACCTGCGGCAATTCTACCGCGCCAACCCAGACCAGATAGCGTTCAACTCGGCTTGCAGCAGGCAGTTGCAGCGCGACCGGCTGGCCAATCTGGTCTGGGTTGGCGCGGTAGAATTGCCGCAGGTCCCCGCCGACTTTGCCGAGCAGCCGCTCGATCGTGTCTGCGTCAAACTCGACATCCAGCCCCTGCTCCTGAAACTGGGCGGTCACGTTCTCCACAAAGATCGACGTATAGGCTGCCGTCTTAAGCATCTTGCTTTCGGCATCGTCAAACTGCTCCTGCGTCAGGGTGAATTCGACATTCACTACAGTTTGCGTGAACGCGGGGATCCCGTTCCGCAGGATCGAATAGGCGAGGAAAACAAGAAACGCCAAGCCGATTGAGATTGCGATGACCCCGTACATCTTAAACCGGGTTTCGGCAGCGTTCCGCTTTTTCATTTGCGGGGATTCGGTCAGCAATGATGCGTGACGTGCAGGTGATGCCGCCATGTTCTGTCCGCTCGATGTCGCGTCGGTCATTCGTACTGCTCCCTGTACTTGCGGACGATATAAAGGGCAAAGATGTTCAGACCGAGCGTGACCACAAACAGGCTGATCCCCAATGCAAAGGCCACCAGAGCCTCGGGCGAAGCAAAGTCACTGTCGCCGGTCAGCTGGCTTACGATCTTTGCCGTTACCGTAGTCATCGCGTCGAAGGGGTTCAACGACAGCCGTGCAGTCGCTCCCGCCCCCAGCACCACAATCATGGTCTCACCAATGGCTCGCGACGCAGCCAGCAGCACGGCGCCGACAATACCCGGCAAGGCCGCGGGGATTATGACCTGCCGCACCGTCTCGGAATGGGTTGCCCCGAGGCCCAAGGACCCGTCGCGCATTGCTTGCGGGACAGCGTTGATGATGTCGTCTGATAGCGAGCTTACGAAGGGGATCAACATGATGCCCATCACAAGGCCTGCAGTGATGACAGCCGTGCCGCCTACCATCCAGTCAACCCCCAGCGCCCCGTCATCGCCAAAGACGCTGACCAGCATTGGCCCCACGGCCAAAAGTGCGAAAAGGCCGTAAACAATTGTTGGGATGCCTGCCAACACCTCCAGCAATGGTTTGGCGAAGGCGCGCACGGGCTTTGATGCGTATTCCGACAGGTAAATCGCCGCAAAAAGACCAATCGGAACAGCCACCAGCAGAGCAATCACCGAAATATAAAGCGTGCCCCACAGCAGGGGGATAATTCCCAACTCAGACGACCCACCCCGACCCGAGAAGCTGGGCGACCAGGACAGGCCAAAGAAGAAGTCTGTAATCGGGTAAAGCTTGAAAAATTCGTAGGTGTTGAAGATCAGCGATAACACAATTCCCACAGTCGTCAGGATCGCGATAGAGGCGGCAGCAATCAGCACCAGCAAAATGCCTTTCTCAACCACATTGCGGGCCCTGAAATGCGGTGTCACTAGGCGCCATGAAATCGCAAGCCCACCGATAGAGATCGCCAGGACAAGCAGTGTTTTCAGCAGGTTGCCCGTGCCCGCCATCTCACGATAGCGTTGCGCAGCGCGTAAAGTATCAGAAGTCACGTCAGAGCCAAGAGCAACCCCAATATCAGCTAGACGCTCGCGTACATTGGTGAACTCAACACGCATGTCCGATGCCAGCTCTTCTGTCATGGCACCTTCGGCGACCGCAGTGTCCAACCCTTCGGCCACCCGTCGCACATCAGACATCACGAGGCTCAGCGATCCACCTTCTTCAATACTCCGGTCACTGATGAGTCCTGAAACAGAGTTGTTAATGACAAAGGGCTGTACAATCAGCCAAAGAAACAATGCCAACGCCGCTGGAACGATCGCGTTCAAACCAACATTTGCGCCATAATAGGCCGGCAACGAATGCAGCTTGCGCATGTCTCCGTCTGCCACAGCAATCGATCTATTGCGGCCCAAAAGAAAACCAACAACTCCAAGACCGACAAGGATGAGCAAAATCAGCGTATTTGACATGGTGGTCCTCTGCGGCTTGGTCGTCATACGCCCTCTGGGGGCGACTCACGCTTTAACTCACGCAATATCACTTAACAAATAGACGGTCGGCGCTGCCTTGGCCTGCGCCGACCTATCGCAATTCAGCAATTAGTTCATGGTCACGTTCCTGGCGACCATTTCCTGCGTGCCGGCCAGTTCTGGGTCAGACACCAGACCGTAGGCTGCCAATGGGCCAGACGGACCAGCGACTTCATCAGAGACGAAGAAGTCAGCATATTCCTGTAGGCCAGGGATAACCCCCAGGTGAGCGGCCTTGATGTAGAAGAAAAGCGGACGTGAAACTGGGTAGACACCTTCGGCGATCGTTTCTGTCGTTGGCTCAACACCCGACATTGTCGCCACTTTCAGCTTGTCTGTGTTGTTTTCATAGAAAGCCAGACCGAAAACGCCGATAGCGTTCGCATTGGCGTCAAGGCGTGCAAGCGTCTCGGTGTAGTCGCCGTCGATGTCGACAGACTTGCCGTCCGTGCGCACTGCCAAACATGCATCTTCTGCATCGTCTTCGGACATACCGGCAGCCATCATCGCCTCAAAAGCGCCAGTGGCCTCACACCCAGCAGCAATCACCTTTTCTTCAAACACTTCGCGTGTGCCGTGCTTGGTACCTGGGATAAAGGCCAGGATTTCTGCGTCAGGCAAATCTGGGTTGAAATCAGACCAGCTTGTATGTGGGTTGTCGACCAACTCGCCATCCACCATGACCTTTGGGGCCAGCGCGTTGAAAATGTCAGCAGGTTCAAACGCAGTAAAGGCGGGGCCGTCTGTCTGGGACGCAAACACGATGCCGTCATAACCGATGCGCACTTCGATAATGTCAGTCACGCCGTTTTCTGCACAAGTGGCGATTTCACCTTCGCGGATCGCGCGGGATGCGTTTGCAATATCGATGGTGTTTTCACCAACACCTTCGCAAAACCGCTTCAGACCGGCAGATGATCCGCCTGATTCAACAACAGGTGCGGGAAAGTCAAAGTTCTCGCCAAAGGCTTCAGCAACGATAGATGCATAAGGCAAAACGGTAGAAGAACCGGCGACCTGCACGTTGTCACGCGCCAGCGCGGTTGTTGCGGTAAGGGCAATTGCCGCAGTTGTTGCGGTCAGTTTCATGATCGACATCAAAACACTCCTGTCAGTCAAACAAAGATCGCGCGCGAGCCGCACAATCATTGGCGTCCGTCTAGCGAACGTCGCACGATGCTTTTGTGACAGTTATGTAAAAGTTTTATGACACAGCGCCTGGATCTATGCAGTGGGAAGAAAAACAGAAATCTGTGTGCCCTGCCCCTCTTCGCTTTGAATGACAAGCCGTCCACGATGGCGATTGACGATGTGTTTGACAATTGCCAACCCCAGACCCGTGCCCCCAACCTGTCGGGACCGATGATTATCGACACGATAGAATCGTTCTGTCAGACGAGCGAGGTGATGTGACGCGATTCCATCGCCCTTGTCTGCAACACGAATCTCAACACCATCTCCACGCAACCGCTTGTGCATGGCGCGCGGGAAAAGGGTCACCTTCACCTCTTTGCCCGCAGCGCCGTACTTGATTCCGTTTTCCACAAGATTGGTAAAAACCTGCACCAATTGTCCCGCGTCACCAGGGACCATTTCAGTCGAGCTTTGCAAATCCAGAAGAACGGCAACCGACTCGCTTTCTGCCTGCGGCTCTAACCCTTTGATAACAGATGATAACAGCGCCCCCAGATCCACATGCTCTCGCGGACGGATACGTTCATCTTCTTCAACACGGCTCAACGACAGAAGATCATCAACCAATCGCGTCATACGATTCGCTTCATGCGCCATGATCCCCAGAAACCGGTCTCGGGCGTCAGGATCATCGCGCGCTGCACCGCTGAGTGTTTCGATAAAGCCCAACAGTGCGGTCAAAGGGGTGCGCAATTCATGGCTTACATTCGCAACAAATTCGCGGCGCATCTTGCCAGCATCCTCAGTTGCAGTCTGATCCTCAAAAGTAAGGATTATGTCGTCTTCAGCTTTGGCCAGCGTGACCCTGTAGGTCGTATCTCTTTCGCCGTCCCGTCTGATAAATCGGGCCAACGCCCGCCCCCCTTGGGCGCGCACCTTGGCAATTGCATCAATGATACCGGGCTGACGCAACGCGGTGATATAGTGTTTGCCAACAAGATCAGGCCCCAAGACCTTTTCTAATGGTTCGTTGGCGACCCGGATTCGTTCTTCAGCGTTTACAATCAAAACGGGCAAAGGAATGACGCCAACAACTGCGGCAATTTGTTCCGATGTCATTGGGTCACCTCAGGCTGTACTGAATGCGCTACTCATCTTAGACGGTCTGGCCACGCATTCGTATTTGATTCTACTTGTTGGTATAATTTCAACACATCTGATCTGCCATCGATACTATAGCTGACCAGCAGCGCAGTGAATATCGGGAACAAAATGTCGGGACAAATCAGTGCCGGGTCCGTGGCTTGGCTACCAGACGCGGCCACAAAATCCCAAGACGGGTTGTTGGTGGTCGGTGATTTGGAGCGCTGGCGTGCCAAGGGCCGGGCAGTTGCTGGCTTAGAAAATGTCAACTTCAGCAGCATTGCTGAACTTGACGGCAATCTGCTTTTTCAGAAAGCGCCTGACGTTATCTTATCACCTTTGGTTGCTGACGAGTTTGACGCTGTAGATGTCGCCCTAAAACTAATCGACATCGGTTTTAGGGGGAAATACCTTGCCATCGCCGACCAACCGGTTGATGCGCAACTGATCATAAACGAAATAAGATCATTGTCAGAGAACCTGGACTTTGATCTGCTTCAAATCGGCAAAGTTCAGGAAGCGGCGAACGATGGCTAAAGGCCTTTTAGATCGCGCCGAAACCTGTCCGCATTCTGTTGATAATGCAACGCGGACGCCTTTAGGCCGTTGATCTGCTGCTCATCCAGACTGCGAATGACCTTGCCGGGCACGCCCATCACAAGCGCATTGTCAGGAATTGTTTTCCCTTCGGTGATTAGGGCGCCCGCACCGATTAGGCAGTTTTTCCCGATCACTGCACCGTTCAGCACGGTCGCCCCCATCCCGACAAGACTGTTTTCCCCAATTGTGCATCCATGCAGCATTGCCTTGTGACCAATGGTGCAACCTGCCCCAATTGTCAGGGGAAATCCCATATCCGTATGCAAGACGCAGTTTTCCTGAATATTGCTCCCATCACCGACGTTTATCAGTTCATTATCCCCTCGGAGGGTCGCACCAAACCAAACGGAGGATTTTGCCCCCAGGGCGACTTTGCCGATCACATAACAACCAGGCGCAACCCACGCATCCTCTGCCATCTCAGGGGCGACATTGCCCAATGCATAAAGGCTCATACCCGCTCTCCAAATTCTGTTTGTAGCTGTCGCACATGGTCAACCAATTGGGGTTGCTGGGAACGACGCAGACGCTCTGCGCTGATAATCGTCTTCAGCCGTGCCTCGGTCTCATCAAGGTCATCATTGACCAACACATAGTCATAGCCGTCCCAATGACTGATCTCGTCCCAGCTTTTCTGCATGCGCTGATCAATCACCTCTCTGTCGTCCTGATCACGGCTGACGAGCCGGCGATGCAATTCGGCGATCGAGGGGGGCAGGATGAAAATTGACAGCACGTGCTCTTGCAATGCCGAATTGCTGATCTGCTGTGCGCCCTGCCAGTCGATATCAAACAAGACATCACACCCGCTGGTTATGGCCTTTTCCACCGGCGCTTTTGGTGATCCGTAATAGTTACCAAAGACCTGCGCATGTTCAAGCATTTGTCCGTCAGCAACTTGTTTCTGAAAGGCCCCGACCGACACAAACAAATAATCCTGGCCATCCACCTCGCCAGCACGCGCAGGTCGGGATGTGGCGGAAACCGAAAAGCGCAGACTGTCATCCCACACGCGTAACCGCCGTGCCAAGGTGGATTTTCCGGCGCCCGAGGGCGATGACAAAATGATCAAAAGGCCGCGTCGGTGCATCACGTTACTCCACATTCTGAATTTGCTCGCGCATCTGGTCGATGACCGCCTTGAGATCAAGCCCAATTGCAGTCAATGTCGCGTCTTGCGCCTTGGCGCACAACGTATTCGCCTCGCGGTTAAATTCCTGCGCAAGAAAATCCAATTTTCGGCCCGCAGGCCCGTCAGCGGCAAGCAAGTCTCGGGCGGCCTGAACATGGGCCCCTAGCCGGTCGATTTCTTCGGTAACGTCAGATTTTACTGCCAGCAAGGCAAGCTCCTGCGCGATGCGCTGTTCCTCTATCTCGCCAACGTCCTCAACAACACGACGCAGCGCGGCGGTCAGGGTCTCTTTAACTCGCGGCAAGCGGTCGGCGGCAGCATGGGCCGCAGTTTTCGTCAGTTCATCAATCTTATCCAGATGCTCTGTGATCAGCTGATGGAGCGCGGCACCTTCAGCATCACGCATATTGACGAAGGCCTCGATAAGCGGCGCCATATCTTTCTTCAGCGCGTCCGCCACCACAGAGCTATCATCATCGCTGTTTGCTGCAATCAAGACGCCAAGCTGCCCAAGAACGTCAGCCGCAGTTGGCTGGGCCAGTGTCACTCCCATCGCAAACGCCTGTTCTTGCACCTCATCAAGGGCAGTCAGCACCGCCCCAAGTTGCGTCTTATCCAAAGCGAGCCGGGCTTCACTCTCAGGCCCGGTCAGCCGCAGATTGACTGTGACATTGCCACGCGAGAGTGAAGTGCTCAGCGCCTTGCGCAGAACCAGCTCAAGACCATCAATCCCGTCCGGCAGCCGCAACCGCAGATCAAGGCCTCGCGCGTTAACACCCCTGATCTCCCAACTCCACGAGGCTGAACCAACAGACCCTGTGCGGTTGGCAAAAGCAGTCATGGATCTGATCATTGATGGCCCCTAGGTGATCTTGGATGTGCACAGCACCTAATGGCAAACACCCGGACGGAGCAATAGGACAGATTTGATTACAATTTGCCTGAATTAACCCATTTACACTTTATTAAGTGAATAAAATGGTAAGTTTCATTAAATTCCTCTTAACGCAATTTCTGGTACGATCCCTGTTGGGGACGCCCACAGGTCCATTGAGGTGAACATGACAAATGTTACAGACATTCCCAAACGCCGCCGCGCTGACAAAGCCGGATATGACAATGTGACCCTAAAGAATCTGGAGGCCTATTGGCAGAAACTGCGCCACGCACAGCGCATTCCCTATCGCAATGATATCGAACCGAACCAAATTGACGATGCGCTGCCGCATGCCTTTATTCTGCAACGCGTGGCCCCAGGTGTTGCGCGCATGCGGGTGGCCGGACAAAAGCTGCATGACCTTCTCAAAATGGACGCGCGCGGCATGCCCATCAGCACGCTCATCCTGCCGGAAGCTCGTGACCAAGTCGCCAAATTGGTGGAAGAGGCGTTCAGCACCCCATCTATTGTTGCCATTCCTCTCGTGTCGCCGGCCACCATCCTTCGTCAGGAATTGACGGCAACAATGCTGCTGCTTCCGCTGCGCGACGCCAAAGGCGACACAACGCGGATCCTTGGCGCGCTGGTGACAGATGACGCCCCGGGCAATCGCCCGCGTCGGTTTCAAGTGAGATCTGAAATGGCCATTCGTAACGAGCCGCTGCAGCCAAAGCTTACCGCCGTCTCCGGCATGATACACAAGCCCAAAGACGCAGGGCAGAGCGTTGCCCGCCCGGCCCTGCGTTTGGTGGTCAATAACGCCTGATCAACCAGCCTTGGCCTGTTGCATTTCATTGCGGCGGGCCGACAGTTCTTCTGCCACAAGGAAGGCCAGCTCAAGCGATTGCGAGGCATTGAGGCGAGGATCGCATGCCGTGTGATACCGGCTAGAAAGATCCTCGTCAGTGACCGCGCGGACGCCCCCCGTGCATTCGGTCACATCTTTGCCTGTCATCTCAAAATGGACACCGCCGGGCACCGTTCCTTCAGCGTTATGGACAGCGAAAAACTCTTTGACCTCGCGCAGGACGCTTTCAAACGGGCGCGTTTTGTAGCCGGTTGAGGATTTGATGGTGTTTCCGTGCATCGCGTCGCAGGTCCAGACAACATTTGCCCCCTCCTCTTCCACGGCCTTGATCAGGCGCGGCAAATGCTCGCCCACCGACCCAGCGCCGAAACGTGCAATCAGCGTCAGACGGCCAGCTTCATTGTTGGGGTTAAGCGTGGCCATCAACGACTTCAGGTGCCCACTTGTCATACTCGGCCCGCATTTCAGGCCAATAGGGTTCTGCACACCTTTACAGAAGTCCACATGCGCCCCGTCAGGCTGACGTGTGCGGTCGCCGATCCAGATCATATGGCCAGAGCCTGCCAGCCATTTGCCTGATGTGGAATCGACCCGGCAAAGAGCCTCTTCATATTCCAACAACAACGCCTCGTGACTGGTGTAAAAATCAACTGTCTGAAGCTCGTGGTTTGTGTCGGTTGTCAGCCCAGCGGCTTCCATGAAGTCCAGCGTATCGCTGATACGCGCGGCCATATCGCTGTATTTCTTGACCTCATTGGCATCCGTAAAGCCAAGTGTCCACTTGTGCACCTCGTGCACATTGGCAAATCCACCTGTTGAAAACGCTCGCAACAAGTTCAGCGTTGCCGCCGCCTGTAGATAGGCCTGCAACATCCGTTCCGGGTCTGGCACGCGGCTGCTTTCAGTAAAATCAAAGCCATTGATGATATCACCGCGGTAGCTGGGCAATTCCACCCCTTCAACCGTTTCGGTCGGGGCGGAACGCGGCTTGGCCATCTGGCCCGCCATTCGGCCGACCTTCACCACAGGCACCTTTGCGCCATAGGTCAGCACCATCGCCATCTGCAGCATCACTTTGAAAGTGTCGCGGATCCCGTCAGCCGCAAATTCCGCAAAGCTTTCTGCGCAATCGCCCCCCTGAAGCAAAAACGCCTCACCCCGGCTGACAGCGGCCAGTTCAGCCTTCAGTTTACGGGCCTCACCGGCAAAGACCAATGGAGGATAGCTGGCAAGACGCGCCTCAACAGCACCAAGGGCGGCCGCATCGGTATAGTCAGGCATCTGAACCCGGGGCTTCTTGCGCCAGTCAGATTTTTGCCAGTCAGTCATTGTCTTGCTCCATAAAAGATATGAGTTAGCGGTATCAGGGGGCCCGTATAGCGTGCGGCTTGCACCACGCCAATGGGAAATACGCCTCGGCGGGCTTACAAAAAGGTATCTGCATCCGCGACTTTCCCCCTTGAAGGGCCAGTCCAAAACTGTTGATGTCACATAGCACTTGGCGCGCCGGAACCACCTATGACCATCGAACCGCAAATCGTCGACGTTGACCATGCAGGCAAACCGCGCCGCTTTGTGTTTGTGCTGATGCAGGATTTTACAATGCTGTGCTTTGCTGCCGCTTTGGAAAGTCTGCGCATCGCAAATCGCACTGCCGGAAAAGAGCTGTATAGCTGGAAAATCATCGCTGAAGGCGGACAAGAGGCCGTATGCTCTAACGGGTGCGCATTTCGGGTGTCCGATGACCTGTCTGAGCTGGAGCGGGACGACACCATTATGCTGTGCGGCGGCATTGATGTCCAAATGGCCACAACCAAACGCACGCTGAACTGGCTTCGGCGGGAGGCACGCCGTGGCGTCAGCATCGCGGGCCTTTGTACTGCAGGCTATACGATGGCCAAGGCTGGGCTGCTTGATGGAAAGAAAGCGACCATACATTGGGAAAACCAGGACAGTTTTGCCGAAGAATTTGAAGAGGTGGAACTCACAAAATCCGTCTTTGTCGTTGACGGCCAACGCATCACCACCGCCGGTGGCACAGCCTCGATTGACCTGATGATCAAACTGATCGCTGATGATCATGGTGAAGAATTGGCAAATGCCGTTGCGGATATTTTGATTTATTCGTCGATCCGCACCGATCAGGACACACAACGTCTATCCATCCCAACCCGCATTGGCGTGCGTCACCCCAAACTCAGCCGGGTGATTCAGATGATGGAACAGAATATCGAGGAACCAATCAGTCCGTCGATCCTCGCCCGTGATGTGGGTATGTCTACGCGACAGTTGGAAAGGCTGTTTCGCCGTTACCTGTCGCGCAGCCCCAAGCGGTACTACATGGAATTACGACTTCAAAAGGCGCGCAACCTTTTGATGCAGACAGATATGACGGTGATAAACGTGGCGCTCGCCTGCGGTTTCGCGTCGCCTTCGCATTTCTCGAAATGCTACAGATCCCATTACGATACAACGCCCTACCGCGAACGCGGCAGTCACGCAGCGCGCCTATCGGTTTGAATAAAAACTGTGCATTTTGCGCGCGACACACGAATAAGCTGATAAGCCTGACAACGGCAGGGTGTTCGGTCGATTTGCCTGCCCCTTCCCGCTTTCCTTTTGGAAACTGCCTGCTAATCTGCGCCGCAGGATAGAGAAATCCAATTGGGAGACAAAAATGAAAAAACTGCTTTTGGCGACAAGCGCGGCGGCAATGATGGCTGGTGCGGCTTCCGCAGACGGGCATACCGAAGAAGTCAAGATCGGCGTGATTCTGGGCTTTACCGGGCCACTGGAATCGATCACCCCGGCCATGGGCGCAGGGGCTGAATTGGCGATGGAGGAAGTCACCGCATCAGGTGCGCTTCTTGGCGGAGCCGCAGTGACGTCAGTGCGGGGTGACAGCACATGTATTGATGCTGGCGCTGCAACGGCTGCCGCCGAGCGTCTGATCACTTCAGACGATGTTGATGCGATCATGGGCGCGGATTGCTCTGGTGTGACCGGTGCTATTTTGCAAAACGTGGCACGGCCCAATGGCGTTGTGATGATTTCACCTTCTGCGACATCTCCAGGCCTCTCTACAGCCGAAGATGACGGTCTGTTCTTCCGTACAGCCCCATCCGATGCGCGCCAGGGCGTAATCATCAACGATATCCTGCAAGACCGTGGTGTAAGCGAAGTGGCCCTGACATACACCAATAATGACTACGGCAAAGGTCTGGCAGATGCGTTCCAGGCAGCATTTGAGGCCGCCGGTGGCAGCGTCACAATTTCCGCAGCCCACGAAGATGGCAAAGCAGACTATTCCGCCGAAGTCGGCGCGCTTGCCTCTGCCGGCGGCGAAGTCCTGGTTGTGGCCGGTTATGTGGACCAGGGCGGGTCAGGCATCATCCGGTCCGCGCTCGACACTGGCGCATTCGACACGTTCTACCTGCCAGACGGCATGGTGGGTTCGGTCCTGAACGACAATTTCGGGGAAGAGCTGAACGGATCCTTCGGCGCCTATCCCGGAACGGATAATGCCGGTGCGGGCAAGTTCGTGGAACTCGCTGAAGCGGCCGGTTTTGACGGAACGGGTGCGTTTGCGCCGGAATCCTACGATGCTGCTGCGTTGATCATGCTGGCGATGCAAAAGGCCGGATCAGCCGAATCTGCTGATTTCAAGGATCATGTCTTTGACGTGGCCAACGCCCCTGGCATCGAAATCATGCCCGGCGAACTGGCCCGTGGTCTGGAGTTGATCGCGGCGGGAGAAGACATCGATTATGTCGGCGCATCTGCGGTCGAATTGATCGGACCCGGTGAATCGGCAGGCAACTATCAAGAGATTGAATTCTCTGATGGTGTCTATTCGACGATCAAATACCGCTAATAGGCGCGATTGATGTTGAGACGGCGCGAGGCACCTGCCTCGTGCCGTTTTCTGGGAAAGGCGCATTGATGATCGTTGTTGAAGATCTGGTCAAAACCTTTGGCGGGTTCCACGCCGTCGATGGCGCGTCCTTGACTATCGAAGAAGGCACGATCACCGGGCTAATCGGCCCCAACGGCGCCGGAAAAACAACATTATTCAATGTGATCGCAGGTGTTCTTAAACCTACATCAGGCCGCGTGACAATGCGGGGTGAAGATATCACCGGCCTGCCCCCGCATGAGCTGTTTCATAAGAGGCTGCTGCGCACGTTTCAAATCGCCCACGAATTCTCGTCCATGACCGTACGCGAAAACCTGATGATGGTCCCCGGCGACCAATCAGGTGAAAAGCTGTGGAATGCCTGGTTTGGTCGGAGGCGGATCGCGGATGAAGAGCGTGCCTTGCAGGCGAAAGCTGATGAGGTCATCGAATTTCTGACCATCGAACATCTGAAAGAAGAAAAAGCGGGCAACCTGTCAGGTGGCCAGAAAAAGCTGCTTGAACTCGGTCGGACAATGATGGTCGACGCGGAGATCGTTTTTTTGGACGAGGTTGGTGCAGGCGTGAACCGCACACTGCTGAACACTATCGGCGATGCGATCATTCGCTTGAACAAAGAACGGAACTATACATTCGTCGTCATTGAACACGACATGGATTTTATCGGCCGCCTCTGTAATCCGGTAATTTGCATGGCGAAGGGCCACGTGTTGGCCGAAGGGACCTTGGACGAAATCAAGGCCAATGAACAGGTGATCGAGGCGTATCTTGGCACCGGATTGAAGAACAGAGACAAAGTGAGTGCGACATGAAATTTCTACTGACCGTTTTGCTCGGGGCGATCCTTGGGGCCGCGGGAACGCTTTACTACATTTATCTCAATCACGCAGACCCCACTGAACAGGCGCTGATGCGTGACACCTTGCTGACCTATGCGCCTTTCCTGGAAGAGTACATTACCCAGTGAGTGAACCGTTCCTGATCGGGGATGCCATGACCGGTGGGTATGGCAAGGGGCCCGATATCCTGCATTCCTGCACCATCGCCGCCGAAAGGGGCGAGATTGCCGTGATCGTCGGCCCCAACGGGGCGGGCAAATCCACGGCGATGAAGGCCGTCTTTGGCATGTTGAATGTCAATGACGGCGCGGTGCGTTTGGATGGCGAGGATATTACCCACCTTTCCCCACAGGAACGTGTGGTAAAGGGTATGGGGTTCGTGCCGCAGGTGGCGAATATCTTCACCTCCATGACGGTGGAGGAGAACCTGGAAATGGGCGCCTTTATCCGGCGTGACGATTTCAGCGATACGATGGCACAGGTCTATGACCTTTTTCCGATCCTGAAGGAAAAGCGCCACCAAGCGGCGGGTGAATTGTCAGGCGGCCAACGCCAACAGGTCGCCGTGGGCCGTGCGCTGATGACCCAACCCAAGGTGTTAATGCTCGACGAACCCACCGCCGGGGTCAGCCCCATCGTCATGGACGAGCTTTTCGACCGCATCATCGAGGTCGCCCGCACCGGCATCCCGATCCTGATGGTCGAACAAAACGCCCGCCAAGCGCTTGAGATCGCGGATAAAGCCTATGTGCTGGTGCAAGGCCGCAACGCACATACGGGGACCGGCAAAGAACTGCTGGCCGACCCAGAGGTCCGCCGGAGTTTCCTAGGCGGATGAGGATGGCGATGGTTCTATCTGCACTCAGCACGCCCGCGATGGCCGAAACGATCACCTGCGATTTGCAGGGCACGCTGGTCAACTTCACCATCGACCGGACCCAATTCGCCCCTGCGCACAATGCAGGCGAACCACCCCGCCGAAAAGTGACAATGGTACAAATGGGCGACGCCCAATTCCCTGCAGAGCCGATCCTGATGGGCGATGTTCGTGGCTTCTGGGGTGAAGGTCTTGGCGGATCAAACGTGATGTTTGTGGTGCAGGCCGATGGATCGGCTGTGTTCACAAACGTTGAAGCCGGTCAGCGGCTCAACGGACAATGTGAGGTAGGGCAATGAGCTTTGTATCTCAATTCGGCCAGCGGTGCATACTCGCTATTCCGCTGCAGATGTCTTTTGCAGGCGTAGCATTGGCTCAAACCTGCACCATAAAGGTTGTTTGCGAAGAGAGTGCCAACTGCACACGCTCCGATTTGACACTTCGTTGGACATCGGAAGCCTCCGAGACAATCGAAATCGACGGCCAAGTTATGCGAGCGAGCTGGATCAACGAACCGCAAATCACAGATACCATGCGCGTCGGCAATGTTAATACCAGATCGTGGCCCCCGGACCGCAGCTTTTTGCGTATGGCGACCGTCGAATGATCGTCATCGTTCCGGGTGACGCACCCGGCCATATTTCAGCATCAACGCTGCAAAGGCCAAGGCGCTTTGTTGATTATGAAGATGCGGTGAGCAACCGTGCTGTGTTTAAAGGCCTTTGCGAGGGATTATTCTAATGGACTTTCTCAACGCCCTCGTCGCTTTCGCCAATTTCGTCTTCGTCCCCGGCCTCGCCTATGGTGCACAACTGGCTATCGGCGCGCTGGGGGTTACGCTGATCTACGGTATCCTGCGGTTTTCGAACTTTGCCCATGGCGACACGATGGCCTTTGGGACGGCGATCACGATTATCGTGACAACCGCCCTGACGGGGCTGGGCGTCACCTTTGGCCCCCTGCCCACTGCCCTGCTCGCCTTGCCGATTGGGATTGGTGCGACCATCCTGCTGCTTCTGGGAACAGACTGGGCCGTCTATAAATTCTATCGCCAGCAAAAGGCCTCGCCCGTGATCCTCGTGATCGTTTCGATGGGCGTGATGTTCGTAATGAACGGGATCGTGCGGTTCATCATCGGCGTGCGCGAGGTGAATTTTGCCGATGGCGAACGGTTCCTGATCACCGCACGCGAATTCCGCACGATGACCGGCCTGGATGAGGGGCTGGCGATCAAGACCACACAGGTGATCACGGTCGTCGTGGCCTTCGCCGTCATGGCGCTGCTGTTCTGGTTTCTCAACAAGACGCGCACCGGCAAATCCATGCGGGCGTTTTCGGATAATGAAGACCTCGCGCTGTTGTCCGGGATCGATCCCGACTGGGTGGTCAAGGTCACCTGGATGATCGTCGCGGCCCTCGCCACCACCGCAGGCGTGCTCTATGGCCTCGATAAATCCTTCCGCGCCTTCACATATTTCCAGCTTCTCCTGCCCATCTTTGCAGCCGCCATCGTCGGCGGCCTAGGTAACCCGATTGGTGCCATTGCGGGTGGATTCGTGATCGCGTTTAGCGAAGTCACCATCACATATGCCTGGAAAAAGGTGCTGACCTATCTGCTGCCGGAACCGCTTGAGCCTGACGGCCTCGTCCAGCTTCTGTCCACCGATTACAAATTCGCGGTGTCCTTCGCGATTTTGATCATCGTCTTGCTGTTCAAACCGACCGGCCTGTTCAAGGGGCAATCCGTATGAACCCTGCTGTAAAAAACACCGTGTTGTTTTCACTTGTCGGCGTCTTGCTGGTGGGCACAGGCATCATTCAAGGCTGGAACTCGGCCCTTGTGATCCTGAATATGGGTCTCGTCTCTGCGATTATGGCGCTGGGGGTGAACCTGCAATGGGGCTTTGCAGGGCTATTTAATATCGGGGTGATGGGCTTTGTAGCACTTGGAGGGCTTGCCGCGGTGCTGATCTCCACCCCACCGGTGCCAGAGGCGTGGCAAGCAGGCGGCCTGCGCATCATAGCAGGGCTCGTTTTGGGTGCTGCCACTGTGGTGGCCGCCGTCATGGCACAAAAGCGGCTGACGGGCCGCACCAAGACTGCCGCCACACTCGTCATCCTTGTGGGCGGCTTTTTCCTTTACCGCGCCGTCTTTGACCCCGGCAAAGTGGCGGTTGAGGCGGTAAACCCGGCTGTTAGCGGGAACTTGGGCGGTCTGAACCTGCCGATCCTTCTGGCTTGGCCTGCGGGTGGCTTGCTCGCCGCCGGCGCCGCGTGGCTCATTGGCAAAACCGCCCTTGGCCTGCGGTCAGATTATCTGGCGATTGCAACGCTGGGCATCGCCGAAATCATCATCGCCATCATGAAGAACGAGGACTGGCTGGCGCGCGGCGTCAAAAACGTGATCGGCCTCGAGCGCCCCGTCCCTTACGAGATTGACTTGCAAAATGATCCAAGCTTTGTCGAACGCGCAGCAAGCCTTGGCCTCGACCCTGTCACCGCCTCAACACTTTACACCAAAATCGGGTATGCGGTCCTGTTCACGATTGTCTTGCTCATCATTCTGTGGCTGGCCCAAATGGCGCTTAACAGTCCTTGGGGCCGGATGATGCGCGCAATCCGTGACAACGAAGTCGCGGCAGAGGCGATGGGCAAAGATGTCACCGCCCGGCATCTGCAGATCTTCATCCTGGGCTCGGCCATTTGCGGGATCGCCGGTGCCATGATGACGACGCTGGATGGACAGCTGACCCCCGGCACCTATCAACCCTTGCGCTTCACCTTCCTGATTTGGGTGATGGTGATCGTTGGCGGGTCCGGCAACAATTTTGGGGCCATACTGGGCGGTATGCTGATCTGGTGGCTTTGGGTGCAGGTGGAACCGCTTGGACTGGGCCTGATGAATATCCTAAGCGCTGGTTTGGCCGAAGACAGCGCCCTGCGCGACCGCCTGATTGAGTCAGCGGCCCATATGCGATTGCTGACCATGGGGCTGATCCTGCTGCTGGTCCTGCGCTTCAGCCCACGCGGGCTGATCCCCGAACGCTGACTTGCCCTGCACGTCTGCCTTGTTAAAACGGGGCTGACGACGAAACCCGAGGCACACATGACGCGCATCTTTCGCTGGCTTGTTCGGCTGGCAACCGGCTTAATTGTTTTTTGCGTAGCTCTGCTTGCGCTGGCCTATTATTTCGCGTCCCGATCGCTGCCGGAGTACACGGCCGAAAGTGTGCTCGATGGTATCTCGGCGCCCGTGGAAATCGTGCGCGACAACGCCAATGTACCCCACATTTTCGGAACGACTGACAACGATGTTTACTTTGCCCTAGGCTACGCCCACGCGCAGGATCGGCTTTGGCAAATGACCATGCTACGGCGCACTGCCCAAGGGCGCCTGTCTGAGCTGTTCGGCGAACGCACCGTTGGCATTGATGAGGTATTGCGTCGCTTTGATCTATACACCTTAGCCGTATCATCCGTAAACGCGCAGGACGACAGTACCAAATCCGCGCTGACCGCCTATGCCGCAGGGGTAAACGCCTGGCTGGCTGAGGTCAACAAAGGGGCGCTGGGCCGTGGTGCACCGGAAATGTGGTTGTTCAATCACCCCATATCGCCTTGGCAACCGGCAGACTCCATCGCCATCCAAAAGCTTATGGCCCTACAGTTATCATCACATCTGGAAAGCGAGGTGTTGCGCGCCCGCACATCGCTGATCGTCGACAATGACCGTTTGCGTGACATTCTGCCTGACGACCCAACAAGCGGGGTTGCCGCCCTGCCCGAATATGCTGCACTCGTGCCGGGCGTCCCGACATATACTGCGAATATGCGCACCGGTGATGATCCGCTTGCGCCTTTTCATCGCCCACCATTGGCCGGGGCGTCTAATGCCTGGGCCGCGAATGCGACACGCTCTGCCACAGGATCAACCCTGCTTGCCAGCGACCCGCATCTCGGGCTGACCGCCCCTGCAATCTGGTATTTGGCCCGGCTTCAGCTTTCGACTGGCGGCGTTATCGGCGGGACCATACCGGGAATGCCAATCATATTGGCAGGTCGGAGCGATGCGCTTGGTTGGGGTGTCACCAGCGCCTATGTCGATGATCAGGATATTCTGTTGGAAGAGCTAAACCCCGATAATCCTAATGAATATCGGGGCCTGAATGGGTGGAACACGTTTCGAACCCGTGACAGTATCATAAACGTCAAGGATGGCCCTGCCGTAACATTGCGGCTGCGGTGGACTGTGAATGGTCCGGTCATGCCCGCCAATCAGTTTAATCTTGGTACGATCACACCGCCCGGCCATGTCGCGGCTATCGCGTGGAGCGCACTTTCTGATCGCGACACATCCATGTCGGCAGCCTTTGCCTTGATGCGCGCCCGCACAATCGACAATGCGATTGACGCGGCTGAGAGCTATATCGCCCCAGCGCAGAACCTGACACTTGCCGACCGCAACCGGATCGCGCTGAAAACGATCGGGGCATTGCCCGCGCGCGATCCCAACCACCAAAGCCAGGGCCGGTTCCCATCATTTGGATATCTGGCCGAAAACAGGTGGCAAGGCCGATTTCCCTATTCCGATAACCCCGAATTCATCGACCCCGATGGCGGTATCATCGGCAATACGAACAACAAGACGATTGATCGCCCCTTCCCGAACCATGTGTCGTTTCTTTGGGGCGACACCCAGCGGATCAACCGCTGGCGCCGCCTGATGCAAGCGCGCGAGGTTCACACCCGCGACAGCTTTATCGAGGCACAGCTGGACACGGTTAGCTTTACTGCGCGCACACTGTCCACGCTGATGGGCGCCGATCTGTGGTTCACCGGGGATGCTGCCCCAGAAGGCACGCCCGAACGCCAGCGCCAGATCGCGTTGAACCTGCTGTCGTCCTGGAATGGGGAGATGAACGAACATCTACCAGAACCGCTGATCTATGCGGCCTGGGTGCGCGCGTTTCACGACCGGCTGATCCGCGATGAGCTAGGGCCATTGGCCGCGGAATTTACTCATCCTAACCCTGTCTTCATCGAAGGGGTCTTCCGCGATATCGACGGGGCGGGCGTCTGGTGTGATGTGATCCAATCCGCACCCTCAGAAACCTGCACCGAAATCGCCCGCCAAGCGCTAGATGACGCGCTTTTGTGGATCAACGAAAACCAAGGCGACGCGGTTGAAGCCGTCCGCTGGGGTGACGCACATGTCGCGACCCAAGACCACCCCGTGCTCGGCCAAACACCGTTCCTAGAATGGGTCGTGAACATCCGCCAATCCACGAGCGGCGGTGACAACACGCTGCAAAGGGGCCGGACTTCTGGCACAGGGCCGAACCCGTTCCAGAACGTCCATGCCGCCGGCTATCGCGGCGTATATGACTTTGCTGATCCTGACAGTTCGGTCTTCATCATCTCCACCGGTCAATCCGGCCACCCGCTATCACGCCACTACGACAACCTGGGCGAACTTTGGCGGCGCGGCGAATACATCCCGATGTCACTCGATCCGGATCTGGCACGGGCAGCAGCTGTCGGGGTCACGGTGTTGCGGCCAGAGAGATAGGCTGGCGAGCCTTCGTCGGACACAAGCAAACACCCCAAAAGCGACAGAGATGTTCTTACGAAGCGCGCTGGCAACGGAATGACGCTGCATCTGCCCAGCTCGTAAGCCTATGGTCTAAACGCTTTGATGATGCCCAAAATGCGCGGGAATATTCGCGTTCAAGACTTATCACCATGTGGGACAGATAGGTGACCGCAGAACCCAGAGTACATAATCCACGTAAGATCGCGAAATTCGATCTTTATCCAATTATGAAAAAACACATGAAAACGGAGCTTTGAGTTCTTATGTAATGGAAGAGACGCTACTTTTTGGGGAATAAAGATGCTGTCACGCCAAATGAAAGTACGATCATGCTTCTGGATAAATCTGGTCGCGATCTCAGCTGCCTTCTTGAGTGTCTTCATCGCTGCCTCCGCAAGAGCGGAAATCCTTGAACCAAAGACTCCACAGGTTGTCGTGAACCGGTTACCGCAAATAAGCGACGACCTGCGTCCGCAAATTGAGTCTGCGCTTTTTGATGCCCTCTTGGCCGAGGCGACTGATCCGCCAGTCTTGCATAGGCCATTCAATCTGGCACAGCCGCCCTTTCAAGGCCCTGTTGAAAGAGCTGGCGCAGAAAGCATCGTTTTCAAAGGTTTCGAACTGGTGCCAGTTGCTGCATATCAGGTAGATGCCCGGATCCTATCGCGAAAGGACTATCTATTCGACGATTGGGCCAATATCGCACCCGTCGATCTTGTGTTGGGTTGGGGGGCGCTTGCCCTGCCGGACAACGCCAATCAGCTGTCTCATGACCAGGCTGATCGGGCATATTACTGGTGGTACGAAAACAGCCAAAACCTAACTGTGCCGTTTGTTAGATCGCATGTCGGGATGACACATGTCATTCCCATGACAAAAAGCCTTGAAGATGATCTTTTTACGGCTCGTCCAGGCGATGTCGTAACGATCCAAGGGTGGCTTGTTGATCTTATCAATCAAGAAGGACTTCGATGGCATACCTCCACTGTCCGAGAGGACTATGGGCCATCTTCCACTGAATTCTTGTTGGCGACAGCCTTGGTTATCAGAAGGTAAGGATTGGATTAATTCTGGCTAAACTGGCGTTTAAGGACATCTGGCATGTGCGTCAGCGCTGACACGATCAGGTGTTTTTCTGGTGCGCTGCGGGGACACCATCCGGCTTGTAGCCCCTTTCATCCTAAAGGCGGTCAAACCGTTCTTTCTGTAGTTCTGTCCAGAATACACTGATCCGATACCCATCTTCTGTCTGCATATCGTCTATTACGATTCCCGACTCAAAGAGCCAGGCGCGTTTGCGGCCCTCGGCAAACGTCAAATGCAGGGTTTCCGATGTGCGCTGGTCTTTCAGCTTGTCGGGGATCGCGGCCAGCAGCGGGTCGAACCCCTGCCCCGTGATCGCCGAAATCGCGTAAAGATCGTCCCGGCGCGCAGCTTGGGTCAGGGCCGCATCAAGCGCATCACCCGCCATCAGGTCGATCTTGTTCCACACCTCGATGATCGGTGCCTCTTCGGTAACGCCAAGGCTTTGCAGGATCGCATGCACATCTGCCGCCTGCTCTTCGGTTTGTGGATGGCTGATGTCACGCACATGCACGATAAGGTCGGCGTCCAGCACTTCCTCTAACGTCGCGCGGAACGCTGCCACCAATTCGGTCGGCAAAGCGCTGATGAAACCGACCGTGTCGGACATGATCACCTCATCCCCCGTGGGCAACACGATCTTGCGCATCGTTGGATCGAGCGTGGCGAAAAGCATATCCTTGGCAAGAACCTCTGCCCCGGTCAAACGATTGAACAGGGTCGATTTGCCTGCGTTCGTGTAGCCCACCAGCGCCACAATCGGAAACGGCACTTTCGCGCGCGACGCGCGGTGGAGTTCGCGGGTTTTGACAACCTTGGCCAATTGCTTGCGCAGCCGGTTCAATTGTTCATCAATGGCCCGCCTATCTGCCTCAATCTGCGTCTCACCCGGACCACCTACAAAGCCTAAGCCACCGCGCTGGCGTTCAAGGTGGGTCCAGGCCCGCACCAGCCGAGTGCGCTGATAGGACAAGGCGGCCATTTCGACCTGCAGCACGCCTTCTGACGTGCGCGCCCTGTCACTGAAAATCTCGAGGATCAAGCCGGTCCGGTCCAGCAGTTTGACGCCCCAGGCTTTCTCCAGATTGCGTTGTTGGACGGGTGTGACAGGTCCGTCGATCAGAACCAGTTCCACCTCAGCCGCTTTCAAGACAGCCTTCAGCTCATCAATCTTCCCTTTGCCGAACAGCATTCCTGGTTGGACGCGAGACAAGCGCACGACATTGCTACCCACAACCTCCAGATCGGGCAAAGCAGCAGCCAAAGATACTGCTTCTTCGAGCGCCGGTTCAGCGTCGCGCCGCGCGGCGTTGGTCTTGATATCAGGATGCAGCACCCAAGCCCGTGTGACCGGGCGCGCAAGTTCAAGCAAGGTTACTCTTCACCTTCGTAAAGACTAATCGGCTGGGCCGGCATAATTGTGGAAATCGCGCTCTTATAGACAAGCTGCGATTGCCCATCGCGGCGCAACAGAACGCAAAAGCTGTCGAACCATGTGATCACACCTTGCAGTTTGACCCCATTCACCAGAAAAATTGTCACAGGAACCTTTGTCTTGCGGACATGATTCAAGAACGCGTCTTGCAGATTCGCTTTATCGGCGGCCATTACGTCACCCTTTTATTGTTTTTGCGGCCGCGCACCGGCCCCCCTGGTTGAAAGGTCAGTATGTCGCGTGCTTTTCCGAGTTTCCAGCCCAAAAAAGCTAATGCCTTGTTGGTGCTTACCTTTGCCAGATTTCGGGGTTGAAAAGTGCGATGATCGCCAAGGTTTCCAGCCGTCCCAGCACCATGGCCCCTGCCAAAATCGCCTTGGCTGTATCAGGTATCCCGGAATAGGCGATGGGTGTTTCTGCCGCGACCGCAGCAAGTGGTCCAGTGGTCGAAAGGGCCGACACCGCCAGAACCATCGAGGTTTCAAACTGCATGCCTGTCAACGACAACATCACCATAACGGCAGCGATGCTGAGCGCGAAAAGCATGAAAAAGACCCAGGAAATCAAAGCGCCCTGCTTGCGCACACGCCGTGCCTCGCGCCCCCCTCCACCGACTGAAGACGGATGTAGCAACCGTTCTTGCTCCCTCTCTCCGTGCCTGTAAAGCGCGTAAATTCGTAACAGTTTCACGCCACCAGCTGTGGTTGCGACCCCTCCCCCGATGAGCGCCAAACCAATCAGGAACAGGCCTGGCGTGTCCAGCCCAGACCAGTCTGCCGCACCGTCCCAATAGTGCGACTCGAACCCAGTGGTTGTCAGAAAAGACGTGACGGTGAACATCGCCCCCCAAAGCGCTGCCACTATGTCCTGCAACGAGGCGGGATCTGTGCTGTCAGATGCACCCATAAAATGGCGAAAGAACAAGAGCAGCGTGACACTACCGATCAAAACCAAAGCTGTCGCGAATTCCGGATCGCGATGCAGCCCCCGTCCACCTTCGCCAATCAGCCCTTTGCTAAAGGTCAGACGCGACAAGGCAAAGGCGAAGAAGGCAAATATCAGTAATTCGCCCCAAAAGCGTGACGCCGCGAAATACAGACCATTGATCGGTGAGATGCCTGACGTCGACAAGGTCGACATTGCATGAACCAAGGCGATGTAGGGAAACTCTCCCATTGTCACCAAACCGATCCATAAAGCCAGTGTCAGGCCTGCATAGATGGGCGTCAGTATCATCGTATAACGCACCAATCGTTCGGATGGATCACCAATCTTACCGATCTGGGAAAACGACCCCGCCGCCCCTTTTCCTGCGCTTGAGGTGGCACGCACCTCAAATCCTCCTAGGTTCATTGGCGCAAAAATGGATACAGCAGTCACCCAGATCAACAGCCCGCCAAGCCACCCGACCAGGCCACGCCACAAATGCAAAGACGGGGTCAGGCGTCCGGCAGTGTCATAGACGGTCGCACCCGTCGTCGTAAAACAGGACACCATCTCAAACCAGGCATTGATCAAGGTTGTGTTGCCGACCGCCGCGTAAAACGGCACCGCAAACATGACTGGCAAAACCGTGAAGGCAGACAACAGCCCAACAAGCTGGCTGCGCGCGACATTATCAGGCGCATAGCCCGCCGTTGCCAAGCCGATCAGTAAGGTCAGCACCGAAAACAGAATGAACCCGTAAAAGAAGATCCGCATCGTGGTGAAATCTTCCATGACCGCGCCATGACCTGCTGGCACCAACATTGCGATTGCCCCGATCCCCATCAAGACCACAAAGAATGGCAGGCGGACGATCCAAGCCATCAGAAAAAGTCGATTGATACCTGCAAAAGGCGTTCCACTTCCGGCACGTCCTTGGTCATTGCAAATATAGCGATCACATCACCTTCTTCTACCCGTGTCTCACCTGTGGGTTTGATGACTTTGCCCTGCTTCATGACACCACCAATCAAGGTGCCTTCGGGAAATGCCACCTCTTTTATCCGCTGGCCGGAAATCGGGGATGTGCCCAACACCTGTGCTTCTATCACCTCGGCTTCCGCATCTCCGATGGAATAGACACCCCGCACCCGACCGTGCCGGATGTGGCGCAGGATCGAACTGACGGTCGTTGCCCGTGGATTGATATAGGCGTCAATGTCCAAAGGCGTCATCAACGGCACCAGCGTTGGGTCGTTGATCAAAGTAATTGCCATCGGACACCCCATTTCCTTAGATCGCACAGATGCCAAGAGATTGGTTTTGTCATCGTCTGTAACGGCCAGTACCGCATCCGCCGTTGCAATATTCGCCTCTTCCAGTAATGCCGCGTCCAGCCCATCCCCATTCAAAACAATGGTCCGATCCAGTGCGTCTGCGGCACGCTCTGCACTTTCGCGATTGCGTTCAATCATTTTGACCCGGACACGTTCGGTTCTCGTCTCGAGCGCCTGTGCCACGCCAAGCCCCACGTTTCCCCCACCAACAATCACGATACGTTCTTGTTTGGACTGGGTTTTCCCGAATATCTCTAACGTACGCGTCATATCTTCGGTATCGGTGAAAACGTAGCATTCATCACCCGCGAAGATCTGATCATTCGGAGACGGGACAAAAAGCGCGCCTTCGCGCCGGATGCCAACCACAATGGCCCGCAGCGTCGAAAAAAGGTCTGTAAGTTGACGCAGAGGCGTGTTGATCACAGGGCAATCGTCTTCAATTGTGATGCCCAAAAGCTGAGCCTTGCCCTCTAGAAAGCTTTCCGTGTCAAACGCGGCGGGTGCAGCCAACCGTTGTAGGGCCGCGTCGGCCACTTCCTTTTCAGGCGAGATTACAACATCAATCGGCAAATGATCACGCCGGTATAGATCGGAATATATTGCATCCAGATAACTTTGTGATCTGAGACGGGCAATTTTCCTTTGAACGGCAAAGACAGAATGGGCGACCTGGCATGTCACCATATTCACTTCGTCCGAATGGGTGGCTGCGATCACCATGTCCGCGTCACGTGCCCCGGCGCGGTCCAATATATCTGGATAACTTGCGAAGCCTGCGATGCCCTGCACATCCAGCGCGTCAGTTGCCCGACGCACAAGTTCGGCATTGTTGTCAACGACGGTCACATCGTTGTTTTCACCTGACAAATGGCGCGCGATCTGCCAGCCGACCTGCCCAGCCCCACAAATGATGACTTTCATGAAGCCTCGCCTTCAACATAAGCAACACGCCCGCCCGCTTTGCTTGTCGTCACCACACCCAAAGACTTCAATTTTCGATGCAGCGCGGACCTTTCCATCCCGACGAAGGATGCTGTGCGGCTGATATTGCCCCCGAACCGGTTGATCTGTGTCAGAAGATATTCGCGTTCAAACAGTTCGCGCGCTTCGCGCAATGGTAGCGTTGCCAGACTGCCTCCAAGGACAATCCGCCCTTCCTCAGCAGTGGCGTCTTCGGTTGCGGGCAGTTCTTTGGCCTGAATGTCACCAGTATTTTCACCAAGAATAAGAACACGTTCCACGACATTCTTCAACTGACGAACATTCCCCGGCCATAGCATCGTTTGCAGCAAGGCACGCGCATCATCAGCCAGTTTGCGCAAAGGTAGACCTTGGGCTTTGTTGAAGAGTTCAATGAAATGTTCCGCCAAAACGGGAATGTCCTCGCGCCGCTCTTCCAACGATGGCACCGCGATAGGAACGACGTTCAAGCGGTGATAGAGCTCTTCACGAAATGTCCCCAATTCAATTGCGGTGGACAGATCCTGATTTGTGCTGGAGATGACGCGCAAATCGACCTGAACCTTGTCGGTCCCCCCCACACGTTGAAACCGTTGTTCGACCAGAACTCGCAAAATCTTTGACTGTGTGCCAAGCGGCATATCTGCCACTTCATCAAAATAGATCACACCGCCATTTGCCTCTTCCAAGAGGCCCGGCTCAATGCCGCGCCCACTATCTTCACGGCCAAACAGAACCTCTTCCATGCGTTCGGGCTCGATAGAGGCCGAACTGACCGTTACAAATGGCGCTGATGACCGGTTTGAATTGGCGTGAATATAGCGCGCCGCTATTTCCTTGCCGGCCCCTGCAGGCCCCGTCAGCATCACCCGGCCATTGGATTTTGTCACCTTATCTAACTGTGACTTCAGTGTGCGGAATGCGGCACTGTCGCCCAGCATCTCCGCGCTGGCGACCTCACCACGCTTTAGCTCCAGGTTCTCGCGGCGCAAACGCGATGTTTCCATGGCCCGGCGGATAACCACCAGCAACTGGTCAATGTTAAAGGGCTTTTCGATGAAATCATACGCCCCCTGCTTGATCGCAGCGACGGCGATTTCGATATTGCCATGCCCCGAAATGATGACAATTGGGATGTCCGGATGATCACGCTTGACAGATTTGAGAATATCAATCCCGTCCATATTGCTGTCTTTCAACCAGATATCGAGGATCATCAGCGCCGGTGGTTCTGCCGCGATCTGGTTCATGCATTCGTCAGACGTCCCCGCCAGACGCGTGGTAAACCCTTCATCCTGAAGGATTTCCGAGATTAGCTCGCGGATGTCACGTTCGTCATCAGTGATCAGAATATCGCCCATATCGTCCTCATGCTGGTATTTTTGTGGCCGCTGTCTCTGTGGACACGGCAGGTAAATGAATGACAGCGCAGGCGCCTGCGTGATCCCGGCTGTCAAAAGCTACGGCATCCGTCAGTGTCAGCGTACCGCCATGTTCTTCGATAATTTTCTTTACGATGGGCAGGCCAAGTCCGGTGCCGCTGTCACGGGTTGTCACATATGGCTCAAACAGCCGCGCACGGTCCTCGGGAAGGCCAATCCCATTGTCGGAAATTGTTATTGTCATGTCACCTTGCAGGTGGTCCATAACGACCCGGATCTCCGGTTGGTAGTCTGATGGTTTGTGTTTCTCGACATAGGTTTCTGTGGCCTCACCAGCATTCTTGATCAGATTGATCAGCGCTTGCGAAATCATCGTTGCATCAACATCCGCCAACACTGCCTGACTTGGCAGATCCGCTTTGATCTTCACCGCAGGTTGACCTGCCTTTTGCAAGGTGATCGCATCCTCAACCAGTTTGGTCATGTCAGTGACCGTCAATTGCGGCTCTGGCATGCGGGCAAATTTGGAAAACTCATCAACGATCCGGCGTAAATCATTTGTCTGGCGCACGATGACGTCTGTCATCTGGTCAAGCTTGCCTGCCTCATCCCCCACCTGCCCGCTAAACTTACGCTTGATCCTTTCCGCCGACAATTGGATCGGGGTGAGCGGGTTCTTGATTTCATGTGCGATCCGGCGCGCCACATCGCCCCAGGCTGCCATACGTTGTGCGCTCACCAAATCGGTCACATCGTCAAAGGCAACAACATACCCTTCCAGTGCGCCTTCGGCATTCCGCCGTGGCGACATGCGAACCAACAGGCTTTCCTGTTGTCCCTTGCGGATCAGATTGACCTGCTCTTGGACACCTTCGCCACCAGACCCGCGCACCTGATCAAAAAGCGCCGCAAATTCGGGGATCGCAACCGACAGTGCCGCATCGGCCTGATCGTCGCGCACCGACAGCAATCTGCGCGCGGACGGGTTTACAAAGGTCACCCGCCCATCCGCATCAAGACCCACCACACCTGAGGTAACAGAACTTAACACACTGTCGAACAACCGCCGGCGGCGTTCGGTCAACCGGTTGGTCTCCAGCAGCTGATCCCGCTGTCCTTTCAGGCGACCCGTCATCTGGTTGAAATAGTGTCCAAGCTGCGAGATCTCGTCATCGCCATCATCTTCAATCACCCGAACGTCCAAGTCACCAGACCCAACCCGTTGCGAGGCAGAAACAAGCCGACCAACAGGGCGCGACAAACGTTCCGCAAACCACAATCCCCCCCAAATCGCACCCAGGATCAGAATTGCCGCAAAGCCCAGATAGAGCAGCCCGAACTGCAGTAGGATCTGCCCACGTTCTGTGGCTAATTCTTCATATTGCTCAACGGTTTCCGTCGTATCATCAAGCAATGACAGGACGTTTCCGTCCACCTCGCGGGTCACATAAAGATACCGATCCCGAAATGCTGTGAGCGGCAGCAAAGCGCGGAATTCGTTGTTCTCAAAATCTTCGATGATCACGATGCCGATTTCTCGCGCCTCTGCGAAAACATCGGCGCTTGGGCGTTCATAATCAAAATCATACGACCCCGATCCACGAGCGGCGATATCTCCTTCACCGGTCAATACGAACGCCTCGCTCAACCCTCGGTCAATCTGCGCCTGAACATCCCCCAAGGCCCGACGCACCTCGCCATCATCCATAAACAGATTGTCTTGTCGTTCACGGTTCAGATAAGCCGCAAGGCCCCGTCCATCCCGGGTAAGTTCCTGTTTATGCTCTTCTTCATAGGCCTGCGCAGTTGTCAGAGACGTCCGCAACACATTGCCAACAGGCTCGGAAAACATCCCGTCGAGCGCGACAGAGATCAACAAAACTGAGAACACAGCAACCAAAACGGTAGGGATCAGTGCGGCCAGCGCGAAGACACCCGTTAGGCGCAAATGCAGGCGCGACCCGGCCGATTTCGCGCGCCGCGCTGCGATCATTCGTGCCACCTGTCGCATCAACAATGCCAGCACAACAAGGACATAAATGAGGTCAGTCAACAGCACGAGTTGCAGCAATGTCGACGACGCGCCACGGTCCATCGGCACAACGACAATATAGGTCAGAACCGCCAATAACGGCCCGGCCAGCACCAGCCCGGTCGTCAACGCGCTTTGCACATGCCGCTGACGCTGCCACCGGCTCAGCCGGGTGAAGTTAAGGCCCAGAAGGGTCCGCTGCACGCATTAAGCCCTGCATTTGACGTGGGCGAGGCCCACTTATACCGCCGTTTCATGTGGTCTTCCCGACACGCTGACGTATCGGAGCCACGGTTCTGTTGCGGTTTTACATCAATTTGCGGCGGCGTGTCACGCGGATATCGAGATCAGTGATTTTCTTACGCAACGTATTGCGGTTGATGCCAAGAAGATCGGCGCATTTGGCCTGGTTTCCGCCTGTTGCATCAAGTGCGATTTCAATAAGCGGGCCTTCGACCTCTCTAAGAATACGATTGTAAAGCCCCGGCGGCGGTAAGACACCCCCATGAAGATCAAAATAGCGACGTAAGTGCTTGGCAACACTGGCAGAAAGCTTTTCGCCTTCACCCCCGGACCGAAGAGGTTCGATGGCGGGCTGATTGCCCAAAACCATCTCGACCTCTGCGCGGGTGATCTCTTCTTCTGCAGCAGTGAACACCAGTCGCCGTACAGCATTTTCCAACTGTCGCACATTGCCCGGCCAACTATAGGCCCGCACCAGATCAATCGCCGCATCCCCAAACCGGCGGGCCGGTGCCCCATCGCGTTCTGCACGCGCCAGGAAATGTTCGGCCAGCAGCGGTATGTCATCCACACGTTCGCGTAGTGACGGGACATCAACGGTCACACCACCAAGCCTATAGAAAAGATCTTCGCGGAAATTACCTTCCTCCATCCGCGCCATCAGGTCAGACTGCGACGTCGCCATTATCCGGGGGGAGTTGTCGCCCAACGTATCGAGCATCCGCACGATCCGCGCCTGCGCCTCATCGGACAGATCACTGACCTCATCGAATAAAATCGACCCACCCTTGGCACGGCTCAGCACGGTCGATGGGCCATCCATCCCTTCAAGATCCGTCGCCGACACCACAACAAAGGGCAGACTGCGTCTGTCAGAAAAATCATGAACAGCGCGGGCAATCAACGACTTACCTGTGCCGCTTTCCCCGGTGATCAGGACCGGCAATTGCGTGTTCATGACACGCGCAACCAGCCTATAAAGCGATTGCATAACGCCCGTACGCCCCACAAGCGGCAGATCACCCCCCTGCTCGGTCGAGGTAACATCGGGGGCGCGGGTGACAGGCGCACGGCGTTTTACCTCAAGGGCACGCGCCGCGCGTTTCATAAGATCCGGCAGATCGAACGGCTTGGGCAGATAGTCATAAGCATCCGCTTCCGCCGCCTGGATCGCGGTCATGATCGTGTTTTGTGCAGAAATCACAATCTCCGGCCACCCTGGC
>JBCBGX010000004.1:0-31476 GCA_038526325.1 Pseudomonadota bacterium | reverse complement strand
GTTGATGCCAACGTCCTGATCAGAGTTTTCACCTGTTAGGCCGTCCAGCGCTTTACCACCCTGGACCAGAGCGACACCACCACCGACGACAACACCTTCCTGCACAGCAGCACGGGTTGCGTTCAGGGCGTCATCAACGCGGTCTTTACGCTCTTTCACTTCCACTTCGGACATACCGCCGACGCGGATCACGGCAACACCGCCAGCCAGTTTGGCAACACGTTCCTGCAGCTTTTCACGGTCGTAGTCGGATGTCGTTTCTTCGATCTGGCCGCGGATCTGGCTGACCCGTGCTTCGATCTCGGCCTTGTCACCAGCACCGTCGACGATGGTTGTTTCGTCTTTGGTGATGTTGACGCGCTTGGCGGAGCCCAGCATTTCGATCGTGACGTTCTCCAGCTTCATGCCCAGATCTTCAGAGATGACCTGACCACCGGTCAGGATCGCGATGTCCTGCAGCATGGCTTTCCGACGGTCGCCGAAGCCAGGGGCCTTAACGGCGGCAATCTTCAGACCACCGCGCAGTTTGTTGACCACAAGCGTTGCCAGCGCTTCGCCTTCAACATCTTCCGCGATGATCAGCAAAGGCTTGCCAGACTGGATGACTGACTCCAGCAGCGGCACCATTGGCTGCAGCGACGACAGTTTCTTTTCGTGCAGCAGGATGATCGCATCTTCCAGCTCTGTCGTCATCTTGTCAGCATTGGTGACAAAGTAAGGCGACAGGTAACCGCGGTCGAATTGCATGCCTTCGACAACGTCAGTTTCAGTTTCGAGACCTTTGTTCTCTTCCACTGTGATAACGCCTTCATTGCCGACTTTCTGCATCGCGTCAGCGATCTGCTTGCCGATTTCAGCTTCGCCATTGGCAGAGATTGTGCCGACCTGGGCAACTTCGTCACTGTCGGAAACAGGGCGCGATGCCGCTTTGATCGCTTCAACAACTTTGGTTGTGGCCAGATCAATACCGCGCTTAAGGTCCATGGGGTTCATGCCAGCGGCAACAGACTTCATGCCTTCTTTGACAATCGCTTGGGCCAGAACGGTTGCGGTGGTTGTGCCGTCACCGGCTTCGTCATTGGTGCGTTGGGCCACTTCTTTGACCATCTGTGCGCCCATGTTTTCGAACTTGTCTTCCAGTTCGATTTCCTTGGCGACAGACACACCGTCTTTGGTGATGCGGGGGGCACCAAAGGATTTGTCCAGAACCACGTTGCGGCCTTTGGGGCCCAGAGTAACCTTCACCGCATTGGCGAGGGTGTTGACACCAGTCAGCATGCGGTTGCGTGCATCTGTGTCGAATTTGACGTCTTTAGCAGCCATCTGTCTAAAGTCTCCTTGGAGAATATGGTGTTAGTTTGATTGAACGATGTGCAAATGCCTTCAAGCGGCCTTTGCTTGTGTCTTTCCGTCGATGATGCCGAGGATGTCGCTCTCTTTCATGATCAAGAGGTCTTCACCGTCGATCTTTACCTCGGTGCCGGACCATTTGCCGAACAGGATGTGGTCGCCAGCTTTGACAGCCATCGCGATCAGCTCTCCGCTGTCCTTGCGGGCACCTTCGCCAACAGCAACAACTTCACCTTCGGCAGGCTTTTCCTTGGCGCTGTCGGGGATGATCAGACCGCCAGCGGTTTTCTCGTCGCTTTCGATGCGACGGACGAGTACACGGTCGTGAAGTGGTGTAAATGCCATCTCAGAACGTCTCCAAAATTAGTGTTTCTCCCAATTAGCACTCGATCGATATGAGTGCTAATAGCGGGTAATTAGGAAACGTCGCGTCATGAGTCAACAGGTCGGATGTGAAGAATTTGCGAAATTAGGTGCGGTTTGGCGGTTCGTCATCGTCCGCCAGGATGCGCCAAGCATCGCCATCAAGGTCTTCGTATTGGTTGGACCTGAGCGTCCATAGGAACGCGGCCAGTCCAAGCCCACCGAGGATGAGCGATGCGGGGATAAGATAAACGAGGACGTTCATACCCGCCCTTTTAGCCGCAACGCGTTCAAAAGAACAGTGATGGAGGAGGTGGACATCGCGATAGACGCGATCAGCGGTGTGGCAAACCCGGCGAGCGCGATGGGGACGGCGATGACGTTATAGATTGTCGAGATGGTGAAGTTCTCGGTGATCCGCGCGCGGGCGGCTCGGGCGACGGCGGGCAATTCGATCAAAGGTGACAGGCTGTCATTCAGCAGGACGATGTCCGAGGCTGCGCGGGACGCATCTGCTGCCGTTGCCGGTGAGATAGAGGCATGGGCGGCGGCCAGCGCGCCCGTGTCATTGAGCCCGTCGCCCACCATCAGCACATGCGCCCCTTTGGCGCTAAGGCTGTTGATATACGCGATCTTGTCTTCGGGTTTCGTGTCGGCGCGCCAGTGGTCAATTCCCAATTGCCGCGCAATGCTGCTGGTTTCCTCCGCGTCGTCGCCGGACACAAGATGCACGGCCAGCCCCATCTTTTGCCAACCCTTCACCAGGTCCGCAGCACCCTCGCGCAATTCAGAGCGCAAGGTGATTTTCTGCGGTTTCTGGTTCCCCACCTGGATAAATGTGCCGCGTCCCGCACCCAGCCACGTGCCGGACCCGAGACGGACGGTCTGGCCCTGATAGACTGCGCTGAGCCCTTGGCCTGCGTGTTCCTGCTGCCCGCTGATCGGGGCAGGGTGCACCCCCGCCAGTGACGCGGCAATGGCTTGGGACACAGGGTGCGTTGCGTTTTGGGTCAGGGCCAGCGCGATGCTTTGTGTCTGCGCATCCAGCGTATCGCGGGCGGCGGCGGGCATGGTCAGTGTGCCGGTTTTGTCGAAGACGACCGTATCGACCTCGGCCAAACGTTCCAGTGCTGTGCCGTCTTTCACCAGCAACCCCGCGCGGAACAGCTGCCCAGCGGCGGTGGTGGCCACTGCAGGCACCGCAAGCCCCATCGCACAGGGGCAAGTGATGATCAGGACAGCGACGGCGATGTTCAGCGACAGGCGGAAATCGCCGGAATAGAGCATCCAGAAGATAAACGCGACGAGCGCCAGCAGATGCACAACCGGCGCATAAATTGCAGCGGCCCGGTCGGCGGCGGCGGTGTATTTGTTGCGCAGGGCCTCGGCCTCATCCACCATGGTGACCATTTTACGCAAGGTGGTGTCCGCGCCCACAGTGGCCGCGCGGATCGTCAGGGGGCCGGACATGTTGACCTCGCCCGCCGTGACTTTTGTGCCAACCTGCGCCGGGATCGCGCGGCTTTCGCCGGTCAAAAGCGAGCGGTCAATCTGGCTGTCCCCTTCGGTGATCGTGCCGTCCACAGGGATGCGCCCGCCGGGCAAGACCTGAACCAGGTCGCCAATGGCGAGATCGCCGAAATCGACCATTTGGCGCACGCCGTCGCGCAGACGCATGACCCGTGGTGCCTCGAGCGCCGAAAGCTGTGCGGCAGCAGAGGCTGCGGCCTTGCGGCTGCGATGGTCCAGGTAGCGCCCGATCAGCAGGAAGAATGTCAGCGTCACGGCCGCATCAAAATAGGAATGATGCCCGCCATAGAGCGTTTCATAAAGCGAGATGCCGGAGGCGAGCAGGATCGCCAGCGAGATTGGCACATCCATGTTCAAGCGGCCCGCTATCAACCCGCGCCAGCCGCTTTCGAAAAACGGTTGTGCGGCATAGATCAGGGCCGGGATCGCGATGGCCGCGGTGATCCAGTGGAACATATGCATCGTGGCGCCCACGGCCCCGGACCAGATGGCTACAGAGAGCAACATGATGTTCATATTGGCAAAGCCGGACACGGCGAGCCGCGTCAGCAGGCCGCGCCCATAGGCATCCGCGTCGGAGCCCAACAGGCTGGTGTCCAAAAGCCGCGCCTCGAACCCTGCCAGTTCAAGCGTGTCGATCATCGCCTCGGGCGAGACGGGCGCGTTGGTCCCCACGGTCACCCGTTTCAACGACAGGTTCACACGGGCGTTGGCCACGCCCTCCATCCCGCGCAAGGCCCGTTCCACCCCGTTGATACAGGCCACGCAATGGATACCCGGCAGGGACAGAATCACCTGATCCGTCCCGTTAGAGGCCGCCTTTTCAAGCTGCCCCTCTGGTAGGCCGATACAGGCCGGGCAGGCGGCGGTGTCGCTCATTGCGCGGTCAGGGGGAAGCGGCGGCGGAACTGGGTGCCGTCAGGGGCCACCAGTTCCAGCCGCAGGTTCCAATAACCATCACCAGCGGCGACGGGTGCGGTCAGGGCGCGGCCGTTCCAGGTGAAGGCAGGCACGCTGTCTTCGCCCGTATGGGTCGCCCGGCCAAAGGTGGCGCGGGTGACTTCGGCCTGCACCGGGTTGCCATCCTTGTCGGTGATGGCCACGGTCAACAGGCCACCCACAAGCGAGGCTTCGACATCCCAGTTTAACGCGTTCTGGGCGGCGCGCTTGGCCTGAAACTCTTGACTGACTGCGTAAGAGTTGCGCGCCTCGACCCCGGGGAATGTCGCAACGGCGTTATAGGCCAGGGTCAGGTTCACGGTGATGATGATCCCGAAACCGCCGACCATCAGGGCCAGCATGTGCCATCCAGTGAATTCGCGGGTCATTATTGGGCCCTCCCGTTAAAAATTGTATCCTTATGCGCGCGTTCCCCCGAGACGAGGTCTTCGACCCAGAAGCGCAGGTCGACACGGTCCATCCGTGCTGCCGGATCACCGGGCCGGGCGGAGACATAGACGCGCTGCAGAAAGGTTTCGTTTGCCGGCACGGTGATGCTGCGCTGGGCTGTGCCCTCAAGGTCGATCCGCAGGATTTCGTCAGAGCGGAGCGAGAGGTGGAATTCGCGATCTTCGCCATGTTTGTTGAGCAGGCGGATGTCGTAGATGTTGCGGATCGTCCCGTCGCTGAGCGTCACGAATGTCGGGTTGCGCACGGCGGCGACGGTCATTTCGATGTCGGCCCGGATGAAGAGCGCGAAGACGAGGCCAATGCCGATCAGCCCCCAGAGGGTTGTGTAAAGCATTGTGCGGAAACGGAAAACATATTGCCAGAGTTTCTTGGCGGGCTTGCCTTTCGCCTCTTGCTCTTGATCCGACAGGGCCAAATAGTCGATCAGGCCCCGGGGCCGCCCGATCTTTTCCATCACGTCGTCGCACGCGTCGATGCAAAGGGCGCAGGTAATGCATTCCATCTGTTGCCCGTCCCGGATGTCGATGCCTGCGGGGCAGACATTCACGCAGGCCATGCAGTCGATGCAATCGCCCGAGCCTTCGACACGTTTCTTGCCCCGCGGCTCCCCCCGCCAGTCGCGATAGGCGACGGTCAGGGTTTCGGGGTCCATCATGGCCGCCTGAATGCGCGGCCAGGGGCACATATAGTTGCAGACTTGTTCGCGCATGAAGCCGCCAAAGACGAAGGTGGTGGCCGTCAGCACGCCGATCGTGGCCCAGGCGACGAACGGCGCCTGGAAGGTCGCAAGGTTATAGGCGAGCGTGGGTGCATCCGCAAAATAGAACACCCAGGCCCCGCCTGTGGCGATGGCGATCAGCAGCCAGACCGTCCATTTTATCAGCCTTAACCGTATCTTACGGGCTGTCCATTTTTCATTCCACAGCCGGACGCGCGCGTTGCGGTCGCCTTCGATCCAGCGTTCGACCAGGATAAAGAGATCGGTCCAGTCCGTTTGCGGGCAGGTATAGCCGCACCAGACCCGGCCCAGGGCCGAGGTGAACAGGAACAGGCCCAAGCCTGCCATGATCAAAAGACCCGCCACGAAGTAGAATTCGTGCGGCCAGATTTCGATCCAGAAGAAGTAGAACCGGCGGTTGGCCATATCGACCAGCACCGCCTGATCGGGCAGGTTTGGGCCCCGGTCCCAGCGGATCCAGGGGGTCAGGTAGTAGATGCCTAGTGTCACGGCCATGACCCACCATTTCAGGGTCCGGTAGAAGCCTTTCACGCGGCGCGGGAAAATCGGCTCTCGCGCGGCGTAGAGAGGTTGGTTGTCGGTCGAAGACATCAGTTACCCGCATAAAACTCTGTTCGCTTGGTTGGTTTTAATGGTGGCAACAAAAACATCCTTGATGTGGATCAAGGGTCAGACAGATGATGGAATGTCGGGGCCAAAAATAGAGGTTGGTATAAACAAAACTGACGCCACAATGCTTGAGCAGATGGCGTCGCAGCGATGCATAAGCTGCGCGAAAACTTTGCACCGTGCCTATGATTTCGGGCCTAGTGAGTTGCGATTGCATAAACCAATAGTAAAATCCTCGAAAAAGGTGTCCTGTTAACCTTTGTTGTCGCGACTTATGATATTGCGGTGGGGTGGGGATCGAAATGTCAATCGACCCAACAATGCAGGATGATGGTTTGTACGACATCGCCGACTTGTTTTCGCAAGATGATCGCAGGATGCTTGATCTGCTCTTGCATCCAGTGGCATTCGTTGATCGGTCCGGGGCAATTCAAGAGTTGAATGACGCGTTTCGCGACGCAATGGACCTGCGGGGCGCTGGCCGGCCGACGGCCACACTTGCCAGCATTCTGACCGCAGAAGACTGGACAAGTTGCCGAGACTTCCTGCGCCGTGGCGCAGAGGATCACGCGCACCCATTTGAAGCGACGGTTCGGTTGCGCGGCAAGACCATGAGCTTATCTTTGTCGGCGCTACAGACCCGCGGGCCGGTCATTGGGTATCTGTGCCAGTTGCAGGAGGTGGGCCGGTACGAAGATCCACGGCTCGCCTACTTGATGGATCATCTTGATCAAGGCGTCTGGGACTATGATGTTGCAACCCGGACATTGACTGTATCGAAAATGTGGCGGGAAATCCGGGGTATCGGTCCGGATGTGGATATCAATGCGCCAGGGCGGCGCTGGAAGGACAACACGCATACGGTTGATCGTGTCACTCCTCAGGATGCGTTTGACGAACAGGTCCGCGGTGAGCGGGCGAGCATCAATATCCAATACCGATATCGCCATATGGCAGGGCACTGGATTTGGGTCCTTTGTCGCGCAAGGGTTGTGGAAAAAGATGCGGAGGGTAAGCCACTTCGCATTATTGGGACCGATACCGACGTTACTGTGCTTCGGCGGCGGGATACGGTCATGAAGCAACTGACTGACAAATTGCAACTTGCAATCGACGCATCGGGCATTGGTGTTTGGGAGTTTGATTACGCAACGAGTGAAGTTCATTGGGATGATCGCATGCTGGAGATTTATGGGATCACAGACGGTCAAAATGTGCGTGCGGCTGAAATGTGGGCCAAGTTCTTGCACCCTGATGATGTTGACGCGGCGCAGGCCTATTCAGATCATTGTCAGAAGCATGGCCTCGATTTTCGGCGCGACTTCCGCATCGTCAGACCCGATGGCGAAATTCGATATATTCGCAGTCTTGCTGGACATGTCTCCGCGTCGGCCTCGCATACCAAGTTGATTGGGGTGAATATTGATGTCACCGACGATTATGAGCAACGAGCTGAATTGGAAGCTGCCCGATCACAACTGGAATATGACTCGCGTCATGACGCGTTGACCGGGCTTGCCAACCGTCGTTTGCTGGACGAACGGTTTCAAGCCCTGTCCGCCCAAGCCACTCCAAATGCCCGGTGCGCAGTGCTGCATCTCGATTTGGACTATTTCAAACAGATTAACGATACGTTGGGCCATGCCGCCGGTGATGCAGTTCTAATCCATGTGGCGAATATGCTGTCCGATTTGGTCGCAGATCGCGGTCTTGTCTGCAGGACGGGTGGCGATGAGTTTGTTGCCCTGTTTGACAGGGCTCCATCCAAGTCGGAAATGCAGGAGATTTGCGCTGCGATCATAGTTGCATTTGACAAACCGTTCTATCACGAAGACCGTCGTTGCGCTTTTGGCGTTAGCATTGGCTGTGCGTTCTGCGACGGCATCGAACTGTCCGAGACCGCCGTGTTTGTTCGGGCGGACGCCGCGCTTTATTCAGCCAAGCAAGCCGGCCGGGGTTGCTACAGGTTTTACACTGATCAAACAACGTCACAGGTACAGCCCGAAGACCAAATGCGACGTTGCCTTTTGGATGCTCTGACAAATTGCGAGATAATCTGCCATTATCAGCCGCAATTTGACTCTCAGTCCCAGGCACTTGTCGGGGCAGAAGCATTGGTGCGCTGGCAGTGTCCTGAACGGGGCTTAATGGCGCCAGATGCGTTTATGCTCGCAGCAGTCAGGTTGGGCCTAGCGAACAGAATTGACGGCTATGTGTTTGAGCAGGTGATCGCGCTTCAATCAAGTTGGTTCGCAAAAGGGGTATCCTTTCCTATCATTGCAATGAATGTGTCATTGGACCGGTTTAGCAACCCAACAATGTTGGATCACGTTCGAAATCTGATCCGCCCGCACCACAGAATCTCGTTTGAGCTGTTGGAAACTGCCTTTCTGGACGATCTTGATGCTGATCAACTGGCGAAGCTCAATGACTTGCGGAGTTTGGGAATTCTTATTGATCTGGATGATTTCGGGTCGGGCCATTCTTCGGTTGCTGCGATGCAGGCAGTTAAGCCAGACCGGATAAAGGTCGACCAAAGTCTTGTTGGACCAATTGCCGCCAGGCCAGAGCAAATTAAAACGCTGCAACTTTTGTCGCAATTGGGCCGGCTGGAAGGCCTACAGATCGTTATTGAGGGGTTGGACACACAGGCGCATCTGGATGCCATTGCACAGGTGGATTGTGACGTTCTGCAAGGTTTTGCCATGGCACGTCCGCTTCCTGTAGCGGAATTTGAGGCGTTGTTGCATCAGCCCTCGTAATTGCTACGCAGGCGGCTTAAGGGTCCTTTTATGAGAGTCACTCACCTTAAAGATGCGCATATGCTGCCCGTTTGGCGTCGGCCAACGACGCTGTTGTTCGTGATGGCGATGGCAATGCCCATTGCCTTTGCGACATGGTCGGCCTTGCTCAACAATTTTGTAATCGAAGTGGCTGGGTTCGATGGGTCTGACATCGGTTGGCTTCATACCGTTCGTGAGATCCCGGGTTTCCTTGCGATTGGCGTTATTGCGTTGATCATATTTATTCGTGAACAGGTTTTGGGCCTTGTCGCCCTCATCATGCTGGGTGCCGCCACGGCAGTCACGGCTCAATTTCCTGAAATGGGTGGGATTTTGGCGGTGACGATGCTGTCGTCGATCGGGTTTCACTACTACGAAACGGTCAATCAATCCTTGCAACTGCAGTGGATCGACAAGAACAAGGCCCCGCAAACGCTTGGATGGATCCTGTCAGCAGGGTCTGCCGCGACTTTACTCGTCTATTTATTGATCGTCCTAACCTGGGAGCCACTGGGCCTGAGCTTTAGCCTTGTGTATTGGCTATCGGGTGGATTTACGGCTGTGGTCGCCACCATCTGCCTTTTGGCATATCCACAATTTGAAAGTCCGCATCCACAGACCAAGAAAATGATCCTGCGCAAGCGGTATTGGTTGTACTATGCCTTGCAATTTATGTCCGGTGCGCGCCGCCAGATATTCGTCGTATTTGCCGGGTTCATGATGGTCGAACGGTTTGGCTTTGCTGTCGATGACATTACCAAGCTTTTCATGGTCACCTTGCTGATCAATATGATTGCGGCACCACTGCTGGGCAGGATTGTGCAAGTCTTTGGGGAGCGACGCGCGCTGGTTTTTGAGTATGTTGGTCTTTGCGCCGTGTTCTTCGCGTATGGCGGCATCTATTATTTCGGATGGGGCGTTGTGCTTGCCACGATCCTTTATATCGTCAACCATATCTTCTTCAGCCTGGCGCTGGCGATTAAGACCTATTTTCAAAAAATCGCCGATCCCAAAGACATCGCGCCCACCGCTGCGGTGGCGTTTACGATCAATCACATTGCAGCGGTCTTCCTTCCTGCAGCGCTCGGCTATGTCTGGTTGCACTCACCTGGGGTAGTTTTCCTGATTGCTGCGAGTATGGCGATTGGATCGCTCCTTTTGTCACTGTTGATCCCGCGGCATCCAGCCCCAGGTCACGAAACAGTGTTTCAGGATCGTTTGCTGGCCGCGGCAGAGTAGTAAAAGCGCTGTTGCGTCCTATATTCGCCACAACAGCAAGGAGTACCGCAGATGTTCTTTTTGAATCGTACAAAGTCAGAAATGGTTAGCCCCGACGCAGCACTTCCGGGCCGTCCCACGCCAATTCCTACGGCGCAGACCCATTTTGTGTTTGGCACCCCGTTGACCGGCAAGGTGCCTGCCGGGATGGCTGAGGCGATGTTCGGAATGGGGTGTTTCTGGGGTGTTGAACGGATGTTTTGGAAGCTTGACGGCGTTAAGTCGACGATGGTTGGCTATTCTGGTGGCTACACTCCGAACCCAACATACGAAGAAGTGTGCAGCGGCAAGACGGGCCACAATGAAGTTGTGCGGGTAGTCTTTGATCCATCTGTCGTTTCTTATGAGCAGTTGTTGCAGACCTTTTGGGAAGGTCACGATCCAACCCAAGGTATGCGGCAAGGTAATGACATGGGCACCCAATATCGGTCTGGCATTTACACTTACTCGGACGATCAAAAGGCTGCAGCACTTGCGTCAAAAAAGGCCTTTGGCCTGCGTTTGTCGCAGGCAGGCTATGGTGCGATCACCACAGAAATCATCGAGGCGCCTGTGTTTTACTTTGCCGAAGATTACCACCAGCAATATTTGGCCAAAAATCCCGCTGGGTATTGCGGTCTTGGCGGCACAGGCGTGACTTGTCCGATTGGTGTTGATGTCTAGGCATTCAGGGTCCAGCTGGGCAGTGCTGGTGTCATGACAAAACGCAAAAGGCGCTTTATTCAATGTGACGTGTTCAGCGCAAAACCGTTGAAAGGGAACGGTTTGGCGGTTGTTGTCGATGGGGATGGCCTTTCGACAAGCCAGATGCAGCAATTTGCAGCTTGGACCAATCTGGCTGAAACGACGTTCTTGCAAACCCCTGAAGAGCCGACGGCTGATTATGCCGTGCGCATCTTTACGCCGGGACGGGAAATGCCCTTTGCCGGTCACCCGACTTTGGGCAGTTGCGCGGCATGGCTGCACAGCGGCGGCGTTCCGCGCGAGGCCGGGATCGTGCGGCAACAATGCCAGATCGGGGTGGTCGAAATCGATATGTCGGGGGCCATTCCCGCTTTTGTCGCACCGCCAACGCAGATTGCCCCGCTTGATCAGGCTGACATAACCCGCCTCACCATGGCTCTTGATCTGTCGCCTGGGCAAATCATTGGCGCGGCGAGGTTGGATAACGGACCGGTCTGGCAGGTGCTGGAGCTGCAAAGTGCTGCAGATGTGCTTGCGATTGATGCAAACCGGGTCAGTTGGCCCGAGTTTGTGGCCCTGGGCGTTTTTGGCCCATATCCGGAAGGTGGGGACGTCGATTTCGAGGTGCGCAACCTGGCCCCGTCAAGCGGCATGTCCGAAGATCCGATCACGGGGTCGCTGAATGCCGCCATCGCGCAATGGCTGGCGGCCAACGGCCGCCTAGAGAAAAAAATAGTCATGTCGCAAGGCACAAAGATCGGCCGCGAAGGGCGTGTTTATGTCACTGCGGATGCCGACCAAATAAAGATTGGTGGGCAGGTACAAATTGTCATCGAAGGAACCGTGGATTTGTGATTTTGGATGTTCTGGCAAGAACAGTCTTGATGCCTGTTTTGTTGGTACAGGCCCTTTATCTACGGATGACAGTTTTGCGTCTGCCAGAACCTGCCGGGCCGCGAAGCGGCGCGATAGGAATGGGCCCCGCTCTGCGGCTACTCATCCTGGGGGATAGTTCTGCCGCCGGAGTTGGCGTAGATCATCAAGACGAAGCGCTTCTTGGTCAGCTTACGCGGCGGCTGGCCCCGTATGCCACTGTCGAGTACAAATTGTTCGCTGTGACAGGCGCACGAACTGCTGACGTGTTGTCGTGGCTGGATGACATGCCACCGGTCCCATTTGACGTTGTTGTGGTGGCTTTAGGGGTGAACGACGTCACCAAAGGGGTCAGCCTGCGCAGGTGGCTGAGACAACAGGCGCATTTGTTAGACCGGTTGATACAGGATTTTGACGCGCGGCATGTGATTGTCTCTGGTTTGCCGCCAATGCGTGATTTTCCGCTTTTGCCGCAGCCTTTACGCTGGATTTTGGGCCGTCAAGCAGAACGATTTGATCGTGCCTTGCACCGGATGGTCCGGGCGCGCCCGGACTGCACATTGATCACGATTGACCTGCGGCTGGGTGCTCATAACATGTCACGCGACGGGTTTCATCCTGGCCCGGCTGTCTATGCGGCATGGGCCAAAGAAGTGGCCGCTCAGATACTGGCGCGCCCATGCTTGCTTGACCAATGCTCCTTCAGGACCCAACCGGACCAAGTTCCAGTCGAGGTTTTGCAGATGACTACTTATACCGCACTGACAACACTTTTGGGCGAAGCTGCGGCCTATGCACTGTCTGACGCGTTGGAAGGGTTGTCGCCGTCACCCACAGGCGTGGGTGTGTTTGAAATTGAAGATGGTTCTGGTCTGTGGGAAGTCGGCGCTTATTTCGATGGCCCGCCTGACGCTGGAGCGCTGGCGGTTCTGGGCGCGTTGCATCATGCTAAGCCATTTACGATCTCAGAAGTGCCTGATCAGGATTGGGTGTCAAAAGTTCAGCGGGATTTGCCGCCAGTCGCTGCGGGTCGCTTTTTCGTTTACGGCGCACATGATCGTGACAAGGTGCCCGCGGACAAGGAAGCGTTGCTAATCGAGGCAGCAATGGCATTTGGAACGGGCCATCATGGCACCACATTGGGGTGTTTGCGCGCGTTTGACACGTTGCTTGATCAGGGGTTTTCCGGTGGGCAAATCATTGATGTTGGATGCGGAACCGCTGTGTTGGCTATGGCTGCGGCAAAAGTTCTGCCGGGCACGATATTGGCGAGTGATATAGACCCTGTCGCTGTGGATGTGGCCGTTGCAAATGTGTCAGCAAATGGGCTTTCGGGACGGGTAAATTGTGTGGTCGCGGAAGGTTTTTCGGCACCAACTCTGGCCGAAAATGCACCTTATGATCTCGTCTTTGCCAATATTTTAAAGGGGCCCTTGGTCGCGCTGGCCCCCGAAATAGGGCGATATACGGCGTCTCAATCGTACGTGATTCTGTCGGGCATTTTGAACGAGCAAGCCGATGAAGTGGTCGGGGTTTATCAACAAAACGGGTTCAATCTGCTGCAAAGTGAGCAAATTGTTGAATGGACGACGCTGTTAATGGGCAAAAACCCACCGGTTTGACCGAAATCTCAATCTTAAACAGAAAATAACTTGTTTTGGGACATCATCTCGGCGACAACTAAGGTGTTTAATTGTTAATATTCCTGTTCTTGGAGGATCAGATGGCGCAAGCCCATGTTCCATTCGACAAGCGTTTAAAGCGGATTGTGCGCCGCCATGATCGCATGCAAAGTTCTGGCGCTGTGAAAACAGTCACCAATGATGGTCTGATTGTCGCCCGTCCCCGTGTTTACAAGCCTCGATTTCCGCTGAAGGGTCTTTTGGCGATTATCGTTCTAGGCTTCCTGTTCAAGGGCGTTGTTTACGCAGCGCTTGGGACAGAGCAATATGTTGATCGGGTTACTGCTTTGCAGCAAGGCAGCGTGATGGAACAGGCAGGTGGCTGGATTATGCAAGCCGACCCCGCGACAAAGTTGATTGCGCAGGGTGTGAGCTCAGTATTGCAGTAGCGGTACCCCCGCAAGATACGAAAAAGGCGCTCCGCTCAGCGAGGCGCCTTTTGTGTTTTATAGTGGTCAGAATTAGCGGTTGGATTGGCGTGCGACGTCGTTGATATCGCCAAATGTCAGACCGATGTCTGCCAATTCACGCTCTGTCAGTTGTGACAGTGAGTTACGGGTGATCCGGGCATCGTTCCATGCAGCAACAGCCGCGAATACAACCGTAAACAGCGAAGAAATGCGACCTGCGGAGAGGCCAGCGGAGGGGCGGGTAGTGTCAAAAGCGGCCATAGCCATCGTCCTTCATATGTGCTGCAGCGCAGCGTTAAAGTGATGCGCTGCATTTAGGAGGGAAAGTCTATGCGTACTAGTGCCATTTTGACATGGGACATATGCGTTTTTAACATGCCTTATTTTTGTGCGGATTTTGCTGTAAATTTATTGTTTACAAAGGGTTAGGGGCGCTGTGTTTTTGCGGTTTTTTCGCGTTTTCTGCTCGGGATCGGCGATGGCCGATACAGCTTTGCCTTTAAAGTGCCTTGGTTTATGTTCGCGTTTTGTGCTAACAGTTTTATGAAAATAAAAAAGAGGTGAGCAATGCGCGTATTGGGCATTGATCCAGGGCTTCGTAATATGGGCTGGGGAGTGATAAAGGTCTCTGGATCGCGTATCGCGCATGTTGCCAATGGGATTTGCTGTTCGACGGGCGATGATCTGGCGGCGCGACTTTTGTCTTTGCATCATCAGTTGACCGAACTGGTCGAAACGCATCAGCCGGACAGTGCTGCCGTCGAGCAGACATTCGTGAACAAGGATGGTGCAGGAACGCTGAAGCTTGGTCAGGCGCGCGGTATCGCGATGCTGGTTCCCGCACAGGCGGGGCTATCTGTCGGAGAGTACGCACCAAATGCCATCAAAAAAGCTGTCGTGGGTGTTGGACATGCCGACAAGGCCCAAATTCTGCATATGGTCAGACTACAACTGCCCGGTGCCCAAGTGGCAGGACCAGATGCCGCCGACGCACTTGCCATTGCGATCTGCCATGCGCACCATCTTCAGTCAGCCGGGGCGCTGTCGCGCGCGTGCACCAGGATAAGTGCATGATTGGCAAAATCGCCGGACGTCTGGACTATCGCGGACCCGATCATGTGCTGATTGATGTTCGTGGTGTCGGGTATATCGTCTTCGTCTCTGACCGGGTGATGGCTGCGCTTCCCAGCACCGGGGAGGTGGTTGCGCTTTATACTGATTTGCTTGTGCGCGAGGACAACCTGCAACTGTTTGGCTTCACGACCTTGGTGGAAAAGGAATGGCATCGCCTCTTGATGTCTGTCCAAGGCATTGGGGCCAAGGCGTCGATGGCGATCCTGGGAACGATTGGGGCCGACGGGGTCAGTCGCGCCGTTGCGTTGGGGGATTGGAATACAATTGCGAAGGCCAAAGGGGTGGGGCCTAAGACTGCACAACGTGTCACGATTGAGCTCAAGGACAAAGCTCCATCAGTGATGGCGATGGGCGGCACCATGGCGGACGTATTAGAGGAAAAGGCAATTGACACCTCTTCGCCCGTGATATCCAGCCCTGTGCCGGCGGGCAATCCAGCCCAGGCCGAGGCTTTGTCGGCCTTGGCGAATTTGGGCTATGCCCCGGGGGATGCCGCCGCTGCTGTTGCCGAGGCAATCGGCGCCGCACCTGAAACAGACACGCCAGACCTGATCCGGGCGGCCTTGAAGCTCTTGGCGCCTAAAGGGTAGGGGTCGTGTGCTCATTCGCCTATTGGTCTGTCTTCGCTGGAGATTGCTGTGACCCAACCTGATCCGACACTGCGCCCTGATCGACAGCCGGAGGATGCAGATCGCGCGTTGCGCCCACAAAGCCTGGATGAGTTTATCGGTCAGCGCGATGCGCGGGCCAACCTAAAGGTATTTATCGAAAGTGCCCGGCAGCGCGGTGAAGCGATGGACCATGCGCTTTTTCATGGACCTCCGGGTTTGGGCAAGACCACGCTTGCGCAGATTATGGCGCGTGAATTAGGCGTGAATTTTCGGATGACGTCAGGGCCCGTTCTGGCCAAGGCAGGAGATTTGGCGGCGATCCTAACCAACCTGGATGCGCGGGACGTATTGTTCATTGATGAAATTCACCGTTTGAACCCGGCCGTGGAAGAGGTGCTATATCCAGCGCTCGAAGATTTCGAACTGGATTTGGTGATCGGTGAAGGACCCGCTGCGCGGACTGTGCGGATCGAATTACAGCCGTTCACGCTGGTTGGCGCTACGACGCGTATGGGGCTTTTGACAACGCCGTTGCGTGACCGCTTCGGTATTCCAACTCGATTGGAGTTCTACACAGAAGATGAACTGCATCAGATCGTGACACGTGGCGCCCGGTTGATGGGGGCACCTGCGTCTGACGATGGGGCCGCTGAGATCGCCAGACGTGCGCGCGGAACGCCACGTATTGCAGGGCGATTGCTCCGCCGAGTTGTGGATTTTGCAATCGTGGAAGGCGACGGCACGGTTACGCAAGCCATTGCAGATCGTGCATTGACGCGGTTGGGTGTGGATCATCTGGGGTTAGACACGGCAGACCGTCGCTATCTTCGCCTTATTGCCGAGAGTTACGGCGGGGGGCCGGTCGGGGTTGAAACGATGTCTGCCGCCTTGTCAGAGAGCCGCGATAGCCTGGAAGATGTCATCGAGCCCTATCTTTTGCAGAAGGGGCTGATACAACGCACGCCGCGAGGGCGAATGCTGGCGCAAGCGGCGTGGGCCCATCTGGGGCTGTCGGCGCCAAAACCCCAAAGGGGTTTGTTTGAATAACGTGATCAAATTTCTAGAAATTTGATCTTGCCTCCGGCGGGAGTATTTTTGGCAAGATGATGGAAGATATAGCGCCTCTATTCACCCGCGCGGATGGACAATATGTTTTCGCTCGGTGGGGCCGGCCGATTGCGCCGGTGGTCTTCGGTGTGGATGACGCCACATTGGCGGTGTTCAAGGGGGCCATTGAGGCAGTCGTGGCGCTTGCCGGGCATCAGATGGCAGAGACGGACCCGGAACTGGGAGCCAATTTCATGGTCTTTTTCTGTCGGGATTGGGCAGAACTGGAGACGGTGCCGCATTTGGATCAGTTGGTGCCAGATCTGAAGCCATTGGTTGCACGGTTGAAAGCGGCCGATGCCAACCAATACCGTATTTTTCGATTTGATCAGGGTGGGGCGATCCGGGCGGCCTTTGTGTTTTTACGGCTTGATGACCACTTGGCGGCGGTCGCGGCAGAAACGTTGGCTCTGTCTCAGGCGGTCCAGACGATTTTGCTTTGGTCCGATACAGCTTTCGATGACACGCCGCCGCTGGCTTTGATCGAAGGGAGTGCTGTCTTACGTCCTGCAATCGCCGATGTCATGCGCGCGGCGTATGACCCGGTGATGCCGGCCATGGCGCAAGATGCGAGCCACGCACTCCGTTTGGCGGCAAGAGTGTCGAGGCCTTCTTAATGCATATATACTGTCTCCGCGTCTATTATGAAGACACCGATCTTGCGGGGCTTGTTTACTACGCCAACTATCTGAAATTTATCGAACGTGCTCGGTCGGAAATGGTGCGCGAAATGGGGATTGATCAAGTCCAGATGAAGGCCGAGGGGTTTGTCTTTGCCGTCCGCCGGGTCGAGGCGGATTACATCGCGCCCGCGCATTATGACGACAAGTTGGTCGTAGAGACCAGGATGGAGCAGCCGTCAGGTGCTCGTGTTGTGTTTCGGCAGGATGTGAAGCGCGGGGATTTGACCCTGTTCTCAGCATCAGTAACTGTTGTCTGCCTTACGTCAAATGGGGCTGTCGCCCGCCTTCCGGCGGCGATCCGCCGTTCTGTTCACTGAAACAGACCTCTTTTTTGCAGATGTGATGCGGGATTGGTTGGATTTCCCCGCGATGTTGCTGTACCGTTTAAGGTAATACGAGCCCAAAACAGGGCCAACAGGCAGAGCAGGCATATGGAAGCAGCACACGAATTTACCATGTGGGCGTTATTTGCGCGCGCCACGATTACCGTCAAACTCGTCATGATCATGCTGGTTATCGCGTCCATTTGGACCTGGGCTGTGATTATCGACAAAACGATCCAATATCGCAAAGCGCGGGCCGAGGCAGATATCTTTGACCGCGCGTTCTGGTCTGGAGAACCGCTGGATGGGCTTTATGCGAAAATCGGTCGTGATCCGGACGGACCTTCCGAGAAAATCTTCGTTGCCGGGATGCAGGAATGGGAAAGGTCCCATACAGATGATGGTGGACTGATCGCCAATGCAACATCGCGGATCGACAGGTCGATGGATGTGGCGATTGCGAAACAGGCGGGGTATCTGCAAAAGAACCTGCCAGTTTTGGCTACCGTTGGGTCGACCGCACCATTTGTGGGGCTCTTTGGCACTGTGTGGGGCATCATGAATGCGTTTATCGAAATTGCCGAGGCACAGACGACGAACCTAGCCGTTGTGGCACCGGGCATCGCAGAGGCACTGCTTGCCACCGGTCTGGGCTTGCTCGCCGCTATTCCGGCAGTGATTTACTATAACAAGCTGAGCTCTGATAGCGATACGATTGTGAGCGGATATGAGGCCTTTGCCGATGAATTCGCCACGATACTGAGCAGGCAATTGGACAGCTGACATGGGTGCAGGCGTCATGAATTCGGGCGGGGACGGGGGCAGACGCGGTCGCCGCCGGTCGCGCCGTGGTAAGCCGATGTCAGAGATCAACGTCACCCCCTTTGTGGATGTGATGATGGTGCTTTTGATCATCTTCATGGTGGCGGCCCCTTTGTCGGTCGTCGGCGTCCCTGTGGAATTGCCGGAAACGGCAGCAACCGCGCTACCGGGGGATGAGGAAGAGCCGCTGACAGTCACCATCACAAATGATGGCCGCGTCATGATCCAGGAAACCGATGTGGAAGAGACGCAATTGGTCCCCCGTCTGCAGGCGATTGCGGCGGAACGGACCAGTGACAAGATATTCCTGCGAGCTGATGGTCGCAATGATTGGAACCGCGTGGCGCAGATTATGGGGCTGCTAAATGCCGGTGGGTTTTCCGATATCGGTCTGGTGACGGATGTATTGGCACCGACGGGCGGCACTGACGGGTAAGTGATGCAAAGCCCGGGCACCTATATTTCCGGTATTGCCCACGCGGGGCTGATCACGATGTTCATCGTGGGCTGGGGGTTCGATTCCGAACCACTGGTCTTTGATGATATTTCTGTGTCGGTGATCAGCGGGGAAGAATTTGAACAGATGCGCGCGGCAAGCACGCCGGAGCCTGGCAATGCCGCGCCTGAAACGCCTGTTCAGCCTGTGATCAACGAAGATCCGCCGCCTGCGCCTGCGGAAGACGAGCCACCAGACCCAGCACCGCCGCCAGAGCCGGTTGTTCCGCCAGTGGAAGAGACCCCACCGCCACCGCCGCCCCCAGCGCCGCCAGAGGCGGAGGTGACCGATGCGCCGCCTGCAGAACCGGCCCCACCAGTAGCACCGCCGCCAACCCCTGACGTGGAGGTCAGCGATAACCCAACACCGCCGCAGGCGGATCGCGTGGCCTCGCAACCCTCAGCACCACCGCCACCTGATGCGCAGGTTGATGAGGTCGTGCGCGAAGAGGTTGTGCCGGATAACACTGCCGAAGCAGAGGTCGTTGAAGAAGAGCAAGAGGCAACAGCGCCTGAAGAGGCCGCGACCGAGATTGTGATCGCGGATGAAGAGCCTTCTGGTGCGGTCGAGACCTCTTTGCGTCCCGTTTCCCGCCCCGCACGGCCCACGCCGCCCGTAGCGGCACAGGAGCCGGAGGAAGATACGCAGGTGACAGAAACGCCAGCGCCAGAGCCAGATACCCAGGCTAGCGAAGAAGATGTCGCTGCCGCACTCGCAGACGCTTTGGCATCACAAGAGACATCCGAAGCACCTGCCGCCGCACAGGGCCCACCGATGACCGGCGCAGAGCGGGATAGTTTCCGTATTGCAGTGAACCGCTGCTGGAACGTTGATCCTGGCTCGGTCGCGGCAAGGGTTACTGTCGAGGTTGGCTTTAGTTTAGAGCGTGATGGCACAGTTCGGGGCAACACGGTGAACCTTCTGTCATCCAGTGGAGATCAGAGCGCTGTGAACTCCGCGTTCGAAGCGGCGCGCCGTGCGATCCTGCGGTGTCAGTCAGGCGGATATCAGTTACCCGCAGACAAATATGATCAATGGGAGGATGTGGTGATCACGTTTGACCCCAGCGGCATGCGATTAAGGTAGGCAATTACACGCGCAGGTGAGGTGAAATGATTTCAGCGGCCTGTTATGAAGAAAGAGTAAACACGCGTCGGGAACAACCCGGACAGGCGGAGTGAGGCGAAGATGATGAAACGTATTTTGGCATTTTTGGTGGTGCTTTTGTTGGCCGCACCGGCTGTGGCGCAGAACGGCCCACTGCGACTGACCATCACAGACGGCGTGATCGAACCGATCACCTTTGCCGTTCCGAATTTTGAGGCCGAAAGCCCGCAGGCGCAGCAGGTGGCCTCAGATCTGTCCCGCCTTGTAGTACAGGACCTAGCAGGCACAGGCCTGTTTCGGGAGGTCCCGGCGACGGCCTCTATTTCTCAGGTCAGTTCCTTTGCGCAGCCGATAGCCTTTCCTGATTGGCGGGCGATCAATGCGCAGGCGCTGATCACAGGTGCTGTGACCGTCAGTGGTAATCAACTGGTCGTCAAATTTCGTCTCTTTGATGTCTTCTCAGGCCAAGAGCTAGGCGAAGGGTTGCAATTTGCAGGCACTGTCGCGGGCTGGCGCCGGATGGGGCACAAGGTGGCGGATGCCGTTTACAGCCGGATCACGGGCGAGGGCGGCTATTTCGACAGTCGTGTCGTGTTCGTGTCGGAAAGCGGGCCCAAAGATAACCGGCTGAAGCGTCTCGCGATCATGGACTACGACGGTGCCAATGTGCAGTTTCTGACCGATAGCAGTGCCATCGTGCTCGCCCCGCGTTTTTCGCCCAATGGCGACCGGGTCCTGTATACCAGTTTCGAATCCGGCTTTCCGCGCATCAATGTTCTGAACGTTGCAAATGTGGGCCGTCAGCAATTGGCGACAGCCCCGGGTGAGATGGCGTTCAGCCCTCGTTTTTCCCGCGACGGACGCTCGGTCATTTACAGCCTGTCGAATGGCGGCAATACGGACATTTATCGCACCGATCTGGGATCGGGCCAGCATGTGCGCCTGACCTCTGCCCCCTCGATTGAAACAGCGCCCAGCCTGTCTCCTGATGGTAGTCAGATCGTCTTTGAAAGCGACCGGTCGGGCACCCAGCAGCTGTACATCATGTCTGCGAACGGGGGGGAGGCGCGTCGCATTTCCTTTGGCGAAGGCCGTTATGGCACACCTGTCTGGTCACCACGCGGTGATTTGGTGGCGTTCACCAAGCAGAATGCGGGCCGGTTCCATATCGGCGTGATGCGCACGGATGGGTCCGAAGAACGCCTGCTCACGTCATCGTTTCTTGATGAAGGGCCCACATGGTCCCCAAATGGCCGTGTGATTATGTTCAGTCGTGAAACTCAGGGGGCTGCGGGGACATCATCGATGTATTCTGTCGACGTCTCGGGCCGTAATCTCAAGGTGGTGCCACTTCAGGGCGGAGCCTCTGACCCATCATGGGGTCCGTTGCAGCCGTAAAGATGTAAGATTCCCAGCGGCCAGAAGCCGTGCTATAGTCCATCAAAACGAGCAGAAAAAAGCAGGGATTATTCCAATGAACATGTTCAAAAAGCTGGCGGTTGTGTTTTTGGTTTTGACCACCGCAGCCTGTACCAACCCCGACCGCTTCGGCGGCGGAGCGGATGGCGCAAACGGGGCAGGCGCAGCCGCGGGTGCGAATGACGGCTTGGCAGGATCTGCCAATGACCCGGCAAGCCCGCAATTCTTCAACCAGACCATTGGTGACCGGGTCCTTTTTGCGGTGGATCAATCGACAATAACGGACCAAGGCAAGACGATCCTTGATGGTCAGGCGCAGTGGCTGATGACGAATGCGGACTACCGCGCGATCATCGAGGGTCACGCAGACGAGCAAGGCACACGGGAATATAACCTTGCTCTTGGGTTCCGCCGGGCCAATGCGGTGCGAGAATATCTTGTATCGCGGGGTGTTCCGGCCAGCCGTCTTGAAGTCACAAGCTACGGGAAAGAACGCCCGATCCAGGTCTGTTCGAACGAAACCTGCTATGCGCAGAACCGCCGGGCGGTTACGGTGCTGTCATTCGCGGCCATCACCGGTTGATCCCGATCAAAGGAAGACCCAATATGTATCGTCTTGTTCTTGTTTGTGCCTTGATGTTTACCCCCGTGCCCTCGCTTGCGCAGGACGAGACGCTGGCTGATATTCGACAACAACTGACGGTGCTTTACGTGGACGTACAGCGATTGCGCCGAGAGCTATCGACCACTGGTGGGCTGAGCTCCGGAGTGGTTGGGAACACGCCTCTTGATCGGTTGAACGCCATTGAGACTGAGTTGCAACGCCTGACGTCTAAATCTGAAGAGCTAGAGTTCCGTATCAACCGTATAACGGTCGACGGGACAAATCGGATCGGTGATCTAGAGTTCCGGCTATGTGAACTGGAGGCTGGCTGCGACATTGGCCAATTGGGTGACACCCCGTCGTTGGGGGGCGTGGACAATGGCGCAGGTGTTCCCGCTGTAACGCCCACACCTGCAACAGGCGGCCCCGCCTTGGCCGTTGGTGAACAAGGCGATCTGCAGCGGGCGCAGGAGGCGCTCGCCTCTGGTGACTTTCGCGGCGCCATTGACCAGCTTACGACCTTTAGCGCGACCTACCCGGGTAGCCCGTTGACCGCGGATGCGAACTACTTGCGGGGGGAAGCACTGGAAGGATTGGGGAACCTGACCGATGCAGCGAGGGCCTATCTGGAAGCCTTTTCTGGCGATCCGACGGGCCCCAAAGCGCCGGACGCTTTGTTCAAACTCGGCACATCATTAGGAGCAATAGGGCAGACCCAGGATGCTTGCCTGACATTGGCAGAAGTCAACGTTCGGTTTCCCGGCAATCCGGCTGTTGCAGATGCTCAACAGGCGATGCAAAACCTGGGATGTCAGTAGCGGAGCGTCCCCAGACGGATCCGCCCCCTGATGATCTGGTCAACGCCGTACAGGCGATGCTTTTGCCCGATATGGCTCAAAAGATTGGTGTTGCGGTGTCTGGCGGCGGCGACTCCCTTGCGTTGCTTCATGTGCTTGCACAGCTGTCGTGGCGGCGCGGTCTGGTTGTCGAAGCTGTCACTGTCAATCACGGGCTCAGACAAGAGTCAGAGGCCGAAGCCCATTTTGTCGCAGAGTGTTGCGCCAGCATGGGCGTGCCGCATCACACATTGCGGTGGCAGTCTGAGCACCGGCAAGGCAATCTAATGGCCGCTGCCCGAGACGCGCGATATCGGCTTATTGCGGATTGGGCGACTGAGCGGAATATCACGGCCGTTATGCTGGGACATACGGCGGATGATGTGGCTGAAAACTTTCTGATCAGGCTCGCGCGCAAGGCGGGTCCGGATGGGCTTGCGGCGATGAACGCCCAGTTTGATCGGGAGGGCATCACTTGGCTGCGCCCTTTCTTGCAGCAAACCCGTGCAGATCTGCGAACCTATCTGCGCGCGCGTGAAATGACTTGGGTCGAGGACCCGACGAATGATGACGACAACTTCGAACGGACGCGGGCGCGCAAAGCGATGGCCGTTCTTAAGGATTTGGGTCTTTCCGTTGACATCCTGCAAAATGTGAGCCTGTCAATGCAGGCTGCGCGCCATGCATTGGACCATTACGCCAATATAGAGTCGCGCCGATATATCGTTCAGCAAGGCGGCGATCTGGTTTTGAAACTAGGTTTAACCGGACCGTTGCCAGACGAAATCAAACGACGGCTTTGGCGGATGGCACTTCCATGGATCAACGGTGCTGAATTTCCCCCCCGCCAAGATGCATTAACGGGCCTGCTTGCATCCATGGCGTCTCTTGGAAGCGGCACGGTCGGTGGGTGTCTAATCACGCGACGGGGTGACGATTGGCGAATCACCCGGGAATATCAGGCTGTGCGCGATCTTAGCGCTGCCACCACTGCTTTATGGGACGATCGTTGGCGGCTGGACGGGCCGCACTCGCCCGACCTTTCTGTGCGTGCGCTGGGCGAAGCGGTACAAGACTGCCCTGATTGGCGCAAAGTCGCTTTGCCGCGCACATCCTTGATCGCGACGCCGGCAATTTGGCGGGGAAATAGTCTTGTTGCTGCGCCAAGTGCGGGGTTGAACAATGGCTGGACGGCACAGATTGTCGCGGATTTTCATCAAAGCGCGTTTGCGCATTGAAGATTAACGTTTTGCCTCTATTTTAAGAGAAACGTTTATGAAGCGACTCTGTCGCCTCATTTCCCGATTTTAGAGGAGTTTCCCCTTGGGCAACGCGCGTAACATGGTCTTTTGGGTTGTCCTGTTCCTTATGGTGCTGGCGCTGTTTAACCTTTTCAGCAGCCCACCTGGCGCTGGCAGTTCTGATTCCCGCAGCTATTCCGAGTTTGTTGAAGCCGTTGAAGATGGCCGCGTAACAGATGTGGTGATTGATGGTGAAAACGTTCGCTACGCTGAAGCCGGGCGGACCTACACGACCATCATGCCGCAGGATGCGGAGATCACCAATCTACTGATCGAGGCTGACGTGCCTGTGGCGGCGCGCAGTCAGGAAACGTCGGTTTTCCAGTCCTTCATCGTAAGTCTGTTGCCGTTCCTGCTGCTGATCGGTGTCTGGATCTACTTCATGAACCGAATGCAGGGTGGGGGCAAAGGTGGTGCGATGGGCTTTGGCAAGTCGCGGGCCAAGCTTTTGACCGAAAAGCATGGGCGCGTGACGTTTGACGATGTCGCGGGCATCGATGAAGCCAAAGAAGAATTAGAAGAAATCGTCGAGTTTCTGCGTAACCCCCAGAAATTCAGCCGTCTTGGCGGGAAGATCCCGAAAGGTGCGCTTTTGGTCGGGCCTCCGGGCACTGGTAAAACCTTGCTCGCCCGTGCGATTGCCGGTGAGGCAGGCGTGCCGTTCTTCACGATTTCCGGGTCTGACTTTGTCGAAATGTTCGTGGGTGTTGGTGCATCGCGTGTGCGCGACATGTTCGAACAGGCCAAAAAGAATGCGCCTTGCATCGTGTTCATTGACGAAATTGATGCGGTTGGTCGGTCGCGTGGGGCTGGCTACGGTGGCGGGAATGATGAACGCGAACAGACGCTGAACCAATTGTTGGTTGAGATGGACGGGTTCGAAGCCAATGAAGGGGTGATCATTGTGGCGGCCACCAACCGCCGCGATGTGCTGGACCCAGCATTGCTGCGACCCGGTCGCTTTGACCGTCAGGTCACCGTGCCAAACCCAGACATCAAGGGGCGTGAAAAGATTTTGGGTGTGCATGCGCGCAAGATCCCACTTGGGCCAGATGTCGATCTGCGGATCATTGCGCGTGGCTCACCCGGTTTCTCCGGTGCTGATCTTGCTAACCTCGTGAATGAGGCAGCTCTGATGGCTGCGCGGGTTGGTCGCCGCTTTGTCACAATGGTGGATTTTGAAGCCGCCAAGGACAAGGTTATGATGGGCGCAGAGCGTCGGTCGATGGTGATGACGGCGGAACAAAAAGAAATGACCGCCTATCATGAAGCCGGACATGCCATTGTCGGGATTACACTGCCTAAATGTGACCCAGTCTATAAGGCAACAATCATTCCGCGGGGCGGTGCACTGGGCATGGTGATGAGCCTGCCAGAAATGGACCGGCTGAACATGTTCAAAGATGAATGCCATCAGCGTTTGGCAATGACGATGGCCGGCAAAGCGGCTGAAATCATCAAATACGGCGAAGATGAAGTGTCCAACGGCCCGGCGGGTGACATTCAGCAGGCCAGCCAACTGGCTCGTGCAATGGTGCTGCGTTGGGGCATGTCGGATAAGGTGGGCAATATCGACTATGCAGAAGCCCACGAAGGGTATCAGGGCAACACTGCCGGATTGTCTGTGTCTGCCAGTACCAAAGAGCTCATTGAGGAAGAGGTGCGCGGCTTTATCCAGCAGGGATATGAACGCGCCCGCGAGATCATTCTGGAACGTAACGAAGAGTTTGAACGCCTTGCCCAAGGTCTTCTCGAGTATGAGACCTTGACCGGCGATGAGATCAAGCGCGTCATCGCTGGCGAACCCCCACACATGGGTGACGATGCCGATGACACGCCGCCCTCAGGCGGAACCCCATCCGTGACGGCCATTCCTAAGACGAAGCCGAAAAAGCCACCACGGGAAAGCGACGGTGGCATGGAGCCTGAGCCGTCCGTTTGACCTATGTAGACGCCGCCTGATCCTTGGGCGGCGTTTGTTTTTGTATAACGTGCCTAGAGGCGCGCCCTGTCCACGAAATCGCGAGCGAACTTCGTCACCTGGTTCGGGTCTTCGGCATTTAGAGTTGTGATACCCGCGCTCTTGGCGGCGGTTGCGAACAGCGCGTTTTCGCTCAGCGATCTAGCAGTGAACGCATCGATCGCTACCTGCAAGTCGGGTGATTGTGCATCGTAAGCTGCATTTTGCTCGATCCGGTTTCGAAGCCATGCATCGCTTGCCACAAGGCATACCGCGGACGATCCAAACTCGAAAAGATATTCAGGCCGCAATGCCGCACCCTCTAAGACAAAGGGCATCTGCTCTTGATGCATATCAGACACAAAGCGCGCGATGGTCGGGCGCAAGTTCTGATGGTGATGCAGCAAGAACGCATGAACCGCTGTTTTGGACATCTTTTGATAGAATTCCAGCACATGGGCCGGTGCATTTTCCCACGGTCGCCCCGGATGTCTGCCCATTTTGTCCGTTGAAGCGACTCGCCAGCCAAGAGCGGACCCAATGTCTGTGGCGAGCGTGGATTTGCCGGTATGTGACGTTCCCGCGATTAAAAGGTGATCGACCATGTCTAACCCTCTCAATGTGACAGTGCTTTCGTGGCTGACTAGAACATTCTGAGCAAGATACTGTTGGAAAGTGCGACCACCTAGGCTAGCAGTGGCCTACAGCAGGACGGAAGACGGTATCATGCCAGCACTCGCGCCCACAGAAACCACTGGTGAAGTTGTCTGGATCGGAAGCGTCTCTGATCGCGACGCCTTGTTGCGCTCTGCGCCAATGCTTCGCGCAGAGCTGACATTCGCGGGGATACCGGGCGAGGCCCATGGTGGGCAGACCCGACCGTCTTGTTCCCGCGTGGTCAGTCAGTATCCCAAAGGCACGGAGATCCGGAATGTTCGGCAGCTTTCAGTTGTCTCTGCCGATGAATTGGCAGAGATTGCAGCCGCGTGCGGCTTGGAAGAATTAGACCCGGCGCTGCTTGGCGCGTCTCTTGCCATTAAAGGTATCCCGGATTTCACGCACTTACCGCCCTCGTCGCGGCTGCAATTTCCGGACGGGTCCGTGATTGTCGTTGATATGGAAAACCGGCCCTGCCACCTGCCTGCAAAGGTGATTAACGCCCAACATCCTACCGCTGGAGACAAATTCAAAGCTGCAGCCAAGGGAAAACGTGGCGTGACCGCATGGGTCGAGCGCGAGGGGCAGGTCAGCGTCGGCGATGCGGTCCGCTTGCATGTGCCGGACCAACGCGCATGGCGCCCATAGGTTTCCCATCCGAAACCGTATTGGGGCCCGTCGCCGATTCCAACGGTGAAAATGTCGCAATCACCGTTCATAGGGTGATATGCGGCAGTTAAAAGCAGCACTGCAAAAACGTGGCATCTGCCCAAAAGTCAGGGAACTCTTCCATGGAATACAAGTCGGACATTGAGATCGCGCGCGCGGCCCAAAAAAGGCCCATTCAGGAAATCGGTGCAAAGCTGGGCATCGAAAGTGATGATCTATTGCCCTACGGCCATGACAAAGCAAAGGTCAGCCAGCGTTTAATTGACAGCGTGCAGGACCGCGCCGACGGCAAGCTGATCCTTGTGACCGCCATCAATCCAACACCTGCAGGCGAGGGTAAGACGACCACAACCGTTGGTCTGGGCGACGGTCTGAACGCGATTGGGAAGAAGGCGGCGATCTGCATCCGCGAGGCCTCGCTTGGCCCGTGTTTCGGGATGAAGGGCGGAGCTGCGGGCGGTGGCTATGCCCAGGTTGTGCCGATGGAGGATATGAACCTGCATTTTACAGGTGATTTTCACGCCATCACCTCGGCTCATAACCTGCTATCAGCGATGATCGACAATCATATCTATTGGGGCAATGCGCTTGAGATTGACATCCGCCGTGTCACGTGGCGCCGCGTATTGGACATGAATGACCGGGCGCTTCGCCAGATCACCACGTCTTTGGGGGGGGTCGCAAATGGTTTCCCGCGCGAGGCTGGATTTGACATCACCGTGGCATCCGAAGTGATGGCGATCCTGTGTCTGGCCCGGAACCTGGAGGATCTGCAGAAGCGTTTGGGGGACATTATCGTCGCCTATCGCCGGGATCGCAGCCCCGTCTATTGTCGCGACATCAAGGCGGATGGGGCGATGACGGTTCTGCTGAAAGATGCGATGCAGCCCAACCTTGTCCAAACCTTGGAAAACAACCCAGCTTTCGTCCATGGAGGACCGTTTGCAAACATTGCCCACGGGTGCAACTCGGTGACGGCCACAACGACAGCGCTGAAGCTGGCAGACTATGTCGTGACCGAGGCCGGCTTTGGCGCTGATTTGGGTGCGGAAAAGTTCATGAACATCAAATGCCGCAAGGCTGGGCTTGCCCCGTCTTGTGTGGTTGTTGTGGCAACCGTACGAGCGATGAAGATGAATGGCGGTGTTGCCAAAGCAGACCTGGGCTCAGAAAATGTTGAGGCGGTCAATGCGGGCTGTGCAAACCTTGGGCGGCATATCGAAAACGTCAAATCCTTTGGCGCTCCGGTGGTCGTCGGCATCAATCATTTCGTCACCGATACTGACGCAGAGGTTGAGGCGGTTAAAGCCTATGTGGCTACGCAGGGTGCTGAAGCAATTTTGTGCAAACACTGGGCGCTGGGGTCAGACGGGACAAAAGAACTGGCCACGCGTGTGGCAGAGATTGCCGATGCCGGCGAGGCAAATTTTGCGCCTATCTACCCTGATGAGATGAGCTTATTTGACAAGATAGACACGATTGCCAAACGGATTTATCGCGCTGATGAGGTCATTGCAGATGGCAAAATCCGTGATCAGCTGAAGTCATGGGAAGAGCAAGGCTATGGCGATTTGCCCGTCTGCATGGCCAAAACCCAATACAGCTTTACCACAGATCCTAACCTTCGTGGGGCGCCCACAGGGCATGCGGTGCCAATCCGCGAAGTGCGGCTAAGCGCCGGTGCCGGGTTCATAGTTGCAATTTGCGGAGAGATCATGACGATGCCAGGCCTGCCGCGTGTGCCATCTGCAGAGCAGATCATGTTGAATGATGCTGGCCAGATCGAGGGTCTGTTTTAGGTCAGCTGGACTGGCGCTCGTCCCGGGCCGGGCCCGGGACATCGCCCCATCCACCCTCCCATTTGCCTTGTGAAAAAGGCGGCTTGACGATGAGAAAAAAGCTATGACAGCCAAAGTGATTGACGGAAAAGTCTTTGCCGCGAAGGTGCGCGAGCAAGTCGGCGAAAACGTAACGCGCCTGAAAGAGGTTCACGGCCTCACACCTGGTCTGGCCGTTGTCTTGGTGGGGGAAGACCCCGCCAGCCAGGTTTACGTGCGTTCAAAGGGCAAAGTGACGGTCGAGGTTGGAATGGCCTCTTTCGAACACCGTCTGGACGCTGATACGCAAGAGCAAGACCTACTGGCGGTCATTGACAAGCTCAATAAGGACCCTGCGGTCCACGGCATTCTTGTACAGCTCCCGCTGCCCAAGCATTTGGATAGCGATTTGGTGATCAATTCGATTGATCCGGCCAAAGATGTTGACGGATTTCATATCTCGAATGTTGGCCTGTTAGGAACGGGCCAAAAAAGTATGGTGCCCTGCACACCTTTGGGCTGCTTGATGATGCTGCGTGACCATCATGGGTCCTTATCTGGACTCGATGCGGTTGTTGTTGGGCGGTCAAACATCGTCGGTAAACCGATGGCGCAGCTCCTATTGGGCGACAGCTGCACCGTGACGGTTGCGCATTCGCGAACAAAGGATTTGCCACAGGTTGTTCGCCAGGCTGATATTGTCATCGCTGCGGTCGGTCGTCCGCAAATGGTAAAGGCTGACTGGATTAAGCCAGGTGCAACAGTGATCGACGTTGGAATTAACCGGGTCGATAAGCCAGATGGGGGCACACGGCTGATTGGCGACGTGGACTACGATGGTTGTTCGGTTGTGGCCGGTGCTATAACTCCTGTCCCCGGCGGTGTCGGACCAATGACCATAGCCTGTTTGCTTGCGAACACCGTCACGGCTTGTTGCCGTGCGCATGGTCTACCAGAACCCGAAGGGCTGACAGCCTGACCTAGCGTCAACAAATGCACGTCAGCGTTGTGGGGCGACAATCGGTTCGCTATGAATACGTATGCAACATGCGTTTCCACCATCGAAAACATACGCTTCATGGGGTTTGCGTCTTCTTCTTTTGCTCGGCATAGCCATCGTTTTTGCGCTCTTGGGACCATTTGGTACGTATGAGGCCATGAGCCTGGCTGCTCGATTTCTATACTGGTTGGTCTTATTGGCCGCGGCTGACTTTTGCATTCGATTGACGCATCAGAGCGTCCAGCGTTTTGGCTATGTGAGCGGTCACGCCGGGCGGCTGGTGCAAAGTGCATTGGGGTTTTCGCTGCTTTTTGCGCCTGCGGCATGGGGGTTAAGCAGCCTGTTTGACGGTGGTCTTTTGGATTGGAAGGGCTTCATCATTTTTGCCGGGAATATTTTGGCGCTGTCCTGTGTTTTGGCGGTGCTTACGTATTTCTTTTGGACGCCGCCCGACAGGGAACAGGTTGGAACACGTGCGCGCCTTTATGACCGGCTTCCGCCTGATACCACTGCCTCTATCATGCGGCTGACGGTGGATGATCACTACGTTGAGATCTGCCTTGATGACGGCACCCGACACCGCGTTTTGATGCGGTTAGCCGACGCTATTCGCGAGATGGACGGCGCACCGGGCTTTTGTACGCACCGGTCCCATTGGGTCTCTGGGAACCATATCACTCGAGGATTCAAGCAGCGAAATCGTGAGTTTGTTGAACTGGCCGATGGGACTCATGTGCCAGTCAGTAAGACCTATCGTGAAGTTGTCTTGTCTGCCGGGTTTTTGTGAGCGGTACGGCGATGGCTTTATGACCCGTGAGCACGGCAACGGCGCCATCACCGAATAGAGCCTGCAAAACCGGCGCATCACTGGAAAGCCCACCAGTGTAGGCACCATATGCAGGCAGAACAAGCCGATGCTGATCGTATAGAAACGCGGGCCGTGCGCGACCGGTCAACCGGTGCTTGGGATGGAAATGACCCGAAACCTCGGACTTCTGGGATGTGGCGATGTGTCGAAAGGTCAATGTCCCGATGGTAATCTCCGCCAAATGTGTGCCACCAAGATTAATTGGGCCTGGATCGTGGTTTCCCTCGATCCAGATCCATTTCCGGCCCGCTTGCATCCCAAGCAAAAGGAGGCGCATGTCTTGCGCCAGGCTACCCGCAGCGTCCAGATCGTCAAAGCTGTCGCCAAGACAAATCACGACGTTCGGATCGG
>JBCBGX010000003.1:0-34315 GCA_038526325.1 Pseudomonadota bacterium | reverse complement strand
CGCCGTTCAAAGTTAACACCCAGCTCTTCCATCATGCGCGGAAAATAGGTGTCAGACGTGGACCCGGCAGGGCCAAACCCAATCCGTGCGCCGTCAGGAATATCCGAAATGGCCGTAATCCCGGTCGACGCCAAAGTCGTGATCGCAAACGGCGTCTGATACATCGGGAACATCGCGCAGGCGTTTGTCATCTGAAGACCGGGCGCAATCGGATTGGTGCCCTGCAACGATTCCGCCGCAGGTCCCATCGTCGTCATGCCGAACTGCGCGTCACCGGTATGCACAAGCGCCATGTTCTGCATCGGCCCCCCAGTGACCTCGCCACCACCCGTCACACCAAGCTCTTCAGCAACCAAATTGGCCCAACCAGACCCATACGCAAAATACGTCCCACCCTGAGACGCAGTACCAACCGTAAAACTCTCAGGCCAGTCGCTACGGTCTACGTGGCCATCGGCATACGCCAAAGAACTTATCACCGACGCCGCGAGACATGTGCTGACGAATGTTTTCATGATTTCCTCCCAAAAGGACAAAAGGCAGTTATAATCTGGCTTCTGTGGCCAGATTTGGTTGATAATGCCGCCCGACGCGTCAATGACAAGGGTCAACTCTCGTTCTTGTTATATCTTGCGGCGATAATTTACCGAATATAGACGCTGGCGCTTATCTTATATCGCGATGATCCCGCGTAATTTGGTATCCGCGGCGCTGGTCGATGAGGGAAGATCAACAAAAGATAACCAGAAACGGAAAAAGACTGAATTGAGCCTATCAGTCTGCCTGTTCATTTCAAAACAAGAACGTTTGCACAACGCTTTCTTCCTCGCCTCGTGTGTGTCGATTTTCAAGCTACACCAGATCGATCACGAGAAACGTTAGATCAACATAGGTCACGAATTGCTTGGTGACTTAATACCATTTGGATCATTCCGCGCCGCCTGCTGGGATCTGTCTGGCCCAGTGAAACATAGCATCCTGCCTGCTGATGGCGGAATGATCAAGCCAAGCTGCAGCACTGTAACCCATTCATTTAAAGAGATTTTCGTGGCCAGGAACCGAGCCGCTGGAAGAATTCCATACCAATTGACAAGACTAGTATACTAGAATATTCGATTGGCAAAGTCGGTATTGCAACTGTCACCGAAGACATCACACTTATCAGGGAGGACGCGATGACATCACTTGATCAAGATCGTCTTTTCCCGATTGAACCTCAGGCCAGACACATCGCGCGTGAGTTATACTATACCATTCATGATTTGCCGATCATAAGCCCACATGGTCATACAGACCCAGCATGGTTTGCGACAAATGCGTCTTTCTCAGATCCAGCACGGCTATTTGTCACGCCGGATCATTACATTCTTCGCATGTTATTCTCGCAAGGCATCGCATTTGAAAAACTCGGCGTGCCATGTGTCGATGGTTACCCAGTCGAAAAAGACGGCCGAAAGATCTGGCGTCTTTTCGCCGAGAATTATTTTCTTTTTCGCGGCACACCGTCTCAACTTTGGATCGATCATGCATTGTCAGACATCTTTGATATCGGGAGGAAACTGGATGCGGACACTGCTGACGATATTTTTGACGAGGTCGCTGAAAAACTCTCTCAAAATGCATTTAGACCTCGTGCACTCTATGATCGATTTAGGATCGAGGTTCTCGCAACCACAGACAACGCGTTAGATACATTACAGCATCACAAGAGCATTCACCGTTCGGGCTGGGGTGGACGCATCATCCCTACCTACAGGCCCGATGCGATTATTGATCCTGATAAACCACATTGGTCCGCTAATCTTGACCAGCTTGCAGATTTGACGAACTGCGACACCGGAACTTGGCAGGGTTACCTTGACGGTCATAGGGCCCGTCGCCGCGATTTCATCGCGATGGGCGCAACAGCAACTGATCACGGTCATCCAGACGCGCTTACTGCAGTTTTGCCGGATGCTGAAGCGGAAAAGCTTTTTGACAAGATTAGGGGTGGCAACGGTACCAGCGATGACCACGCCCTTTTCCGGGCACAAATGTTGACCGAAATGGCTGCGATGAGCATTGATGACGGGCTTGTCATGCAGCTTCATGCTGGATCACTGCGCAATCATGCCCCGGATATCCTGGCACGTTTTGGCGCGGATCGTGGCTTCGACATCCCGCAACGTACCGATTTCGTAACCGCACTTCGCCCTTTGCTAATGCGCTATGGACTTGATCCACGCTTAACACTGATCCTGTTTACCCTGGACGAGACAACCTACAGCCGTGAGTTAGCCCCACTTGCTGGTGCTTACCCTGCACTACGCCTTGGCCCCGCGTGGTGGTTCTTTGACAGCCCGGAAGGCATGATACGCTACCGACAGACCGTAACCGAAACAGCAGGTTTTTATAACACGGTGGGCTTTAACGATGACACCCGCGCCTTTTGCTCGATCCCTGCACGCCACGATGTCGCACGACGGGTCGATGCTGCCTACCTAGCTACGCTGGTTGCAACCGGACGGCTAGGTAGAGCAGAGGCAGATGAGGTCGCACAAGACCTAACCTACGATCTGGCAAAACAAGCCTACAGACTATGATCTGGTTGCGTGTCAAAATGCTGATGTCGGACAACTTGGCGCATGTTGCTGATCTGCAGCTAGCTTTGCTTTGCTGCCCGATAGCGCCTCCTATCCCGGCGCATTGGTCGCCGTGCCGAGTTCTCAGATGAGTTTCATCAATCGCTAAAGGAAAATCTCATGACCCAGTTTCCAATCATTGATGCCGATCCCGGCGTAACACGGCAAGTTCTTGCAGACAGTCCAGAGCTGATGGTTGTAGCCTTCCGATTTGACGAAGGCGGCGCAGGCAAGCTGCACAATCACCCGCATGTGCAATCCACATATGTCGAAGCGGGCCGCTTTATTTTTTCAATAGACGGAAAAGACTTTGAAGTGGGCCCAGGTGACAGCTTCGTCATTCCTTCAAACGCGGTGCATGGCTGCACCTGTCTTGAGGCAGGCACACTGATTGACTGCTTCACCCCCCGCCGCGACGATTTTCTTTGAAAGGACGCACATGACCATCAAGACCGAGACTCGCTATGCCATCGACCCTGAAACCGCCAAGGGGTTCGATACGGAGGCTTTGCGTCACCACTTTCACAAGGACGGGCTTTTTGCGGATAGCGAAATCAATCTTGTTTACACCCATTATGACCGCCTGATCCTAGGATCGGCTGTGCCGGCAGGCGGCAACTTGACCCTTGATCATATGGCCGAAACCGGAACACCCGGTTTTCTGGATCGTCGGGAAATGGGGGTCCTGAATATCGGCGATGCTGGCACCGTAATGGTGGGCGGTGAAACGCATACACTCGACCGGGGCGAACTTCTTTATGTTGGCATGGGCGCCGGAGCGGTCACTTTTGGCGGTGCGGGGCGTTTTTATATCACCTCCAGCCCAGCCCATCGGAGCTGTCCGACGAAACTGATCAAATTGTCTGACGCACGCCGCGTCGAATTGGGCAGCCGGGAAACCGCCAATGAACGGGTTATCATTCAGTTTTTGCACCCCGAGGTGTGCGAGACATGCCAACTATTGATGGGATATACACAATTCGCGCCCGGCAGTCTGTGGAACACGATGCCTGCCCATGTGCATGACCGGCGCATGGAGGCATATCTTTACTTCGATGTCCCCGAAGATGCCCGCGTATTCCATTTCATGGGCAAGCCAGAAGAGACACGTCATATTGTCATGGGCAACGAAGAGGCCGTGATCTCGCCGCCTTGGTCAATCCACTGTGGCGCAGGCACCGCGGCATATACATTCTGCTGGACCATGGCGGGCGACAATGTGGATTTCGCCGATATGGATATGGTCGCAATGAGAGAATTGCGATGACCGCATTTTCATTGTCAGGTCAGACTGCCCTTGTGACGGGCGCAAATACCGGCATTGGCCAGGCGATCGCAGTAGCGATGGGGCGTGCCGGGGCGCATGTTATCGTCGGTGGTAGATCCTCTTGCGCTGAAACACTTTCGCAGATCGAAAATGCCGAGGAAATGACGCTCGACTTCGCAGACCCAATGGCCGCAAAGGACGCCTTTTCCGGCCGCCAGATCGATATCTTAGTCAACAACGCTGGCATCATTCGCCGCGAAGATAGCGTTGATTTCTCAGAAACGGATTGGGACGACGTGATGGATATCAACCTTAAGGCACTGTTCTTTACCTGCCAGGCCTTTGCCAAGGCGGCTTTGCCTCGGGGCGCCGGGCGGATCGTGAATATCGCGTCGCTTCTGTCGTTTCAGGGGGGCATCCGCGTGCCGTCCTATACCGCATCCAAACACGGTGTCGCGGGCCTAACCAAGATCCTGGCCAATGAATGGGCCTCCAAAGGGATCAACGTCAATGCCATTGCACCGGGCTATATCGAAACCAACAATACAGAAGCCCTGCGCGCCGATCCTGTGCGCAACCAGGCGATCCTTGATCGTATCCCGGCAGGACGTTGGGGCAAAGCAGACGACATAGCCGAGACGGCTGTTTTTCTTGCGTCACCAGCGGCGAGCTATATTCACGGCGCTGTTTTAAATGTCGATGGCGGCTGGCTTGCCCGCTAGGCTGGCCGCGTCCGGCGATCCAAGGCCGGCTGCCCGGATCGTGCATCTGGGTCTTGGTGCTTTCTTTCGCGCTTTTGGTTGCACGTATCTGTCAGAAATTGGGGGTTGGGGGGTCACAGGCGTTAGTTTCCGTTCATCGAAAGTTCGCGACGCCCTCGCCCCGCAGGATTTCGTCTACACTGCCAGCGAACGCGGGCCAGCCGGAATACGGACCCAAGCGATAGAGGTGGTGCGCGATATCCTTGTCGCACCCGAAAACCCCCAGGCAGTGCTTGCCGCGCTTTGTGCGCCGCAGACAGAGATTGTGACGTTAACGATCACTGAAAAAGGCTATTGCCACGATCCTGCGACACGGCAGTTAAACTTATCGCACCCCGATATCCTCCACGATCTGGCACATACCGAACCGCGCTCTGCCCCGGGATATTTGGTGCGGGGGCTTGCTCAGCGTCGTGCGGCAGGTTTGGCACCATTTACCGTGCTCAGCTGTGACAACCTGCCCAATAACGGCGAGTTGGTGCGGCGCATCATTCTCGATCTTGCCAAACAGATTGATCCGGAACTTTCAGACTGGATCGACCGGCATGGCGCCTTTCCGTCGTCGATGGTAGACCGAATTGTCCCGGCCACGACTGACGCAGATATCCGCTTTATTGAAAAGACAAGCGGCGTACATGATGCAGCGCCGGTACACCACGAACCATTCAGGCAATGGGTGATTGAGAAGCATTTTCTGTCTGACCGCCCTGCGTTCGAGGATGTCGGCGTTCAGATGGTCGATGATGTGCGTCCGTTTGAAGACATGAAGCTGCGCATGCTAAATGGCGCACATTCTGCGCTATCTTATCTTGGCATCCTTGCCGGGCACAACACCGTCTCAGCGGCCGTTGCCGATCCGCTGATGGAGCGATACCTGCGTGGTCTTTGGACGTATGAGATCATGCCAACACTTCAAGCGCCTGCAAACACCAATCTTTGCGACTACGCCGAACAGCTTCTCAATCGCTTTGCAAATCCCGGGATCGAACATCGCACCGATCAGATCGCGATCGACGGCAGCCAAAAAATCCCTCAACGGCTGCTAGACACAATTGACGATCGCCTTGCAATGGGACGACCTGTCAACCGGTTACTGCTCGCTGTGGCTGGCTGGATACGATATACAAAGGGGTGTAATGACGCCGGGGACCAACACGAGGTGGACGACCCATTGCAAGACAGATTGAGCCGCGCCCACACGAAACGCCCCGATCAGACAGTGCGCAATTTTTTGTCGATCCGCGAGGTGTTTGAACCCGCCATTTCTCGACAGATCGAAGCGCAACTCATAGAGATTTACAGCGGACTCTGCAGGAAGGGTGCCAAGAAAATGCTGGCTCAGATCGAGAGATGAAAGAAACATGGCGCTGGTACGGCCCCTACGACAATATCCCCCTGGCTGATATCCGGCAGACCGGCGCACAGGGTATTGTAACCGCGCTTCATGACATCCCGTATGGTCAGGTATGGCCACGCGATGCAATCGCCGCACGGAAAGATGAGATCAGCGCCGCTGGTCTGACATGGGACGTGGTCGAAAGCCTACCTGTTCATGAAGACATCAAACGGGGAACCGCAACGCCCGAACTGTTCGCCAATTACCGCCAAAGCCTTGCCAATCTTGCCGCAGAGGGCATTCGGTCGGTCTGTTACAATTTCATGCCCGTGTTGGATTGGACACGCACCGCGTTGGCCGCGCCGGTGATAGGGGGTGGAACCTGTCTACGCTTTGAAGCCTCCCACATGGCCGCGTTCGAGATTCACATGGTTGGCAAAGAAGCTGCGCGGCAAGAATACCATCCAGATGCGGTAGTATCGGGTGATGCTTGGTTCGCAAGTTCTACCCAAAACGACAGGGATAGGTTGCTTGATGCAATCATGTCAGGTCTGCCCGGTGCATTCGACCGATACGATATTGCGGGCCTGCGCCGTATGCTTGGCAGTTACAACGGAATGACCCGCGCAACACTGCGGGCGCATCTCGCGCATTTCCTCTCAGAGGTGGCTCCAACAGCCGCAGAGCTGGGCATAACACTTGCCATTCACCCAGACGATCCACCCCGCGATATCCTTGGGCTACCTCGCATAGTCTCAAGCGCCGACGATCTTGCGTGGATCATACAGTCGGTAGACCTACACGCGAATGGTCTCACTCTATGTTCAGGATCACTTGGCGCACATCCGGAGAATGACGTCCCCGCCATTGCGTCCCGATTTGCTGACAGAATCCACTTTGCGCATCTGCGCAACGTGCGCAAAGACCTCGATGGGTCGTTCGAAGAAGCTGCGCATCTGGACGGGGACGTTGACATGGTCGCACTCGTTAAAGCCCTGCTAGAGGCCGAGGAGAGACATGGAAACATGATTCCCTGGCGTCCGGATCATGGTCATGAGTTAATTGATGATGATAAACGAGAAAACCCGCCGGGTTACCCTTTGATCGGTCGGATGCGTGGCCTGGCAGAGATACGCGGTGTGATCCACGCCATGGCGCGTTAGGCAACCAAAATTCTTCTTGGGCCACATGATCCGCAAGACAGCAGGAAAGGCGCAGCTCCACGAAAACTCAGGCCGATGCATGGGTTCGAAGACTGTTAAGAAAGCAAATCACCAAAGCCGGATTTATCCGCACCGCGTTTGATGTGAAGCTGGTGGCACTTGCTGACACGACCCGGATTGGCGCGCATGCTGATCGCCTATGGTCAGCAACACTGGCAAAGATCCAGTGGGCGCTGCCCAAAGGGTAAGTGAACATTTTGCTCGACCGAATGACTGAGCAGTACGACCCTTTTCATTCATTTAGTCAGTATTTTGGATTGCTGCACAAGAAAGTCAGGGCCTTAATCCAAAGCGCTGAGCTTTAATCGCATTTCCCGCAAGACTGGCAGCACCGTGCGGATTTTGTCATTGCCGACTTTCTTGACCACCTCTGCAATCACTGGAGCGATGGCAGCAAGGGCCGCATCACGGGCGGCCTGCCCTGACGGACTGATCGCCACCAGCTTGCGGCGGGCGTCTTCCCAATCAGGACGAATATGAACCCATCCGGCCCATTCCAATTTGTGGAGCGTATTGGTCATCGCCCCGCGCGTAAGATGGAAGGTCTTTGCCAGTTGTGCTGGTGTTCGCTCAACACCCGAATTTGCAAGATGGTTCAGCACCGAAAAGTGAGACAATTCCATGCCTTTAGGCAGAACCCGCGCCACATTCGCGCGCGCCAATTGGTCCACAACCAGGATTTCGCTAAACAGCGATACGGCAAGGTTATCGGTGACGTCAGACATCAAGGGCCTTCATAGGGGCGATCATGGCTTAGCGCCGCGATGCGTTTACGGCTTTGTGCCACTTCGCCACGGTCAAGATCAACCAGGGCAATACCCGGTTCCGTTCCCATGTCGACCAAGACTTCCCCCCAAGGCGAAATCGCCATGGAATGCCCATATGTTTGGCGTGGCTTGCCTGTGGTGGCCGCATGCGTCCCCGTCTGCGCCGCTGCGAGGACATATGATCCCGTCTCGATTGCGCGCGCGCGCAACAGCGGTTCCCAATGTGCTTGTCCGGTTACAGGCGAAAAAGCCGATGGGACCAACAAGACTTCGGCCCCTGCCTGCGCCAACGCCCGATAGAGATACGCAAACCGAATATCGTAACAGATGCTCAGGCCGATTTTGGCAAAAGGTGTCTCTGCCAGAACAGCATGGGCGCCTGGGCGATATCCGGCAGATTCACGATAGGTCTCTTTGTCCGACACCGTGACGTCAAACATGTGAATTTTATCGTATCGCGCTACTATTTGCCCGGCAGGGTCGATCAGGAACGACCGGTTGGCAAATCGACCATCCGGATCATCGGTTTTCAGCGCAAGTGACCCAATGGATAGCCAGATATCATAACGAATGGCTGCCTCTCTTAGGGCCGTCAGCGTCAGATCATCGGATTCATGCTGCAACACGGCCTGCTGGTGGCTGCGCACTTGCGACACACAATTCGTCACCTCAGGTGTCAGGACAAACCCCGCACCCTGACCTGCCGCTTCAGCAATAAGGTCCTTGGTCAGGGGCAGATTCGCTGCTGGATCATCGCCAGAGTTCAGCTGAAGCAATGCTGCCTTCATGCCGCGAGCAACGCGTCCAATTTTCCGCCGCGCTCCAACGCCATCAGATCGTCGCAACCGCCGATATGTGTTCCGCCGATAAATATCTGGGGAACCGTACTGCCCCCATTTGCGCGGTCTATCATCTCAGCCCGACGTTCTGGTTGGGCCGAGATATTAACCTCGGAGAAACTGATACCTTTGGATTTCAGCAGCCGCTTTGCCATGAAACAAAAGCCGCACGTGGGTTTGGTGTAGATTTCGACATGTGCCATTTTGATGGTCCCAATCTTCGTTCGCCCATCATTTAGGTGTCTTTGACCACCCTTGCCAGTGTAACAATCGACACGTTTGAGGCACCAGCAGCCTTTGCGGCCTCTGCGCTGGCGGCCAAGGTCGCGCCAGAGGTCATCACATCATCGAACAGCAGGACAGACTTGCCGCCGATCGCATCCAGACGCTTGGGGTTAGGCACAATGGCTTCTGACAGCACCTCAAAGCGCGCATCACGGTTGTGGCCTTCTAGCGGTTGCGTCTTCTTCGGGCGCAAGAGCGCATCAGCACAAACAGGCCTGTCCAGCGCTTTCCCCAAGGCTTGGCTAAGCAAAGCAGCCTGATTGTACCGGCGACGTGCCAGCCGTACCCAATGGAGCGGCACAGGCACAAGTACCGTATCGGGCCTTACCAAAGGGCGCGCGATACGGGTCATCCACAGCGCGGCTGGCCGCGCGAGATCGGTTCGGTCCGCATGCTTCAGGCCAAGCACCAAACGGCGTCCAATGCCGGCATAAATCAACGCTGCGCGTCCGCGGTGCCACGGGCGCGCAATGGTCATACAGTCATCACATTGGACAATTTCGCCAGCGTCTTCACCGGGTAGCGGGGTGCCACAAGTATCGCACACCAGCCCACCGATGAACTTTGTGTCACTCCAACATGTTCCACACAGTCCGAATTCAGCCTCTGTTGGCTCATCGCAGGCAACGCATTGCGCGGGATAGATGGCACGAATGACACTTTGCAACCGCATTAAACAACCCTAAATGCACCACATGACGCAGCCACAGATCACTGACCGCACAGCCCTGATGCGCAATCGCCAGAGGGCACAGCACCCAGCCCTTTTCCTGCAAGAACACGCTGCCGCTGAACTGCAAGAAAGACTGACAGAGGTTAATAGAACCTTTACATCAATGGCGATCGTGACGGGTTTCCCCGGCCTGTGGGCCGAGCATTTTCCCAACGCGACGCTGATCTCGGATGACGAAACGCTTGATCTGCAGCCGCAAGCCCATGACGTGATCTTGCATGCGATGTGTCTGCACTGGGCAAATGATCCAGTCGGACAACTCGTCCAATCGCGCCACGCGCTGAAGCCGGACGGTCTGCTACTGTGCACATTTCTTGGCGGACAAACGCTGCATGAACTACGCATATCATTGGCCGAGGCTGAGGTGGCTGTGACTGGCGGCCTGTCGCCGCGTATCGCACCCATGGGGGAAATCCGCGATCTCGGAGGATTGTTGCAAAGGGCGGGGTTTGCCCTGCCTGTCGCCGATAACCTGCCGTTGACAGCCAGCTATGCCAATGCGTTCCATTTGATGCATGATTTGCGCAAGATGGGCGAGAACAATGCACTATCGGATCGGATCAAACACACCACACGGCGCGATATCCTCGTCAAAGCGTCGCAAATCTATGCCGAAAACTTTCGGAATTCCGATAACCGCGTCGACGCCACGTTTGAGATGATCACCCTGACCGGTTGGGCCCCGTCGGACACACAACAACAACCTCTACGGCCCGGGTCGGCACGAACCCGGCTAGCAGATGCGCTAGGCACCACCGAAACGCCTTTAATTAGGTCCAATGATTGACGCCGTACGTATCACACTTAACTAACACGACAATCACGCTACTTAAGGGGCAATGAAGATGTTCGATGCACAAAGCCAGGCCGAAGAACGCCCAGCCATATGCCCCATGCATGCGCAAGCGGATCATCCGCCGGTAAAACCAGCGCGGGTCGGCGTATTGCTTGCCAATCTTGGGACACCGGACGGGACAGACTACTGGTCGATGCGGCGCTATCTGAACGAGTTTTTGTCAGATAAGCGGGTCATCGATTATTCTGCCTGGATTTGGCAGCCACTCTTGCAGCTGGTGATCCTCTCAAAACGGCCATTTTCTTCTGGAGCGGCTTACAAATCAATCTGGAATGAAGAAGCCAATGAAAGTCCGCTGATGACGATCACGAAAGATCAGACAGCGGCGATCAAAAAGCAGATGGTCGCTCGGTACGGCGATGATGTGCGCGTTGATTTTTGCATGCGCTATGGCAATCCGTCCACCAAATCCAAAGTGCGCCACATGGTCGAAGCTGGATGCACCAAGATCTTGTTTTTCCCGCTTTATCCGCACTATGCCGGGGCAACATCAGCGACGGCGAATGACCAATTCTTTCGCGCACTGATGGAGGAAAAATGGCAACCGGTCGCACGCGTGGTCGAGCCTTATTTTGACGATCCCGCTTACATCGAGGCTTTGGCCCAATCGATTGAAAAAGCCTATTCCGAAGCCGAGGTAAAACCAGAAAAGCTGATCTGTTCATACCACGGCGTGCCTGAACGCTATCTGCGAGAGGGTGACCCCTATCACTGCCAATGCCAAAAAACCACACGCCTGCTCAAAGAGCGCCTTGGTTGGGATGACACCCAAATCGTCACGACATTTCAGTCACGTTTTGGACCAGAGGAATGGTTGAAGCCTTACACAGTCGAAGAGGTCGCGCGCCTGGCTGAAGAAGAGGGCGTGAAAAACATCGCCGTCTGTGCACCCGCATTTTCAGCCGATTGCATCGAAACGCTGGAAGAGATCAACGAAGAGATCAAAGAGAGTTTTGAAGAGGCCGGTGGTGAACACTTTACCTATATACCCTGTCTGAATGACGATCCGGCGCATATTGATGCGCTTTCTGGCGTGATCGAAAAGAATCTGAAGGGTTGGTTGGATTGAACAAGGCTGACACCTAGACGCCTACGATGTTCTGATCGTTGACCAGAGGGGTCATCCCGGTAAAACATTCTCATCAAACTGACTTAGAATAGTTGCGCGCCTATCATGGGCCCGCAGATTTCAGAGGTCATATGCGTCAGTACCTAATTTCATTGTTTTGGGCCTTAGCCGTTTTTCTTTCCGGTGCAACCGCAACACCGGCTCAGACAGAGCAATGCTCCATTTCTCTGGCCGGCTTTGCCACAGACCGTTTGCCCGACCAATTGTCGGTCGCGCTTGGGGACTGCAGCCCACACTGGGAAGGTGTCTTGTCGACAACCGGCGTGCCCGCTCGGGTCACGGCGTCGACCGCTGCTTCGCTGCCCGATGCTTATCTTGATGCTGTCGTAACTGCCCTGCAGGAAACAGACCAAGTCACAACCACCTTGGCAACCGGTCCAGTCAATCCTGGCCGTGCAGTTGAGATCATCGTGGCGGGTCCAGGCACGATCAGCGCAGATGATTTCGGCGAAACGCTGTCACGGGGAGAGGTCTGCCATATTATTCTGCTTGAAACATCTTGGGCACGGGCTGACTGGGCCGCAGAAATTGGCCCCACTGTCGCGCATGAGTTCTTTCATTGCATACAGGCCGCGATGGCCACCAACACTTATTTGGCATTCCCGACCTGGGCCATCGAAGGTTCTGCGCGCTGGTTCGAGCATCACGTCTATTCTGGCGTTCCGCACGCGTATGTCGATTTATTTGAAAACAACGTATCCAGCATTCCCTTTAACACGCTTGACGACGAAGCTTGGGTGTTCTTCGCGTGGTTGGCGATGACACGTGGGGCAGATGGCATCATTCCCTATCTGCAAGGATTGCCTGGTATTTCTGAAACCATTGAAGGTGTCATCGACGCCCTAACACCAGAGCAATGGGCCGATTTTGCTATAGCCTATGCAGAACGCGACATCTTCACGCGTGACAGGCGGCGTGTTCAGCCAAACGAAGTTGCGCCGGTGCATGAGGTGCGTATTCCGTCTGATACCGATGCTCAGGACGTGACAATCCCCCGCGGACGATCACAATTGATGCGCCATTACGTGACATTGCCCGCAGGTGTCTGGCGGATCAGGGGTCAGGGCGGCACTGTCGCCCGATGGTCACAACTGGACGAAGGGGGCCGCACACTGGGACCTTGGCGGGATATGGCAGCAGGATTTGACACCGCCGTCGAATGCCAAAATGAGACCACCTTCATGGTCACCGGCTTCTCTGACAGCAATGACAACTACGAATACTCAATCAGTTTCGTTGAGGAAACCTGTGGTCTCGCATGTGGTAAGGTGCCCCGCCGCACAGATCAATGCGTTGTTGGTCGCTGGGAGGTCGCAAACGCAGGCGGTGACTTCGAAAATTCCCTATTTATTAACATGATGCGTGGATTTGCCCTGTTGGGTGGCGGAACTGTGGACCAGGTCGAAATACATTCGGAAACCTATTCATTTGCAACAGACGGCACCTTTTCCAGTAACCGCCCCATGACAATGTCAGGCAGCAGGAATGATGGCATCAATGACTTCGAGATCTCCATGGATGTCCGCATTAACGAAGACCGGGGGCGTTGGGGCGTCAATGGACGCCAGATGACCTTGTGTACTGAGCGCAATATTTTCGAAGCAACAGTATCAGGCGCTGTTGTCGGCGAAGGAGGAGGCACTGAAGATTTCAGGACAGATGAATTGGTTACTGACGAAGATGCAGTTGCCGCTCGGTACAGTTGCGAAGGTGACCGCTTGGCCATTCGGCCCGGGACCAGCTTCTTTTTCACCGACGATCCTATTGTGCTTAATCGGTTGCCCGCGCGTTAGGTGACGTGACAGCATCAAATTGATCTTTTGTATGCAGCTATAGCTTCCTGCAAATCGTGCGATTCTCGATACAATTTTAGAGTCCTGTTAACGACGAACTGTCACCTGCAGAGCGATCAGGACACCGCATTAAGACACAATTTGATAATTTTTAAGTATCTGATTAATATACAATTTTTCGGGCCGGTTGCATTGCATTAATCTAAAAACCCCCAACTTTTCCAAACTAGGCCGCAAAGCTAACATAATTTCAGAGCATCTTTTGAGGGATTGTTTAGTGTAGGAGCGTGCAAGCCCGTTGCGCGTATTTGGTAGAAATGGCTGCGGCGACCGAAAAGAAGACTGATGATCTGCCGTCAGAGCAGAGCGAGGCGCTTCCGCCCGGAACGACTCTGCTTGGCGATCAGTTTACGATCAATCGGCCACTGAGCAACGGTGGCTTCGGAATAACCTACCTTGCCCAGGACAACTACCTGGAGCGCAGCGTCGTCATCAAAGAATGCTATCCTGAGGTCTTCTGCCGGCGTAACGGCAACAGCGTTTTGGTTCGGTCGCATTCAAATCATGAAAAATATCGGGCAATCGTTGACATGTTCATGCGCGAAGCCCGCAGCATCGCCAAAATGCGCCACCCCAATATTGTGGGCGTCCATCGGATTTTTGAAGATAATGAAACGGCGTATCTTGTCTTGGATCGCATTGACGGGCGGGATCTTTTAGACATCATCAAGGATGGCGATCAACGTCTCTCTCCCGCACAGGTGAAAGCAACTTTGATCAAGATCCTGGATGCTGTTCAACTTGTGCATGAGAACGATCTCCTTCACCGCGACATCGCGCCAGATAATATTCTTTTGGATAAATGGGGCAGTCCAGTACTGATCGATTTCGGTGCGGCGCGCGAGGAAGCCAGCCGTGAAACCCGTGCGCTTTCTGCGGTCTTGGTTGTCAAAGACGGATATTCACCGCAGGAATTCTATTTTGCGGGCGGCAAGCAGTCGCCAAGCAGTGACCTATATGCCCTTGGTGCAACTTTTTATCATCTGATCAGTGGGAAAGCGCCACCGAACAGCCAGACCCGCATGGCCGAATTTGCTGGCAACAATCCCGACCCTTGCGAGCCACTTGCTGGGCGGTTTGACGAATACGAACCCGAATTTCTCGCTGCAATCGACAAAGCGATGAGTATTCTGCCGAAAGACAGGATACAGTCCGCCAGCGAATGGTCATCCATGATAACGGCTGACAAGATCGCGCCTAAACCTGTTCAGATCAAGCCGAAGGCGGACGCCAAGCTTGGGAAGACTTTGACTCGGCTTGTTTCTGAAACAAATGAATACGTCAAAAATTCGCAGCCGCGCGATGCGAAACCGCAGCCTCAAGAACAGATCGTCAGCAAGCCTCGGTCATCCGCACCAAAGTGGGTTGAAGAATTCAACGCTGAAACCACCGACATTCAAGAGACAAGCCCTGTCCCAGTAAAGATGCCAGCGCGGGTACAGCGGAACGTAAGCCAACCGAGCAGGCCAAGAATAGTGAACAAGCTCCCCGAGACTGTGCCCGAACCGATTTATGAGCGGTCGAAATTTCGGAGCTTCATCTCAGATCGGATCTTTCGGCGTTAAAAAGGGCATGTTGCGCGTGCCCTTGTCCGTATCACCTGCTTCAGATCAAAAGCACCTGCGTTCCAACCTTGGACAAAGTATATAGCTCTGCGATTTGCTCATTATACAAACCAATGCAGCCGTTGGATGAACGACGCCCGATCTTACGTGTGTCGTGTGTGCCGTGGATGCGGTAGTACCGCCATGTCAAATGCAAGGCGTGGGTACCAAGCGGATTATCCGGGCCCGGACCGATGAAATCGGGCCATTCGGGGTTGCGCAATTTCATCGCCGGCGTAGGTGCCCAGCTAGGCCCTTCAACTTTCCGGGTAATGGCTGTCCGCCCCGTCCGCGTCAAATCCTGGGTTAGCGGCACACTGGTTGGGTAAAGCTTATAGACGGCCTCATCTTCGGACCAAAAGTGCAGCGCGCGCGACTGGATATCGACCAAAATAGCCCCGTTATTGAGATTGCTAAAGTAGGGGCGCCAATCCAAAGATCGAAAGCTCGAGATATTGCGCTGCACACCGCCTGAGATCTCGCCTTCAATTTCAGTGGTACCGGCAGTCTGCGCTGAGGCTCCTGTCCCGATCACAGCTGCGGTTCCCGCCACAAATGCACGTCGTGACATTGGATTTTTCATCATCTGCTCCGGTTTTTGATCAGCAAATCTTTCAAGCCTGCAAACTAATGTGTCTCGCATGCCACCGCAATTCAAACAAATGTCATATCAAGGGTCTTCAGAAACATGTGTGTTTGAAGTGTCAGTCCAATGCCGCTAAGGAACACCAGGGCAAGGAGTAGATGAAAAACGGCATGTATCGACGTAATTTCTTGATAGGATTGTCTGTATTGGGCCTTACAGCCTGCGGGGGGCCCACCCGTCCGCTCGGCCCTGATGGTTTGCCCCTGCCTTCGGTTTACCGAATCCGCTCCCAAGACGAGGCGGCGGTGCAGTTTCGTATGCTAGATAGTGTGAATGCTGTAAGGTCGCGCGCAGGCGTGGCACCGGTGCAACTTGATGCGCGGCTCAATGCAGCAGCGGCGACGCATTCCAGGGACATGTCCATCCAGAACCGTCCTTGGTTATTCGGTTCTGATGGGTCAAGCCCCTTGGACCGGGCCAGACGCGTTGGTTTTCCGGGGCGACTATTGGGCGAAAACATTTCTGAGTCCTATGAAACAGAGCTTCAGACACTTGCTGCCTGGATGGGTCAACCCGACACACGCGCAGTTATTCTTGACCCCAATGCACGTTTCATGGGTTTTGCATGGTATCAGGAAGATGCCGGCAAACTTTGGTGGACGCTGAATATGGGCAGTGACCCAGCTGTCACGCAACCGATCCCAAGCACGATTTCCTAAGCGTAGATATAAATCGGCGTGTTGGTTTCAACCATCGCGTATATCTCATCCATCTCGTCGTTTTCGACCGCGATGCAGCCCCATGTCCAGTCAGGCGTGCCCCGCCATGCGGATGGAGTCCCGTGAATAAAGATGTCCCCGCCGGGATTAAGACCCTTTGCACGGGCATAAGCAATATCGCGGGCATTGGGGTAAGAGATGCCCAGCGAAAGATGAAACCGGCTGTTCGGATTGCGACGGTCTATGCGATAGGCACCTTCGGGGGTTCGCCCATCCCCTTCGTGCACCTTGTGGCCAACCGGCGCGAAGCCTAGATCAAACCCGTATTGTCGCAACAGGTAGTTCTGATGCAGCAACTGCATCGTCCTTTGTTCCTTGAATACCTGGATCCGTGTTACTTTCGGGCCGGTATATTGGGCCACACCAGCCCCGCATCCGGCAAGGCCCACGGCGGCCCCAACCATCATCGATCGTCTTGAAATCATCACTCTGCCTACTGTCCCGGTCTTCGCCGTTTTAATTTGCGTACACGAAAATTGTGACCAAAGGTAGGAAAAGAAAGGCTCTGACAATTATTTCCGTGTGAACGGTGCCACAATTTCCACATGTGGGGACCAGCGAAACTGATCAACCACTTGCACCCAACCCAAGTGAAAACCTGCAGTAGTCAGCGTTCTGGCATCCCGTGCGAAGGTAATGGGATTGCAGGAAACCATTGCAATAGTCTTAATTTCGGACGCTGCGAGGGGCGCGATCTGGGCTTCCGCGCCCGCGCGCGGAGGGTCGATGATCGCTGCATCAAATGGACGTAGCTCATCGGGCTCCAACGGTCTGCGGAACAGATCACGCGCTTCTGTGGTGACTTTGCGCAACTCATGCCCGCTGCGCCAGCCATGATCCAAAGCATCCAGCAATGCCTTATCACCTTCTACCGCGTGGACTTCGGCCCGTTTGGCCAATGGTAGGGTGAAGGTGCCGCAGCCAGCGAACAGGTCTATGACCTTGCGTGCACCAGCCGTGATCTCGTCTACAGCCCGCCACAAGGTTTCTTGTCCATGATCTGTCGCTTGCAAAAATGCACCCGGAGGAGGCACAACCCGTGTGCCACCAAACTCCTGTGCGGGCTGGTTGATCACCACAACCGGTTCATCGTTCCAGACCAGGCGTGAGAGGCTGTATTGAGTGGCCAAAGCTGCCAATTCGATGCGCAATTGAGGCGTCAGTTCTTTTTCCGTGCTGACCAGGACATCCGCGCCCAAAGCCGTTTCTGTCACAGTCAGGCCAATCTCGCTTTTGCGGGAGCATGCCAGAAGCGTCAGCGCTTCAAGCGCTGGCAAGGCCGCAGTCAACGCAGGCGTTAAAAGCTGACAGTCCGGCACAGCTATGACCGTATCAGAGGCCTTTGCATGAAAGCCAACCAACGCACCTTTCTTGGTTCGGCGTCCCGAAAACTTTGCCCGCCTGCGTGTTTGCGGCAGCGACGTCGCGATAGGACGAAATTCGGCAGAGATACCTCGCGCTTGCAGGGCCTTTAGCACGATATCCTGCTTCCAATCCGCGACAAAAGCGTTGCATGCATGCTGCATCGCACATCCGCCACAGGATTTATAATGCCGACAGGGTGCCGCTACACGATCAGGTGACGGCGTGACAATGCGCAAGGTTCCGTCCTGTGCAACGTCCACCTCCTCACCCGGCAAGACGCGCGGTAACAAGGATTGACCATCCGAGGCGCGGCCAAGCCCAAGGTGTGTCAGACTTTGGATTGTCAGCATTTATTCAGCGGCGTCTTTCACGTTAATAAATCCGCCCGATTGCCGGTTCCAATATTGCGCATAAAGGCCACCTTGGGCCAGCAGATCGGCATGTGTGCCTTCTTCGACAATGCGTCCAGCGTCAAGCACAACGATCCGATCCATCCGCGCGAGTGTGGATAACCGGTGGGCGATTGCGATAACGGTCTTACCCTCCATCACCTGTTCTAGTGCATGCTGGATCGACGCCTCAACTTCGGAATCGAGCGCGCTTGTCGCCTCGTCCAGCACCAGGATAGGCGCATCCTTTAGAATGGCCCGTGCAATAGCGATCCGCTGTCGTTGTCCACCAGACAGCTTTACACCGCGCTCACCCAAATGCGCATCATAACCCTTGCGGCCTTTATGATCCTTTAGATCAACGATGAAATCATGGGCCTCGGCCTGCTTCGCTGATGCCTCAATCGCCGCTTGATCGGCGTCCGGGTTTCCGTAGCGGATATTGTCAAAGGCCGACCTGTTAAACATTGCCGTTTCCTGCGTGACCATAGCGATCTGGCGGCGTAGGCTTTCCTGAGTGACTGCACGAACATCCTGCCCGTCAATCTCAACTGCGCCTTGTTCGGCGTCATAAAGCCGCAAAAGCAATGCGACGAGCGTTGATTTACCAGCACCAGAGGCCCCGACCAGCCCGAGCTTTTCGCCGGGTTCGACATGAAGATCGACGTCATTCAGGCCGCCAGGTCCGCCCCCGTAACTGAAGGTTACATCCTTTAGCGCGATGCCTCCTTTTTCTGCGGTCAGCGGCACAGCGCCATCTGCATCAACCAAAGCGTGATCGGGGCTAAGCGTGTGCATCGCATCTTCCAGCTCACCCACATTCGAATACATCCCCATCAGGGTAAAGCTGACCCAGCCGGTCATCTGCGCTAAGCGCAAGGAAATCGCACCTGCCGCAACCACCTCACCCGGTGTGGCACTTCCCGCGGTCCAGAAATACAGCGTGGCGCCGACAAGGAGGATCGGCAGCAAGCCACCCAGCGCCATAAGCCAGAACCGGAAGGATGCTGACATCCAGCCATATTTGACAGCTGTGTCCCAATAGCTGGCCATCGCATCGATTGCTGCGCGATCCTCGTGATCGTCATGCGCGAACAGTTTCACCGTCTTGATATTGGTGATCGTGTCCACAACCTGCCCCGTCACCATCGCGCGGGACGCCGCCCGCGCCTTGGATCGTTTGCGGATCAGCGGCATGAAATATCGTATCATGCCAATGTAAGCGACAACCCAGATCGACAAAAGTGCGGCACTTCGCAGATCTATCGTCAAAAGCAGAATGATCGACCCCAAAACCGAGGCCAGCGCAAAGGCGACCGTGTGGATCATATCCACCATCAGATCGGTCGCCGCCCGCGCCGCCTGCATCTGTTTTTGCGAAATCCGGCCCGCAAAGTCATTATCGAAGAACGTGACAGCTTGCCCCAGCGTGTGCCGGTGCAACCGCGACAGGATCAGATTGCTCAGCGCCGGGCCAACCACAACCGCCTGCATCATGCCTGAAATGCCCAGTACGATCGGACGCAAAAGCACGAAAAACGCTGTTACAGCCAGCAAAAGGATCAGATTGTCCGAAAAATAGCTTTCTGGCGGCGACACAAGTGCTGCATCAATCACCAGACCCAGCATAAGCGCGGTCAGAACCTCCAACGTTCCGGCAAAGGCAGACACCAGACCAGCCGCGCCCGTCACTTTGAAACTGCCGGACATGCACCATTTCAAAAACGCCAAAAGCGTTTTTGGCGGCGGGCCATCCGCCCGCGCAAAAGGGTCGATCCATGTCTCAGGCTTCATTCCGCGACCTGTGTGTCCTGCCCCAGAAAGCCGCCGGATTGCCGCGCCCAGAACCTTGCATATTGCCCATGCGCCGCCAGCAGCGTGTCATGGGTGCCGTCTTCAATGATCCGGCCCTGATCCATGACGATGATCCGATCCATACGCGCGATAGTCGACAGACGGTGTGCAATCGCGATCACGGTCTTGCCTTCCATCATGCCATAAAGCGTACGCTGAATAGCGGCTTCGACTTCGCTATCTAGGGCACTTGTGGCCTCATCCAAGAGCAGGATGGGCGCGTCTTTCAAAATGACACGCGCAAGGGCGATCCGCTGACGCTGCCCTCCGGAAAGTTTGACGCCCCGTTCGCCGACCTTGGCCTCATAGCCCTTGTTGCCCTCACTGTCCTCTAGCGTCAGGATGAACTCATGCGCCTCGGCCTTTTTTGCCGCTGCGATCATATCGTCTTCGCCCGCCTCTGGGTTGCCATAGACAATGTTGTCGCGCACGGACCGGTGCAACAGCGCACTGTCCTGCTGCACCATCCCGATATTGCGCCGCAGACTGTCCTGGGTGACATCCATGATGCTCTGACCATCAATAGATATCGTGCCACTCTCAGCATCATAAAACCGCAACAACAGCTTCACGAGCGTCGATTTCCCCGCGCCCGATTGCCCGACCAGCCCAATCTTTTCACCTGGCGCAATTGTCAGGTTGATCTGGTCCAGACCACCCTTTTCTTTGCCGTAATGGTGGGACAGATCGCTGATCTCAACCTTGCCCGCCGTAATATCCAGCGTTGTGGGGCTTTGATCCACCAGCTTGATCGGTTGGGCGATCGTCTCCATCCCTTCGGACACGACGCCGAGTTCGCGAAAGAAATTGCTGGTGGCCCACATGATCCAGCCCGACATGGCGTTCAGGCGCAGCGCTAGCGTCGTTGCCACTGCTACGACACCAACTGTCGCGGTTCCCATCCCCCACAGCCACATGGACCAACCGACAACACCCACGATCAAAAGACCGTTCAGCACCATCAGCCCCACATCCATGATCGTGTAAAGCCGCATTTCGGCGTGGAAGGTGCGACGCCCTTCCTCCATCGCTTCTTTGACATAGGCGATCTCCCGATCGTGATGCGCAAACATCTTGACCGAGTGGATGTTCGTATAGCTGTCCACAATCCGGCCTGTGACCTTGCTGCGCGCATTCGATGCAGCCTCCGACGCGGGGCCGATCCGCTTGACCACCCAGCGCAGCAGCAACAGGTAAGGGATGAGCCATAGCAAAAGCGGGATGATCAGCCGAGGATCAGCTTGGCCAAGCAACACTGCCGCAGCCACCACATAAGCGGCTGCGAAAGTCAGCGCATCAAAAAGCTGAAACATCACCTCGCCAGCTGCAGACGGTGTCTGCATGATCCTATTTGCGATACGACCTGCAAAATCATCCTCAAACCAGCCGACCGACTGGCGGAGGACATGATTATGCGCGCGCCAGCGCACAAGGGTCGCAAAATTCGGCAGAATCGTCTGGTGCAGCAGCATGACCTGCGCGATATGCAAAATTGGGCGCAACGTCAGAATGAAAAGCGCCACAAGGATGAACTCAACCCCATATTGCGCCCAAATATCTGCTGGTGGTCCGCTTGACAGGGTATCAACAAGCCGTCCGACATAACCCAACAACCAGATCTCAACCCCTGCGATGATGATGGACCCTAGGGCTGTGACAACCAAAACACCCTTAAACGGTTCCGCATAGGCACGCAGAAACGGGTAGAGCCGCTTGGGCGGCGTGTCGGTCTCCTGATACGCGGTATAGGGATCGACCAGGCCTTCGAAAAACCGAAACATTGGTCTGCCTTAATCGGGGTTACCCGGCGTCACATATCAGGGTTTGGGTCAAAGGAAAACCAGAAGGGAAAACACGCCTAGGGCGAGCGCCATGCCGCGCATGAAAATGCACCAAGCAGTTGGGTTGGTCAGCAGGTAAGCTAACAACGCACCCGCCGTCGTCCAGAAAAGGCAAACGCCAAGATTCAAACCAGAAAATGTCGCGGCGAGTGCTGTGGCCTGACCGTACGGTGTTAACGCCGGAACGTAAGCCATAGCGCTCAACGCGACAGCCCAGACCTTGGGGTTCACCCACTGGAACAGGACAGCCTCAAAAAAGGTAAATGGGCGCCCACCAGCTTGGGTTTTCGCTGGATCCGCTCGCCAAAGCGTGTAAGCCATCCACAGGATCCACGCAGTTGCAACGATCTTTAGGACCAAGGTCAAGGCGGGTTGCGCCTGCAGCAACGTCCCGACCCCAAGTGCTGTGATCCCGGATGTGATGCCGACACCGAAAGCAACACCCAGAATATGCGGGACAGTCCTCCAAAACCCGAAACGCGCGCCTGACGCCGTCAACAAAACAACATTTGGCCCTGGCGAAAACAGGCCAAAGAAGACAAAACCAATCAGTGGCAAGAATTCAGTCAAGCAGATCGGCTTTCGTTAGCGTGAAATCCGATGCGATCCATCGTGCCTCTGCAGCTTTGAGCGCCTTGCCCAGCGCTGCCCCTTGTAAATCGGGCATCAAATCGGCCGCACTAATTGGGAAAACCTGATCAGACGCAATCTGGATGGTCTGAAGAGCTTTAGGAGAGACTGTCTGGCCCAATGATGCCGCTTCAATCATCAATCGATCCCGACCAATTGTCGCGCCAAAGCGATAAGCGGCCTCTTTGTGGGATACCTCTGACCTGATCTGTTCCAGCTGTTTGATTTGCCTGTTCGACAGACGCAGAGACGTGTCAGGCGCACCACCCAAAAGCGCCAGTCGACGGATCCGATCCGGTGCCAACGCCATAAGTTCCTCAATATTAACCAAGACAGCGAGCGGACCTGATTCAGCGCCGGGCAAGATTTGTGCAAGTGCTCCGGTTGCTGCCATGGACGCGACCGCTGGCGCTGGATTGGGCGCTGCCAAGAGCTTCAACATCTCACTCGTGATCCGCTCTAACGACAGCCGGTCCAATCCGTCGACATTGGCAGCACATGCGGCAAGCCCCTCTGGATCTGGGCCGTTTTGCCCGTACCACGCATGAAACCGGAAAAACCGCAATATGCGCAGGTAATCCTCTTTGATCCGTTGATCGGCATCCTCGATAAAACGGACCTGGCGGGCAAGTAGGTCTGAAAGACCCCCAAGCGGATCCACAACAACGCCATCAGGCCCAGCATAAAGGGCATTCATCGTGAAATCACGCCTCAGCGCATCATCTTTCATATTGTCGGCAAAGGCCACAGTCGCGCGTCTGCCATCGGTGGCGATATCACGGCGGAATGTCGTAATCTCGAAAGGGATCTCGTCAACGACAACTGTGACAGTTCCATGGTCAATGCCTGTCGGAACGGCCGTGACGCCTTCCTCCTTCGCCAGAGCCATCACACGGTCAGGCAGAGCATCGGTAGAAATGTCCAGATCAGCAACCGGTTCCCCCAATATCGCATTGCGAACGCAGCCACCAACAAACCACGCTTGATACCCCGCATTTGTGAGAAGTCGGCAAATCTTTTGCGATGCCTGGCTTGATATCCACTCCGCCTCCAGCCGCATTAAGACAACCGGTCTGCCAAAGCGCGTAGAATACGCGCCGTTGCACCCCAGACGTAGTAGGGCCCGTAAGGAACGGTATAATAGTAACGTTTGCGCCCTTGCCACCGGCGACCCTCGACACGAAACATTGCGGGCTGCGTCAAATGGGCGAGAGGTATTTCAAAGACTTCACTGACTTCACCAGCTTCGGGGATCGGATCGTAATTGCCGTAAAGCAATGCCAAAACGGGCGTCACCTCGTAGCCCGTCACGGTTTGATGAGGCGGCAGCGCCCCCAACACCTTTGGGCGATCGCGCGGCAGGCCAATCTCTTCCTCCGCCTCGCGTAAGGCGGCATCGATAGGTGTTAAATCATGTGGGTCCTGCTTGCCTCCGGGAAACGCAATCTGGCCCGGATGATGCTTCAACCGGGCCGACCGTTTCGTCAGGATAATCGTCTGCCTTTCGGCTCTGACTGTGATAAGCACGCTGGCAGGTGTCAGGTTCCGTGATGGAACCTTAACATCCTTGTTCAAGTCGAAATCCGATGAAGCGGTGCCTTGCTTTGAAAGCGCAGCGCTTAACTGGTTTTCAAGATTGAATTCCGTTTGACGACGTCCCACAACCTGTCTTTCTACAGTCGAACGGTCTCCCAGAAATTTAAAAATTTCTGGGCAAAATCCTCTAAAGGATTTTGTGCTCTGCGCCTAGGGTCGTTCTCGACTGGATCAGGCATTGGTATCCTTTGCTTCGAACCCTAACGTCTCGGGTGCAAACGTATAGTGCGCCCCACAGAATTGGCAGTCAGCAGTGACCGTTCCTTCCTCTGTCGTCATCGTCGCAATATCCTTGGCCGAATAGATAGACAGGCTTTGGCGCACTTTGTCTTCAGAACAGCTGCAACCGAACTTAACCGGCTGCGCATCGAAGACGCGGGGCTTTTCTTCATGAAACAGTCGAACAAGAAGATCGGTCGGCGCAACAGCAGGTCCGATCAGTTCTATCTCTTCCACTGTGTCCAGAAGCGTATTCGCACGGACCCAGTTTTCACCATCGTCATCATTCAAGATATCCGCCGCTTGCAGCAGGCCATCCTCACCTGAGCCGCCCTCACCAGTGACATGTGGCGACGCCTTGGGCATATGTTGCAACATCACGCCGCCAGCGCGCCAATGGGTGCCTTCTCCGGGCAATTGCGACTGACCATAGGTCAATTGGAACCGGGTTGGCAGTTGTTCTGATTGTGCAAAATAGGTTTGCGCACAGGCCGACAGTGACCCACCCGCAATAGGCGTGATCCCCTGATAAGGTGTCATGCCCTGCCCCTGATCAATCAGAATCGCAAAATACCCTTGTCCGATCTGAGAAAACGGATCGGCAGCGTCTTCCAGCTTTTCGTTGTCATAGGATGCGTAGGCCCGGATGCGGGCAGCCTGACCATCTTCGCTAGGACCGTAATAATCTGTCGCGATCAGACGCACAGCACCTGACCCACGCACCTGCAGCGACAATTTCCAGCGCAGCTTTATCGTTTGTCCGATCAATGCGGTGAGCAGCGCCATCTCTGCCACAAGCCCTTCCACCAGCGGCGGATAGTCATGCTGCTTCAACACCTGTTCCAGCACGCCATCAAGACGCGCCACCCGGCCACGAATGTCGCAGGCGTCAAGTTGGAACGGCAGGACTGTGTCGTCCCAGGCGATTTGCTGGCCGAAGCTCATGGGCTTTCCTAACATGTCAAGGGCTGGCATACCGCGCCCATATAAGCGGGGCAACCGCCACCGCAAGAGGGGTAGCTATGATCAGACGGTATGGCGATGCGCCGCGAAATGGCCAGCACTACATCCACCGCCCCGGCGTTTACGCCGTTCTGCCGCTCGCAGGAAAGCTGCTTTTGACCTATCAAGGCGCACCTCATGATGAAATCCAACTGCCTGGTGGTGGGATCGATCCGGGCGAACATCCGATCCATGCGTTGCACCGCGAGGTGTTTGAAGAAACCGGCTGGCGTATCGCGCATCCACGTCGGATCGGGTCGTTCAGGCGGTTCACCTATATGCCGGAATATGGGATCTATGCTGACAAGGTCTGCCATATTTACCTTGCCCGGCCGATACGTCCTCTGGGCCCACCAACCGAAACGGGTCATATCCCGGTGTGGTTGGATCCAGCCGACGCAGCCAAGATGGTGTACAATATGGGCGATGCGGCGTTTATCCAGCGGCTCATCGGTACGGCTTAACGACCGCGTCGCCAGACAAACCCACCCTTTGCTGCACTTCGTCGCGCGCGCGCGTTGCTGACCATATAAACTGCCACGAAGACCGCCGATGAAAACGGAGTTTTCAACAACCGCAACATATTGCCGAAGCTCTTGTTGAACTCACTCTCATTATCCTCAAGGTCCGGGAAGGCCTTTGCCAGCTCTACATTGCCCTCGCGCCAGCGATGACGAACATGAACGAGATTGACAAAGCCTTCAGGCAAGGGCCAGTCATGCGTTGCTGTGGTCTTGAACCGTTCATGAGGTTTGAATTGCAAACGGACAAATCGGTCATCGCCATAGATCTTTGGGAATTCTGCCCAGCGGGCACGCCCCGGCCCATTCACCGCATAAAGTCCGATGCCCGGCACGCCATCGCGGATAAAGGGCAACCTCGTCCAGACTTTTGCATAGGCTCGGCTAATAATACTCTTTGGTCGGGGGATACGGACCGAACCGCTGGCGTATACCGGCTTATCATCTGACAAAAGGTCGATGAGTTCGGTCAGCATCCGCGGGCTTATAACGATATCCGCGTCCAAATAGACACGGGATGCATGACGTGCGATCGCATCCCCTTCATTCAGGGCGTTCATCTTGTTGCCAATAGCGATGTCTAATACCCGTAGATCGAAGCCCGCTGCCGCAAGATCAGCGGCTTTTGCTCGCGCCAGCGACACAGTCTGGTCCTCACATCCATTGGCTGCAACGATGACTTCGACGCGATGATCTTGCGGCAAACCTTTTTGTGCACTGATCGCGTTCAGGCATGCCTCTATACAAGCCGCTTCATTATTGCTGGGGATGATTATGCTCAGCACCGATCAATCCTTCGACACACTTGGGTGTGATATGCCGCCCTGACCGCGACGATGCAAGGATGTGTCAAGACGCGCCTTGGGTCGGATCCTAACGAGGACACACGAAAATTGGAAAGTATTGGGCTGCTTGTCTCTTAAGCAGCCCAAACAAATCTGATCCGGCCCGGTTCAGGCGGACAGCAATTGGCCACCTTTGCGGCGAAACGTGACAAACGCGCCAAAAGCTGTCAGCAACAGCAGTCCGCCTGCAGGAAGCGGCACTGGCGCCATAACCGGCGTCAAGTCGTCGGTATAAGCAAGCCCATCAGTGTCAGCATTCCAAATCAGATCGCCGACAAAGCCGCCGTCATCCAACCCCGAAAAGTCGATCAGCAATCTTGTAAAGGTATCTTCACCAGTTGTGTGGTCACCTAACTGCACGCGGTCGGAATAGGTTGCAACAATCTCACCGCCCAAAGAATCGCCATTGCCTTCTTTGATAAAGAACTCTCGACCACCAAGTGTACCTGGAGAATTGCGCGGGTCAGGGTCTTCGTAGCCGCCGGCATCCCAAACGATCCCTGCACCGGTAAGATCAATTACAAATGACGCCAGGCGCTTTGTGATATCCATTACGTAGCCGCGCGTGATGTGCTCAATCGTCAGATTTTCGCTGATGTGATCGGTACCGGTGACATATGGGTTATGCTCGTAAAGCTGTATCCATTCCCACTGCTCTGTTGTGCCGTCCGCATATGTGGCAAACAATTGTGCGCCAACATGATCACCAGCCCAAGTCCGCGTGTGACTGCGGATACCATGTTCGGACGTGTAAGCGAGATCTAGGTCATAGTTGATATCTATCGTCGCTGCATGCGCTGCGCCTGTAAGTGACGCCAGACCAACGCAGGCCCAGACGATCACTGCATTTTTATTCATTAACATAGTCATACCAATTCAAAGTAAGAATAAGTCGGTCAGTGTCAGCATTGGCTGACATTATCAAGTGTGAATCTTGTTAACAGATTGTTGGCAAATTGAAATCAAACATTCGCTATGCGGGTGTGTAAAAAAACTAAACAATCTAAAGTAATTTGGCGCCTTCGCAAGTTGGCAAATATCTGCACTTCACTGAGGAAAGGTTGGTATTTGCGGCAATTATGCAGGTAGACACATAACTTGGCCTTGTGGCAGCATTGTTCGGGCGTGGTTTTTTTGCGGTTTGTGTTTTGTTGAATTTATTCTCAAATGCAGGTGTTGATTTGTTGATACAGGGTATCAACTTATGAGTCGTGCCCCAATTTATGTAACACGGCCAAGCTTGCCGCCGCTATCGGACGTGCTTCCATTGTTAGAACAAATCTGGGACAGCAAGATGCTGACCAACCGTGGCCCACTTTTACAGCGGTTTGAGTCAGCACTTGCTGATTACCTTGGTGTGAAGCATATGTCTGTCGTTTCAAACGCCACCCAGGGAACAGTTCTTGCCATGCAATATGCGGGCATAACGTCTGGCGAGGTTATCACGACACCATTCTCATTTGTTGCAACAGCACACGCTGTTCGCATTGCCGGGGCAACACCGGTTTTTGCTGATATCGATCCGACGACCTTGAATCTTGATCCAGCCAATATCGAAGCATTGATCACGCCCCAAACCCGAGCGATTTTGCCGGTGCACACGTTTGGAACACCCTGTGATGTAAAGGCACTGGCAGAAATAGCTGACCGACACGGGCTCAAATTGCTCTATGATGCCGCGCATGCTTTTGGCGTCCATCGCGATGGGCAATCCCTCCTAAGTTACGGTGATATGTCCGTGCTTAGCTTCCATGCCACAAAGGTCTTCAACACGTTTGAGGGTGGTGCCGTTATTGTACCTGACGAAGGATCGAAACTGGGCATCGATCAGTTGGCAAATTTTGGGTTTTCCGGTGCAATTTCAGTAAGCGATATTGGTACAAATGCAAAAATGAGCGAACTTGGTGCTGCGGTTGGTCTCGCTCAATTATGTGGTATTGACGACGTTCTAGCAGAACGCGGAAAGGTTGCGCAGCGCTACCTTGATCGTTTGAAGAATGTGCCGGGACTAAAATGCGCCAGTCCGACGGGCGTGACCGGACATAATCACTACGCCTTTCCAATCCTGGTTGGACCCAACTGTCACGTCGACCGAGAGACGTTGTTGAAACGGCTGGAGGCCGAGAACATATTTGCCCGTCGGTATTTCTATCCTTTGATATCGGATCTTGATCCATACAACACCTTACCCTCGGCCGACCCTGTACTCTTACCCAATGCAAAAACCGTTGCAGACGAAGTTTTGTGTCTTCCACTTTACGCTGGTCTTGATCCTGCCTCTCAGGATCGGATCATCGATCTGGTTTTGGAGCGATGACCATAAACTGGCCCATGATCCGGCGGGTTGGTCATCGTCTAGCGATGAGACCAACGTGCCATTTGCGGGACCTCGCCACCGAAACGATTGAGATTTCACCCGCCGTTACTGCATCTGCCCCGGCGGCTTTGTTCCCTGAAGGTGCATTGGAAAAGATTACCGGACTGTCCCCATGGCGAAGCTGGCCTGTGGAAGATCCCTTGATCAAGGGTGGCGCCATTTCGCATCTGGCCACTTTGGCGCATATCGTCGAAGACACGGCGATTTTCGGCCCTATGGTTTACAAAGAGGGTGCCAAATACGATGTCGGCTTCGGCGAAGAACGTATCTGGCAACAAATTACCAGCCCATCGACCACACTTGATGAGGCAGCTTTGGTGTCTTGTTACGCCGGAAGCCGCTTTTTTGGTCCATTCCTAAAAGATAGCTTACCACAAGAGCTCCTTCCACAAGATACAGCAAAGATGATCTCTTTGCGCACTAAGCCCTACAGTCACGAAGATGGCTACCGGACGCTCTTTGGCCTTCCTGCCCCACCAGTGATAGATGTAGCACGCGTCAAGCGTCTGACCTTCTACGATGATATTGGGCAAAATGCCGGAAAGGCCGCGCGACTGCATTCGTTGCGCGAACGGTTGCGGCAGACGCTAAACGCTGCAGGCCAAGATAGACCAAAAGGCGTTTACCTGAAACGGGGCAATACGGGCGAAGCCCGCACGCTGGTCAACGAAGCCACTTTGGAAAAGTGCCTGAAAGACCTGGGTTTTGACATTGTCGAACCTGCCAGATTGCCAGCAGACGAAATCGCCCGACGGACCCTTGATGCGCCCATTGTTATCAGTATTGAGGGCAGCCACATCTCACATGCGGTTTATTCCATGGCGACCACCGGTACTTTGTTGGTGGTACAACCCCCCGACCGTTTCGCGATGGCGTTTAAGGAATTCACAGATCAGATTGGCATTCGATTTGCTTTTTTTGTAGGCGATGCGGCCCCAGGTGGCTTTTCTGTCAACATGGACGCATTCCAACGCTTTCTCGAACGTGCAACACCATGAAAGAGACGACCCGCAACGAATTGATCATTTTGCCGGTACTCAAGGCCGTTCGTGGCCCAAACGGCGGATTCGTTCTGACACAAAAATACCTTAACGGGGCTGCCGCCTACGCTAAAACTTGGCCTGGCCCGGTGACCAGCCTGATCGAATTGACCAACACACCTACGACCGACCTAGATCAGGTCGAAGTCATACCGGGTGAAGCAGAAACTGGCTTGGAGCTGCGCCCAAGCACCCCAGAGGCTTTTGCCGGCAGGATAAGGAATGCCGCACTCGTGTCCGGTTTTCTATCGCCCTATGAATTACCAACCGCCGAACTTTGCCATGAAATGGGCATTCCCATCGTCTTTGTCAGCGAATACTCGGTCAACACCGAGATCCAGATCATCCGGGCCGATACTCGCAACCCATTCTTGCGCGCCCGACGCAAAATGTGGGTTCAAGGCGCCGAACGGAAACGTCGCAAAGCTTTGAAGTTGGCTGCTGGCCTTCAATGCAGTGGTACGCCGACCTACAACGCCTATCGCAACGCCAACGACAACATACTGCTCTTTTTTGACAACAGGGTGCCGCAGGAAAAGGTGATCTCGGCGTCAGAACTGGACGACAAAGTAGCAGCGATTTCATCCGGCCAGCCATTGCGGCTGGTGTTTGGCGGGCGGTTTGTGGCGATGAAGGGCGTGATGGATCTGGTGCCATTTGCTGATGCGCTCCGCGCGCGCAAGACACCCTTCAGCTTTGACATCTATGGTGATGGCCCTTTGCGCAGCTACATTGAGGCACAAATCGAAAAATACAACTTGTCCGATCAGGTCAATTTGCGTGGCGTGGTCGATTTCGAAACCGGATGGGTGCCGACATTGAAGCGCAACGCCGACCTGTTTATCTGCTGTCATCCCCAGGGCGACCCATCCAGCACCTACCCCGAGGTTATGGCCTGCGGCGTCCCAATCGCCGGGTATGATAACGAAGCGCTGACCGGAGTTATCACCAATTCGGATGCGGGCTGGGCCACACCGATGCGCGATGTAGCTGCGCTGGCTGATACTGTGGAGCGACTTCACAAAAACCGCGATGATTTGGTGCAAGCCGCCCAAAAATCTCTGCTCTTTGCACAACAGCACGCGTTCGAGGCAACAATGCGCTCCCGAACGCGGCATCTGATAGATGCCAGCCGTCTGCCTGCAGCGCTTAAGGATTAGTTGTCAGATCACGTGGGCCCGGGAACAAAGTATCCATCTTCCCCGTCAGGTAATAAAATAATAGGCCGCGCCATTCATGTGCGCCCGCATCTGTAAGATGCAGGCCGTCACTGAACTGATATAGGTAAGTAAAATCAAAAGGGGGAATCCATTTGAAATCAACCGGATAGGGAACCGGTTCAAAACCAAGCTTCCGATACGTTCCGATAAGCCGCGGCATGCGATGGGCGGGCGTGATGACCCACCAGACCTTATCAGTATCCTCCCCCACTAGTGCCAGAGTGTTGCGCGCCCGCGCCTCTGTACTAGGAGAGTTCGGGTCGATCACGATCCGGTCCTCGGCCACGCCAAGCTCTGTCAAGACGCGGCGCATCCCATCTACACCGCGCAATGGCTCTGGGGGAAAGTTGGTTCCACTCCCTCCACTGACGATGATCCGCGCATTGGGATAACGCTGCGCCAACAATGCCGCAGTCGGCACCGCCTCGGCCCCGTCTTCGAACTCCAGCAAGGCCTGATTGTGGCGCGCGTGGACCTCGTTCAATCCGGCGCCCAGAATGATCAGGCCAAACGGCGGTTGTGTCTGGCTTAGATCAACCGGCGGAAATCGCGTTACCAATGGCGCGATCAGCACCTCACTTAAACTGGTGAATCCGAAAGTGATAAACCCCGCAATGCCCAGTGTGAGGAAACTGATCGCACTCCTGCGCCATCTCGCGAGCAAGGCAATCAGCGCCACACACACGAGGGCAAGAAACAAGGTCGAAGGAGTCGTTAAAAAATCAATAATGGTCTTCAACATCAAATGGATCCAAACAAAAAATTACGCTCAATGCACGGTTTTGTGACAAAACGCACGGCAAACGCAGCCAAATGCTGCAACTGCATGGTCTGTCGCCACAGAACTGCCTAGGAGATGCTATAAATTCGACGAGAATCTGTTTATCTCGTCAAGTCATGATTTACAGAACTGACTTTTCAGAGCCGTAAAGCCTTTATACTGATCATAATTTGCCATAGGTTTGCCTGTGTTTGTCGTTTTACTTAAACCATTCTTTTCCCGGTGGTGGTGTGTTTCATGAGTCTTGATGTATCTGCCCTTGATATCGCTGAAACCGATATCGCTATTGTCGGCATGGCTGCCCATCTGCCCGGCTCTGACACTGTGCAAGCCTATTGGGACAATCTTAGGAACGGGATCGAATCGATCCGGCACTACAGCGCGGAAGAGCTGCTGACAGCAGGCGAGGCCGCACATCGGCTGAACCGGCCTGACTATGTACCTGCCGCCGCCCCCTTATCGGGCTATCAGAACTTCGATACCGAATTCTTTGGCCTCTCCGCCAAGGAAGCCGCGATCATGGACCCGCAGCATCGCAGGTTTTTGGAAGTTTCATGGGAAGCACTCGAAAACGCAGGCCACATGCCAGAGAACTCGGATGGTCCGATTGGCGTGTTCGCGGGTTGCGGCATGGGCAGCTATTTCTATTTCAACATTTGCTCGAACCCGAAACTGGTCGACAATGTGGGTATGTTTCTGTTGCGCCACACGGGCAACGACAAGGATTTCCTGTCCACCCGGCTAAGCCACATCCTGGACCTCAAAGGGCCTAGCGTGAACGTGCAGACAGCCTGCTCGACCTCGCTGGTCGCCACCCATTATGCGACACAGGCGTTGCTTTCAGGTGAATGCGACACCGCCCTTGCCGGTGGTGTAACGATCGAACTGCCTCAAGATCGCGGATATATCCACAAAGAAGGCGAAGTGCTGTCGCCCGACGGCCATTGCCACGCCTTTGATCATCGCGCGCAGGGGACTGTCTTCGGCTCCGGCGCGGGTGTTGTCGTGCTGCGCCGCCTAAAGGATTCAATCGCTGATGGCGATCATATTTGGGCGGTCATCAAAGGATCCGCCATTAACAATGATGGTGCGGCGAAGGCCGGATATCTGGCCCCCTCGGTGGACGGTCAGGCCGAGGCGATTGCCGAAGCGCATATGATTGCGGAAACCCCGGCCGAAACGATAGACTACATCGAATGCCACGGCACCGGCACTTACTTAGGCGACCCGATTGAGGTCGCGGCGCTGACCCAGGCCTTTGACGAAACAACACAAGAGGTTGGCTTTTGCCGCATTGGCTCAGTCAAAACCAATATCGGCCACTTGGACACAGCGGCAGGTGTGGCAAGCCTGATCAAGACCTCTCTCGCCTTGCACCACAAACAGATCCCCGCCTCTTTGGGCTATGAAAAGCCCAACCCGGCGATTGATTTTGAAACGTCGCCTTTCCGCGTGAACGACGCGTTGACAGATTGGGTCAGCCATAAGGGACCACGCCGTGCGGGTGTGAACTCGCTGGGCGTGGGTGGCACAAACGCGCATGTTGTGTTGCAAGAAGCGCCGGACCTTCCTGCATCTGAAGACTCTGATTGGCCGTTCCAGATCCTGACGGTATCAGGCCGCAGCAAGGCCGCGCTTGACGCCAATTGCGCGGCTCTGGCCCAGCATTTGCGCGACAACCCCGACCAAAACCTTGCCGATGTGGCATGGACACTGCACAAGGGACGCCGCGCTTTTGAACGCCGCCGCGTGATCGTTACCGAAACGCACGAAGACGCGGCCGCCCAGCTTGAAAAGAACGACCCGCGCCGCGCGTTTACACACAGCGTTGTGGGCGAAGATCCCGATTATGTCTTCATGTTCCCCGGCGGCGGCGCTCAATATGCGGGCATGGCACGGGATCTTTATGAGACCGAGCCTGTCTTTGCCGAATGGATGGACAAAGGCCTTGAGATCCTGCAGCCGAAGCTCGATTACGACATTCGCGCCCTCTGGC
>JBCBGX010000002.1:0-38304 GCA_038526325.1 Pseudomonadota bacterium | reverse complement strand
GGCAACGGTCCTTGCAGCTGCCGGCGCACAGGTGGTTGGTGTCGCGCGGCGGGCAGAGGCGTTGGCAGATTGGGTCGCAGCCGTAGGGAGCAAGGCCAATGCGGTGTCGGCTGACCTGTCGGATCGCGAGAAGCTGAACGATATCGTGGCCGATGTCGCCGCGGCCTTTGGTCCGCCCGATATCTTGGTCCACGCGGCAGGCATCAATACGCGCGAGGTTGCAGACGACGTGACGCCTGAAGGTTGGGACATCACCATGAACCTGAACCTCGCCGCACCATTTTTTCTCAGCCAATCCTTTGCGCCGGCGATGAAAGCCAAGGGCTGGGGTCGCATTGTAAATTTCGCCTCCTTGCAAACAACCCGCGCATTTCCCGGCGGATTGAGTTACGGCGCGTCCAAGGCGGGGGTCGCGCAACTCACCCGCGCGATGGCGGAAGCGTGGTCCAAAGATGGGATCACTGCAAATGCAATTGGTCCGGGCTTTTTTCCAACCGAGTTGACTGGCCCTGTCTTTGCTGACCCAGACCGCGCGGCTCGTAACGCGGCCCAAACTTGCATCGGGCGCAACGGTGCGCTGCAGGATATCGATGGGCCACTTCTTTTCCTTTGCTCGGATGCCTCAGCCTATGTCACGGGGCAGGTTCTGATGGTCGATGGGGGGTTCACCGCAAAATGAAGGCGCTGATCTATGAAGGTCCGGAAAAGCTGGCCATGCGCGATGCGCCTGAGCCGGTGCCGGCCGTTGGGCAGCAACTGATCAAGATCGGCGCTGTTGGGATCTGCGGCTCGGACATGCATGCTTTTTTGGGGCATGATGAACGCCGCCCCGCGCCGTTGATTCTGGGGCATGAAGCGGCTGGGGTGATCGCAAGCGGGCCGCGTTCAGGCGACCGTGTTACCATAAATCCACTTGTGACATGCGGGAGGTGCAATGCATGCATTTCTGGCCAGGACAATTTGTGTGCTGACCGCATGATCATCTCTATGCCGCCGCGTGAAGGGGCCTTTGCGCAATATGTCACGATGCGTGACGAAAATCTGGTGACCGTGCCAGACCATGTGTCTTTGGAAAAAGCATCCCTTGCCGAACCGATCGCTTGTGGTTGGCATGCCGTGCGGCTGGCCAAGGAAAGGCTTGGTACGGGCAGCCATACCGCTTTGGTCATCGGTGGGGGGGCGATTGGTTTGGGGGCAGCATTGTCGCTGGTGGCCCAGGGCATTCACGACATAACAATTGTCGAACCCAACGCGCTGCGCCGCGATTACCTGATCAAAAACTGCCGCCAAAACGCTGTGTCGCCCGACGATCTGACCGCACAGATGATGTTTGATATCGTGATTGACGGTGTCGGATATGCTGCCACGCGTGCCACTGCGTCCGCGCATACGCGCCCCGGCGGTGTGATCGCGCATATCGGCTTGGGTGAGGGGACCGGAGGTCTCGACATACGTCGCATGACACTGCAAGAGATCACGTTCATTGGTACCTATACCTACACCGCGCAGGACTTTCGCGATACTGCGCAAGCCATCTTTAACGGACGCCTTGGCCCGCTTGATTGGATCGAAACACGGCCCCTGGCCGATGGCGCCGCCGCATTTGCCGACATTCGTGCAGGCCGCACGCCTGCCCCGAAAATCATCCTTCATCCAAATCCTTAAAGCAGAGGAGCCTGACAGGTGGACATAAACAAGAAAATCGTGGACGACTTTGTCGCCAACGATGTGTCATTCATCACGACCGTGCCATGCAAACAGCTTGCCGGCGTCATTGACGAGGTTGAAGGGCGCGACAGCATCTACCATATCCCGTCGAACAAGGAAGACGAAGGTATGGGGCTGTGCGCCGGCGCCTTCATGGGCGGCAAGCGCCCTGCGATCATCATGCAGAACACCGCGATTGGCGTGACGATCAACACGCTGGCTACGCTGATCCAGTATTACCGGATGCCGCTGCCGATGCTGATCAGCTATCGGGGTGAGCTTCGTGAGCCAGTGGCCTGTCAGGTCGAGATGGCGGTCCATACCAAAGCGTTGCTGGCCCAGATGAACATCCCGACCTACCACTTCCACTGGCAGCGGGACGTCGAGGAATTCGACAACATCCTGAAATATACTTTCATGTGCAACAAACCCGTTGCGATCCTGACCGATGCCAATTTCTGGGGAGGCTATGGCGACCAATGATCCGTTCCGAAATCCTGCGCGAAATCGCGCCCATCCTTCGTGACCAACTCGTTGTCTGTAATATCGGCCTGCCTAGCCAGGAACTGCATATGATCGACGACCAGCCAACCAATTTCTACATGCTTGGGACTATGGGGCTGTCATCTTCCATAGGGCTTGGTCTTGCATTGGCACAGGACAAGACCGTCATTTCCATCGATGGCGACGGATCCGTTCTGACCAATATGGGCACGCTTCCGACCATTGCGAATAATGTGGCGGACAATTACATTTTGCTGATCATTGACAATGGCTCCTATGGCTCCACCGGGGATCAGCCGACTTATACAGGCAAGAAAACATCGCTGAGCGCAGTCGCCACGGCCTGTGGCTGCGAAAATGTAATCGAAGTCCAGGACAAGGACCTTGGGCCGGTTTTGCAACAAGCAATTGAGGATCGCAAGATGACAGTGATCGTGTGCAAATGCGACAGTGGAAATATCAAGCTGCCGGTGATCACGATGGATCCCGTTGTCATCCGCGACCGGTTCATGAAGGCAGTAGCCAGCTAGGCGATGGCGTCCTACATCCATTCCAGTTCCGATGCGCGCCGCCTAGCGCGGCGGCGTCTGCCCTGGATGGTATTTGACTATATTGATGGGGCCGCCGGGGCCGAAACGGGGGCTGCACGGAATCGCGCAGCCTTTGACGCGTTAGAGTTCCGGCCCCGCATCCTACGAGATGTCAGTGAGCGCTCTCTTTCGACGACCGTGTTTGGCAAACCCGCTAAGGCCCCGTTCGGGATCAGCCCTATGGGAATGTGCAACCTGTCGGGTCCTGGCGCAGACCTTATGCTAGCGCGGCTTGCTGCACGGGAACAGGTGCCATTGGGTGTGTCCACAGTCGCCTCCACTGCGATGGAAGAGCTGATCGAGGTCGCGCAGGGCCACGCTTGGTTCCAGCTTTATTTCAGTGGCGATGGCAGCGGCTCTTTCAAACTGGTCGAGCGGGCCAAGTCGGCAGGGTATGACACGATCATCTTGACCGTGGATGTGCCAGAGGTTGGTCGCCGTCCGCGTGAATTGCGGCACGGGTTTAAAATGCCGTTTCGGATCGGGCCCAAGCAATTTGTTGATTTCGCTGTCCATCCGCGTTGGTCGATTGCGACCTTGCTGGCCGGAAAACCGCAAATGGCGAACTTCGAAATGCCCGGCTACGCGTTTGACCGGACCGAAAGCCGGGCCAAGGCGGATTGGGATACGTTGAAACGGCTGCGTGACGCTTGGCCTGGTAAGCTTGTGGTCAAAGGCGTGCTCGATACGGAAGATGCGAGTATGCTGCGCGATGCTGGTGTGGACGCAATCCAGGTCTCAAGCCATGGCGCAAGGCAATTGGAGAGCGCGCCATCGCCGATCAACGTGCTATCAGAAATCCGCGCAACAGTGGGGCCTGACTTGCCATTATTCTTCGATACCAGCCTGCGATCGGGCGAGGATGTAGTAAAAGCCTATGCACTTGGGGCCGACTTCACCTTTCTGGGGCGCGTGCTGCAATTCGCCATTGCAGCGGGTGGTGAAGAGGGGCTGCACCAGATCTGGTCCGTGTTGTGCGAAGAAACGCACATTACGCTCGCTCAGATTGGTGCGACCTCACTTGGGCATAATCAACTGGCGGATGTTATCCGCCGTTGAACGACTCCAAGGTCTGCCTGCTTCCATTTTCCCAAATCCGAGCTAGCCAATCGCAGAACGCAGGGGAAAAACGGCTATCCTGCCCTAGTTCACCGTAAATGCTCTGCTGATCCAACCAGATCTGCGGATTGTCACGCGCGGCGAGCGCAGCTGCATTCAGATCGGCCCAATGCGGATCATTGGGTTGAATGTCACTGCCGTCCTCACGCGTCCCCGCACACATGCGTGCCCAAAGCGCCTCGGTCAGGGCGAGCCCATCTATTTCACCACCCTGTTCCAGCGCATCGCGCAAGATCGGCAGGACGAAACCAGTGTGGCGCGAAGATCCATCAAAGGCGACGCGTCGGGTTGTGTCATGGATTTTTGGGTTGGCGAACCGGCGACTGATCAGGTCTAGATAGTCGAGAGGCGCCATATTGGGGACCGGGTCGACGTAAGGTGCGATGCCAACTTCTTCTACCTTGCGAAAGAATGCAGCGATCGTCGGGTCGGCCATGCAGGCGGCAATTGTTGGCATGCCCAACAATTCGCCGACATTGGCCAAGACCTGGTGTCCGGCATTCAGCATTCGGATCTTCATCGCTTCAAATGCATGCACATTCGCGGTCAGTGTTACGCCAACCTCTTGCCATGGCGGACGACCGGCGCAGAAATCATCTTCGATCACCCACTGCCGAAAGTCTTCGTGCGTCACGGGGGCCGCGTCAGCAATCCCCAGGTCTCGCACTAGGGCCCTTTCGGCATCACCAGTTGCAGGTACGATACAATCGACCATGGCGTTAGGAAATGTGGCGCTTGTATCGATCCAATCAGCGAGATCTGGGTCGCTAAGCCGAGCGAGACCAACAACTGTTTCGCGCAGCACGTCCCCGTTGTTTTGAAGGTTATCGCAACACTGGCCTGTAAAGGGCAGATGGCCTGTTTCGCGCCGGAATTTGTAAGCGGCGACAATGGCGCCAAAGGCGGTGCGGGGTTTTTCGGGGTGGGCAGCATCATGCTGTATATCAGGGTGGTTGACATCCAGCTTGCCTGACGCGTCGCGGTAATAACCGCCTTCTGTCACTGTCAACGATACGATGCGGATCGCTGGATCACACATAGCCTTGATCAAGGGTGCATTCGTCTCATCGATTGGGAGAAAGTCGATCATTGGGCCCGTAACCTCGGCCAGTGATCGGTCAGCGTCGAGCGTGATCAGCGTTGTCAGGCAATCCTGGTCTAACAGCTTTTCGCGCATCATAGCATCCGGCGCACGGACACCCGCACCAATGATTGCCCAGTCATGCGCGAGGCCAGCCTGCATCAAACGATGTAGATACCACGCCTGATGGGCTCGGTGAAAATTGCCAAGACCGATATGGACAATTCCAGGGCTCAGCGCGTTGCGGTCATAGGCCGGGACCAATACGCCGTCAGGCATGTTGGACAAGTTATCATTGCTTAGTGTTATCGGCCCCCCCATTATTCTTGAATCCTTCATCAACTCATCCAGTTTCCACCGTCGACATTGTACGTTTGTGCGACGATGTAATCGGCCTGATCACTGGCCAGGAAGATCGCCATCCCAGTCAGATCTGCCGCTACGCCCAACCTTCCAAACGGCACTGCGGCCCCGACCTCTTTCTTCTTTTGCCCGGGCGCCTTGCCTTCGAATTTGGCGAAGAAGGCATCGACACTATCCCAGTGTTCACCGTCCACGACCCCAGGTGCGATGGCGTTGACGTTGATCCCGTGCTGTATCAGGTTCAGCCCAGCCGACTGCGTCAGGCTGATGACCGCTGCTTTTGTTGCGCAATAGGTGGCGACGAGAGCTTCCCCCCGCCGCCCGGCCTGGGAGGCCATGTTGATAATTTTGCCTCTGACACCTTTGTCAATCATGTGTCTGGCAACCGCTTGCATCATGAACAGCGTGCCGGCGACATTTATGTCAAAGGTGCGTTGATAATCGGCTCGATCGATTTCAGTTAACGGTGCAGCAGAGAAAACGGCTGCGTTGTTGATCAGGATGTCGATTTGGCCGAAGGCTTCTGCGCTAGCGGCAACGCACGCATCGATACTGGTCTGGTCGACGACATTTAGCGGAATGGGAATGGCGTTTTCACCAAGCCTGTCGGCTTCGTCTTGTGCACGGGCCATGTCGATATCGGCAATCGCCACGCGCGCGCCCTCCTGCAGGTAGCTTTCGGCGAAAGCAAGCCCGATCCCACGGGCAGCGCCCGTGATCAATGCTGACTTGCCCGCCAGTTGCATCATGCAATCCGCAATCCTTGCGCGTCGAAGCGGTGAAGTTCGTCCATGCGGGGGTTCAGTTGGATCGTGTCCCCATGCCGGAGGCTGATATCGCCAATGGCGCGAACCGTCAGCGTTTCCGCCAGCCCGGTGTTGTGGATGTGGAAGAAGGTGTCGGAGCCCAGATGTTCGGCTACGCCCACAGTTCCCTGCCACATGCCTTCCGATTGGACGACATCGATGTGCTCGGGCCGGATGCCAATGGTTGCAGCGCTATGTTTTTGCGCCTCAGCCCCTGTCAGAAGGTTCATCTTGGGAGAGCCAATAAAGCCCGCAACGAATGTGTTGCGCGGGTTGCGGTAAAGCTCTAGCGGGCTGCCCACCTGTTCGATCACCCCGGCTTGCAGCACAACGATCTTGTCAGCCATTGTCATCGCTTCGACCTGATCATGGGTCACGTAGATCATGGTGGTGGCCAGCTTGTTGTGCAGTTCGCTGATCTCCATCCGCATGCCGACCCGCAGGGCCGCATCGAGGTTAGAGAGCGGTTCGTCAAACAGGAATGCTGCCGGTTCACGCACGATGGCCCGCCCGATGGCGACCCGCTGGCGTTGTCCACCGGAAAGCTGCCCGGGCCGCCGGTCAAGATAGTCAGTCAAATTCAAAACCGAGGCCGCGTTTTCGACCCGCTTGTCGATTTCGGCCTGATCCATCTTGGCCATGCGCAGCGGGAAGGCGATGTTCTTGCGCACCGTCATATGCGGGTACAGCGCATAGGATTGGAACACCATGGCCAGACCCCGTTTGGCGGGCACAAGGCTGGTCGCATCCTGGCCGTCGATTTCGATATGGCCGGTGGTGATATCCTCAAGCCCCGCGATCAGGCGCAAAAGGGTGGATTTGCCGCAGCCAGACGGGCCGACAAAAACGGTAAACTCTCCATCTCCGATGGTGAGGTCCAAAGGTGGAATGACCTGCACATCGCCGAAAGATTTGGTGACTTGTTTGAGTTGAATCTGTCCCATGTGTCAGGTTCCTTACTTCACGGCGCCAAAAGTCAGGCCGCGGACAAGTTGTTTCTGGCTGAACCAGCCAAGGATGAGGATCGGCGCAATCGCCATGGTCGAAGCTGCGCTGAGTTTGGCAAAGAACAGACCTTCGGGGCTGGAATAGCTGGCGATAAAAGCGGTCAGCGGAGCTGCATTCACAGCCGTGAGATTCAGCGTCCAGAAAGCTTCGTTCCAGGCGAGGATAAAGTTCAGCAGCATGGTGGATGCGATGCCGGGGATCGCCATAGGCGTGAGGATATAAAGCACCTCTTCTTTCAGGGTCGCCCCGTCCATACGGGCCGCTTCGAGGATTTCACCCGGAATTTCCCGGAAGTATGTATAGAGCATCCAGATAATGATCGGCAGGTTGATCAGCATCATGACGATCACGAGGCCAGCGCGGCTGTCGAGTAGACCCATTTTGATGAACAACAGGTAGATCGGATAAAGCACCCCAACCGCGGGCAGCATCTTGGTCGACAGCATCCACAGCAGGATATCCTTGGTCCGGCGCGAGGGCACAAAAGCCATCGACCATGCCGCAGGCACCGCGATGATCAGGCCGATGATCGTCGAGCCACCGGCGATGATGATGGAATTCCACAGGAAGCGTGCGTAGTTCGACCGCTCCATCACCGTTTGGTAGTTTTCCAGCGTCCAGTCAAAGCCCAAGAAGATGGGCGGGCTGGCGATGGCCTGACCTTCTGTTTTGAAGCTGGTCAGGATCGTCCAGAGGATTGGAAAGAAGATCAGCAGTCCAACTGTCCAGGCGGCAGTGGTGTTGATCAGTTTACGGCGGGGTGTAACAGCGCGGGCCATGATCAGTTATCCAGGTTTTTGCCGACGATCCGCATCAGGAAGATCGCAACAATGTTTGCAAGGATGATGGCGTAGACACCACCGGCTGAGCCCAAACCGACATTCTGGCTTTCCAGCACCCGCTGGAAGATCAGGTAGGAGAGGGTCCGCGTCCCAAAGGCACCGCCCGTAGTCACGAAGATCTCGGCGAAAACAGCCAAAAGGAAGATCGTTTGGATCAGGATCACGATGGTGATTGCCCGTCCCAGATGCGGCAGGATGATGTAGAAGAACTGCTTCAGCTTCGGTGCGCCGTCCATTTCGGCCGCTTCCAGCTGTTCGCTGTCAAGCGATTGGATTGCGGTGAGCAAGATTAGGGTTGCAAAGGGCAGCCACTGCCAGCTGACGATCATGATCACCGACGGCATCGCGGCATCCGAGAGCCAACTGACCGGCTCGGCCCCAAAGAACCGCCATAGGTGGGCAAACAGACCGTTTACAGGGTCCATGAACATGTTTTTCCAAACGAGCGCTGAAACGGTTGGCATTACGAAAAAGGGTGCAATCACAAGGATACGCACGACGCCTTGGCCCCACATCGGTTGGTCAAGCAGCATTGCGAGCAAGACGCCAAGGACGACAGTAATAATTAGGACGCTCAGAACGATCACGAGTGTCGTTTGAACAGCGGGCCAGAATGAACTTGAGGTAACGAAACGGACATAATTGTCAAAGCCTGTCCACCCCTGGTCGCCGCCACGTAGCGGCAGATAGGTCCGGAAAGAAAACCACAGTGTCATGATCAGTGGGACCAGCATCCAGCCCAAAAGCAGGACCACCGCTGGGGCCATCATCAATCGGGCCGCTGATCGGGATGCCTTGGTCGCCATTTGGATGCTCCTCCTCCGTTGACAGCCCGCCTGTTTTAGGCGCTGTCACGATAAGACAACTTTCATGGAATGGGAAATAGTGGTGTCAGGGGGCGGTCTCGGCCGCCCTCTGACAGGGAATGGGTTTAGCGGTAGCCCGCTGCTTCCATTGCTTCATTTGTGATGGCTTGCGCCTTGACCAGAGCCTCTTCAACAGTTTGCTGACCTGCGTAAGCGGCAGAGAATTCCTGGCTTACTTCAGTCGCGATGCCCGCAAATTCTGGGATCGCAGCGAACTGGACACCAACATATGGGCTTGGGTCAACGGTTGAGTCGTTAGGATCAGCTGACAGGATCGAGTCCAGCGTCATTTGCGCGAAAGGCACGGCCTGGTACTCTGGGTTTTCGTACAGTGATGTACGTGCACCCGGAGGTACGTTTGCCCAACCTTCGTTGGCTGCAACCAGTTCGATATACTCTTTAGAGGTTGCCCATTCGATGAACTGCTTGGCTTCAGCTTCTTGCTGAGTACCGGCAGGGATCGCCAGTGCCCAAGCCCAGAGCCAGTTTGACCGCTTGCCCAGACCATTGTCGGGTGCCAGTGCGAAACCAACGCTGTCAGCAACGGTTGAGTCATCGCCAGTGACGAAAGACGCAGCAACAGTGGCGTCGATCCACATGCCGCACTTGCCTTGGTTAAACAAAGACAGGTTTTCGTTGAACCCGTTGGTTGCGTAACCCGCAGGACCAGACTCGTCCATCATGCCTTTGAAGAAGTTCAGCGTGTTCGCCCACTGCTCTGTGTCGAACTGAGCGTTCCAGTCCATATCGAACCAGCGTGCGCCGAATGAGTTTGACATTGCAGTGATGAACGCACCGCCTTCACCCCAACCGGCCTTACCGCGCAGGCAGATGCCGTTGATATCTGCATCACGATCAGTCATCGCAGCGGCAGCTTGACGGATGAAGTCCCAAGTTGGTGCATCCGGCATTTCCAGCCCAGCTGCTTCCATCAGGTCTGTGCGATACATGACCATAGAGCTTTCGCCGTAGAATGGTGCTGCGTAAAGCGTGCCGTCATAGGACAGGCCACCAGCCATGGCAGGCAGGATATCGTCGACATCATATTCGGCTGACAGATCGTCAAGTGCGACGAGCCAGTCATTCGAGCCCCAGATCGGAGCCTCATACATGCCAATAGTCATGATATCGAACTGACCACCTTTGGTGGTGATGTCTGTGGTTACGCGCTGACGCAGCACGTTCTCTTCAAGTGTGACCCACTCAACCGCAATTCCCGATTCTTCGGTAAATTGATCGGTGTAGCCTTGCATGCGGATCATGTCGCCGTTGTTCACGGTCGCGATGGTGATAGTCGCTGAATGGCCATCTGCAAATGCACCACTGGCAGTTACCAAACCAAGAGCAGTAGCCGCACGAAGTGCGCTCTTTAATGACATCCGATTTCCTCCCTAGATGGATGATACCATTATTGCCTACGTTATTCCAAGAGCTGGCGTCAATATAAATTTTACGCGCGTAAAGATATTAGGCACCTATGCTGATGAACGCAAAACCAATTTGCCCTCTAAACGCGTACTGTTCCAAGGCCTAACAGCGCCTTCAATGGCTGAAAACAATGCGCCTGCTGCAGCCTTCGAAACCGCATCGTAATCATGCGAAATGGTCGTGAGCGGCGGACAGGTATAGCGCGAATGTGGATGACCATCTTGCCCTGCGACCCGAATCGCACACCCGTCTTCTCTGCCGACTCTGATTCCCCGTTCGTGACAAGCCGTCAAAAATCCTATGGCCAGCCGGTCATTGCTGCAAAGGATGGTGTTCGTGGAAAATGCGTCCTTGTCAAAGGCCTTATGCGCCCCCAATCGCCCAATCTCTTCGAATGACCATCCTTCGCCATCGACTGATATAACCTGAGCGGGATGGCCAAACCTAGCCATCGCGTTCAAATAGGCCTGTCTGCGACGATGCGCGTTCGGGTTGGCGGGTGTCTTCATTTCAAAAAAGCAAGGTGGCTCGCCGGTACGGCACAGATAATCTGTAATTTCAGTTGTAAACTGGATGTTGTCAGAGCCAACAAAAGCCAAACCGATTTCATCCACGCTACTGTCGAAAATCAGCGTTGGAACCTTGCCACAAAACTTTTCTAGTGCTGTGCGGTCAGATGCCCGTCCCATCGGGGCCAAAAGTACGCCAGCAGGTTTCAAGGATCTAAGAGTGTCGAGAATTTCAACCTCGTGGCTTGGTGTGCCATGCGCACTGAAAAGTGTAGGGCGATAACCTGCATCGATGCAGCGCTGTTCCAGATTGCGGGCAATTTCGGCGAAGTATGGATCCACCAAGAGCGGCACAACGATCCCGACATTCTTAGTCAGTTTGCGATTCTGGTTTACCGCATACATGTTCGGACGGTAGTCATGTTCGGCCAATGCCGCTTCGATCTTTTCGCGGGTTGTAGGGCGGACGCTGTCAGGTTCGTTGAAGTATTTCGAAACCGTCGGTCGTGAAATCCCGATCAGCGCCGCGAACTCCTCCATATTCCTGATCTTTACCTCGGTCATCACAAGCCAACCTGCCAGAATGTCTTGGTCAGGCAGCATTTCTTGTCGCGCGTAAAAAAGCAACTTGTGACGATGATTTTTTATTCAGGTGGCGCGGAGTCTCTCATCGGTCCAGCCCCATAGGCCTATTTTACATCAATAAATTCAGCGTAAGTCCGGCGTAAAACTGCCTCCAGATTGCAATGTGCAGTCAGTTGATCGGCTAAAGAGGCCATCTCGGACCGCAGCGGAGTAGTCCATTTTAGGATCGAGTCGTCATGGGCCGTATTGAGGTTCAGGCCGTTGAAATATGCGCGATTGTACCGTTGTTTACCCCCTTCGTTCGCTTCGCCTATGCGACCGCGGGCCTGTTTGAATGCGAAAAGTGGCCTTGTCCGGACGGCGTAATGATTGATCTGCGCTGCCCCCCAACCGGCCTCCTCTGGCGTAATCTTCCCACGCTTGAAGCCTTTGACCCATTGCTGAGCCAACCGGTTGTCGCGTTGCATCATCATCGGCTTTGAAGACTGGAATGTCCCGCCCTCCGACCAGAATGTGGGACTGAAGATAGGTTTGTGCTGAAACAGTTCAGTGACCTTGTCACTATATTGAAAGATGGTCTTTACATTCTGCCAAGCTTCACCTTCGGCGGCGGCCCGAGTAAAGGGTTCCGCAAGAAACATCCCCTCGAAGCGCTCTTGCGCTGCGTCGCCGAATACGCGCCAAGAGATACACATCCCCTGTGCGTCATGCTTTTGTAAATAGGTTATCAGATCACTGGTATATCCGTCGCCCAGGTGGATGTTCAGAAATTCATCTGCGTCCAGCCAGATCATCCAGTCGCCCGGTGCAATCATCCCATTGTTCAGAACATGCCGCCCCACCTGTTCCGCAACCTTGATGGTCGGATCGGGTTCATGTGCGACGTGGCTGATTGCCTCGATTGCATGAAGCGCGTTTAGGATTTCATCGGTTCCATCAGTGCAATCGTTGGAAAAAACAATGATCTTCTCAAAGCCAATCAGCCGATGATAGGCGACCCATTCCAGAATGAATGGTGCCTCGTCGCGCATAGTCGCCAGAAGTGTTGTCGTCATGCTTGCGCACCGTCCGTCAAAGCTGGTCTCGTTGGTTTTGGCTATTGGGATTACCATGTGCCGAAACATACCGCACATGTCCATCGGTTGATTAAACCGAAGAATTTTATGGGAATTTGGGGCGCACCGTTCGTATGCGTGTTGCGGCAACGCCCAACCGGGGCCAGCTCCAGCCCAAAATGAACCCGACTCGCGGCTTTCGGCTGCCAGCGAAGCAATCCCAAAGCAACATGAAAAATGTCGAGATTTTTTCAGTATGCGGAAGTACGCCGATGCATGCCGCAGCGCTTAAGAGAATTACCGCCGACGTTAATGTATACAATAACGTATTCTTGACCGCTTAAGGAAGCGCCCCATAGCGATGGTGCATGGCTTTGTTTGACGTCAGCGCCCACCGGACAAATTGAAGGGGTTGAGCAACGGAGGATTTCTTGTTCATCTTCGCTCCTTAACGGCTTCGATCAACCAGAAATCCTCCGTTGCTCAACCCCTTCAATTTGTCCGGTGGGCGCTGACGTCAAACAAAACGCTGGGTCCCGCAAATGACAATCCACGTAAGCCTGGGATGCCCCGCTGATCGGCAGGGCGTAGGCCGTGATCCGTAATGCGACCGGGGCATAAAAGGCGTCGGCGATCGAATAGGCCCCGAATAACCAAGGGCCGTACTGACCAAATCGCTGTTTTGCAAAGGCCCAAAGATACTCAATACGGGCGATGTCTGCTTTGACCGCATCTGATGGGACGAAGCCTTCCCAGACATGGGTGATCATGTTGGGACATTCGCCGCGCAGGGCCATGAAGCCAGAGTGCATCTCCGCAGTGACAGATCGGGCCAACGCCCGGGCGGCTGGGTCGCGCGGATAAAGGTCCATTTCTGGATGCCGTTCCACAAGCGTTTCGGCCATGGCAAGGCTGTCGGTCAGAACATGCCCTTCTGGGGTTCTTAGGGCTGGGACGGTCCGCGTTGGTGCCAGATGCGCCAGTTCATCGCGGTACGTGCCGGCATATAGGCCCACAAGATTTGTTTTGTAAGGCAGCCCGAATTTTTCCAGCAACAGCCATCCACGCAATGACCAGCTACTAAACGTGCGGTCCCCGATGTAAAGATCATATGTCATGTGAACGGGTTACCGCTGCACGCCCTAAATTGCGAATGATCAATTGTGAACGCGGCCATCACGGAAGATGATTGACCCGCCCCAGTTGCCAGTGTCCGTTCTGATAGGTCATGTCTGTCACTGACAGATTGTCGATCTTGTGACCCATGGCTTTGTAAGCGGAGACCCCTGCGGCCCGTTGGATCTGTGTCATGATCACACCGATATGCGCCACCAGGATAAGGTTTTCAGCGACCTGTTGAGTGATCAAATCGTCGACGGCTGCATTTACCCGGGCCGCAACCTGGTTCCAGCTTTCCCCCTCAGGAGGCGCAAGATCGCCGGGTTCTTCCCAAAATCGGCGGCTGAGGTCTGGGTCGCGGGCAGCAACGGCGCTAAAGTGAAGGCCGTCCCACAAGCCAAAGTCGAATTCGCGTAACCCCTGATGATCGGCAAGACGTGGTCGCCCTTTGGCGATGGCGCCTGCAGTAGCGCTTGCGCGGATCAGGTCCGAGGATACGACCAAGGCATCGTCTGGCAGGTAAGCCGCGACGCGGTCAATAAGCGGCTGATCCGACAAATCCGCGGGTACATCGCGCCAGCCGACAAAGGCCTTTTCATGGGTTGGCCCATGCCTGACCCACCAAAGGTGCGTCACAGCGCTGCCCCTTTGAGGACCATGGGCAATCCTGCCATGACGGCCACCACGAGGTCGGCAGCTGATGCGATCTGCTGGTTCAACGTGCCTTGGGCGCTGCGAAATTGGCGTGATAACGCGTTGTCTGGAACGATGCCTTGGCCAACTTCGTTGGACACCACAACCACTGGCGCGTCGCTTGCCTGCAAAGCCTTTATCAAATCGTACGAATGCTCTGCGATGTCATGCTCGCCTAAGATCAGGTTGGTCAGCCATAAAGTGGCGCAATCAATCAGCACCGCCTGTTTCGATGTACAGTCGTTAACCACTTTTGGGATGGCAAGAGGCTCTTCAATCGTGAGCCACCTATTGCCGCGGGATTGTTTGTGACGAAAAATTTTCGCCTTCATCTCATCGTCAAAGGCCTGGGCGGTAGCGATGTAGACCGGAGCTAACCCACTGTTCAGGATCAGGTTTTCGGCATAGGCTGATTTGCCCGATGACGCACCGCCAAGTACAAGGGTTATCTTGGGTAACACTTCCTAAAGACTTTATGTGATCCAGTTGCTGGCACCCTGCGTAACAACGTTAACACAAAAAGTTAATGCCTCGCACGGCGGAATGGGAGAATAAACATGGGTGTTTCCGGTTTTTCTGATCAGACGTTGTCACGGACTGCCATGAAGGCAGAGCTGCTTGATGCCGAGACAGAGTTGGCTTTAACATATGCATGGCGCGACGATCGCGATGAAGAGGCGCTTCACCGCCTGATCACGGCGTACATGCGCCTCGCCATTTCGATGGCATCAAAGTTCAAACGCTATGGCGCACCAATGAATGATCTCATTCAAGAGGCGTCTGTGGGCCTCATGAAGGCGGCCGACAAATTTGACCCTGATCGCGGCGTGCGGTTTTCGACCTATGCGGTCTGGTGGATCAAAGCATCCATCCAAGATTACGTAATGCGCAACTGGTCCATGGTACGCACTGGGTCGACATCCTCGCAAAAGTCACTCTTTTTCAATATGCGCCGCGTTCAGGCCCGGCTTGAAAGGGAGGCGGCGGCTGAGGGACGTGAGATCGACAAGCAGGAAATGCGCGAGTTGATCGCAATTGAGGTGGGCGTCCCACTGCATGATGTTGAAATGATGGAAGGGCGACTTTCTGGTTCTGACTTTTCACTGAATGCCACGCAATCCACCGATGACGAAGGTCGAGAGTGGATTGACGCACTTGAAGATGATGGACCGCAGGCCGCAGAAACCGTTGAAAACAATCACGACAACGACACATTGCGGCAGTGGCTGATGACAGCCCTGTCATCCCTGAACGACCGCGAACAGTTCATCGTTCGCGAACGCAAACTGCGTGACGATCCACGCACTTTGGAAAGCTTGGGCGCTGAACTGGGTCTATCTAAAGAGCGCGTGCGCCAGCTAGAGGCGGCAGCCTTCGGAAAAATGCGCAAGAGCCTTGAGGCTCAAAGCTCCGAAGTGCACGCGTTTTTCGCCTGAGCCTGACATTGTCTTTCCGGTCTTAACTGACCTAGTGTCCACAGGACACTGACCGGAGAAAGCAATGCTCGCTGACAAACATATCTTGTTGATCGTGGGTGGCGGGATCGCTGCTTTCAAGGCTTTGGATCTTGTCCGTCGGCTGCGTGAAAGTGGCGCAAAGGTTACCCCGGTTCTGACGCGTGCCGGGTCAGAGTTTGTGACTCCTCTTAGTCTCTCTGCCCTTGCAGCGTCGAAAATCTATCAGGAATTGTTCGATCTGACGGATGAGGCCGAGATGGGACATATCGAACTGTCCCGCGCCGCAGACCTCGTTGTTGTTGCGCCTGCGACGGCTGATTTGATGGCGAAAATGGCAGCCGGACATGCAGATGATCTTGCCTCTACGCTGCTTTTGGCCACCGACAAGCAGGTCCTGATTGCCCCTTCCATGAATGTTCGGATGTGGGACCATCCTGCGACACGGCGTAACCTAGAGACGTTACAAGGTGATGGCATTCTGGTGGTTGGTCCTAACGAAGGCGACATGGCTTGTGGTGAATATGGCCCCGGGCGAATGGCAGAAGTGCCTGAAATCATTGCAGCTATTTCTGCAGCGCTATCCGATGGTCCCCTGAAGGGCAAGCATGTGCTGGTCACCTCGGGTCCAACGCATGAACCAATTGATCCTGTCCGTTACATCGCCAACAGATCATCCGGTGCGCAAGGAACGGCAATTGCAAAGGCATTGATGGGGCTGGGGGCGGAGGTCACGTTTATAACCGGACCAGCCGATGTTCCCGCCCCATTGGGTGTCACATCTGTGCCGGTGCAGACAGCCCATGAAATGCTGGCAGCTGTTCAGGCTGCCCCCGCTGCCGACGCTGCCATATTCGCGGCTGCGGTGGCGGATTGGCATGTCGCCAATGCAGGCGCCAGTAAGATCAAGAAGGATGGCGATGGCCTGCCACATCTGGAATTTGCCGAAAACCCAGACATTCTCGCTTCCGTTTCGAAAATGTCTGCGCGGCGTCCAAGACTTGTTGTCGGTTTTGCTGCCGAAACGGATGATGTCGTGGCGAATGCAACCGCCAAACGAAAACGAAAGGGCTGCGATTGGATCGTCGCAAATGACGTATCCCCCGAGACCGGTATCATGGGGGGCAGCGAAAACGCGGTGACGTTGATCACTGAGAATGGTCCCGAATGTTGGCCACGTATGGGCAAGGATGCGGTTGCGATGAAACTCGCCAAACGGATAGCAAAGGCCATCGCGTGAGCGTCGAACTGCAACTTACATGGCAAGAGGGTGCTGACCAAAGCCTGGGCCTGCCAAGGTATGAGACCGCTGGCGCCGCTGGCGCAGATTTGCGGGCCAATCTGGCGGGTCAAAATCCCGTCACACTGCCAGTGGGAGAGCGGGGGCTGATCCCGACAGGTCTGCACATGGCAATTCCTTCGGGCTATGAGGTCCAGATCAGGCCAAGATCTGGCTTGGCACTTAAACACGGCATCTCGATGGTGAATGCACCGGGAACGATTGATAGCGACTATCGCGGGCCGGTGGGAGTGATCCTGATCAATCTTGGTCAGAATGACTTTGTCGTCACACACGGTATGCGCATTGCTCAGATGATCCTGGCCCCTGTGACGCGGGCCAGATTTTCGGCTGTCACCGTTCTTGATGCAACTGCCCGCGGGACAGGCGGGTTCGGGTCGACGGGCCTATGATTATGGTCGGCGCCATGGCGGCCACGCTTTGGGGGATCGGCATTGCGATGAAGGTGCCCCATGCCGTGCGATGGAACATGATGGGCATCCTGCTGGTCGGGGTGATGATGATCCACGTCATTCTTCCCGCTGGGCATCCCTTACGTCTGGCAACCGGGGGCGATGCCCGGCTGTGGGGCATTCTGATAGCGTTTGGTTTTATAGTCTGGGGGTACCGCAAGTTTCTGGGGAATTTGCGCGCCCGCATTGCAGAAAAAGAAACACAACCGGTCCGATCCGACAGTTTTTCACCGACCGAGCTTGACCGGTACGCGCGTCATATCATCCTGCGGGAGGTCGGCGGTCCCGGACAAAAAGCGTTGCGTGATGCGCGGGTTTTGGTCGTCGGGGCAGGTGGCTTAGGGGCGCCTGCGCTGCAATATTTGGCCGCAGCCGGTGTGGGCACAATCGGTGTTATTGATGACGATGTTGTCGAAAACGCCAATCTGCAACGTCAAGTCATTCACCTTGACCGCAATATTGGCATGCCAAAGGTTCATTCCGCGGCCGAGGCGATGACAGCGCAAAATCCGTTTGTCACCGTGCGCCCCTATCATCGTCGTTTGACCGAAGACATCGCCCGCGATCTTTTTGACGATTATGATTTGATCCTTGACGGCACTGATAACTTTGGGACGCGATATCTGGTGAACAAGACCGCCATCGCTGCGGGCAAACCTCTGATCGCGGCTGCCCTGACGCAATGGGAAGGGCAGATCAGCCTGTATGACCCAGCAGACGGTACGCCGTGTTACGAGTGCCTGTTTCCGACGGAGCCTGATCCCGCTCTGGTCCCGTCTTGTGCAGAGGCTGGTGTGATCGGGCCTCTTCCTGGAGTCATCGGTGCAATGATGGCTGTCGAAGGGGTTAAGGCGCTCACCGGGGCAGGGGCTGGTTTGGGTGGCAAGTTGCTGATTTATGACGCACTTTATGCCGAGACCAGGACGATCAGCATCAAACCACGTGCCGATTGTCCCGCATGTGGCGGCAAGGGTTTGCAGCGCGCCAGTTGACGTCCATAGTGGTGTCAGCGTCGATAACCTGGGGAGATCACAATGCGCATTCTGACTTTTTTGGCCGCTGCTCTTTTTGCCAGCACCGCGATGGCAGACGGCCATTTGCCCGATCTGAAAGGGCGTGAAATTGTTGTCGTGACTGAAAACGCCTATCCGCCGCTGCAGTTTATTGATGGCAATGGCGATGCGGTTGGATGGGAATACGACGCGATGGCCGAACTTGCAGACCGGCTGAACGCGACAATCGTGTATGAAAATATCAGTTGGGACGCGATGATCGCAGCGGTGTCCGAAGGGCAGTTCGATCTAGGCATGACCGGCATCACCATTCGCGAGGACCGTGCCGAAGTTGTTGATTTTTCGGATAAATACATGACCTCAGAAATGGTTATGATGGTGCGGGGCGATGAAGACAGGTTCACCGATGCCACCAGTTTTGCGGCCGATCCGGACCTGTTGATGGCTGCTCAGCCTGGCACGACGCCGTTTTATGTGGGTGTCTATGATGTCCTTGACGGGGACGAAGCCAACCCACGGATCAAACTGATGGAAACCTTCGGTGCAACCGTGCAGGCCTTGCGCGCGGGCGATGTTGACCTTGTTTTGACTGACGGCACCGCAGGTAACGGATATGTCGAAGCCTCGGATGGCGGCTTAAAAATTATCGGCGAAAAACTGGGGACCGAGGATTTCGGATTTATCTTCCCCAAAGGCTCTGACCTGGTCGAACCGATAAATGCGGCCATTGCCGACATGTGGGCGGATGGCACGATCGACGCTCTGAACACCAAGTGGTTCCTTGAATACAAACTTGGGGAGTAAGTCAGAGGTCTGGGGTCGGGCCCGGGATTGCGCCCCGTGATCCCGACATCCCCGAATGATGATGACTTTCCCTGGTGGCTGATCGCAGTTGTCGCGATTGGCCTTTACCTGTTCTGGCAGGTTCTGACGGTTGAAGAGTATTCGCGCGTGCTGACGACCCTGCGTCGTGGGATTTGGGTAACAATCTACGTCACGTTTGTCTCTTACACGCTGGCGTGCGTTTTGGGCTTGGGGCTGGCATTGGCGCAGGTGTCCAGGTCACTGATCCTGCGGCAAGTGTCGCGGTTCTATATCGAAATCATGCGGGGCGTCCCCATTATTGTGCTTCTTTTGTACGTCGCGTTCGTTCTCGCTCCGGCGATGGTTGCGGCCTGGAACTGGGTTCTGCAGTCACTTGGGTTTGATCTGATCCGTACGCGTGATTTCTCGCTTTTATGGCGCGCGGTCATCGCTCTGACACTTGCCTATTCCTCCTTTCTGGCCGAGGTATTTCGTGCCGGACTGCAATCCGTGGATGAAGGCCAGATTGAAGCTGCCGAGGCGTTAGGTCTCACTCGCTGGCAGCGGTTTCGCTTTATCGTGTTTCCGCAGGCGCTGACGACGATCTTGCCGCCCTTGGGCAATGACTTCGTCGCCATGGTAAAAGATTCGTCGCTGGTCAGCGTGCTCGGCGTTACGGATGTAACCCAATTGGGCAAGGTCACGGCAGCAGGCAACTTTCGGTACTTCGAGACCTATAATGTGGTCGCGCTTGTTTATCTGACAATGACGATCACCCTGTCCTTGGCGTTGCGCCGCTTTGAAAAGCGAATGCGTGAACGGTAGCTGGCAACTCGTCCCCCGGCGCACTAAGTGTTTGCAAAAGGAGATTTGCCGATGACAAACCCATTGCTTGCAGAACGGAATACGCCCTTTGGATTGCCACCATTCGATTATATCTCGGACGATGATTTCGCGCCTGCGCTAGAACAGGCTTTGGCCACTTCACGCGCGAATATCGCAGCGATCGCCGACAATCCGGAGGCACCTGATTTCGCCAATACGATAGAGGCGCTTGAGCAGGCAGATGAAGAGTTGGGTCGTGTCTTGGGTGTTTTCTACAACGTGGCCGGGGCGGACAGCAACGCGAAGCGCGAAGCGTTGCAACGCGAATTTGCGCCAAAGTTGAGCGTCTACAATTCAGAAGTCACTGAGAACAAGGCACTTTTTTCTCGGGTCGAAGCCGTGTGGACAGCGCGCGAGACACTGGATCTGACCGACGAACAACAGCGCGTGCTTATGCTGACCCGCAGAAGCTTTGTTCGGGCTGGGGCACAGTTGGAAGGGGACGAGGCCGCGCGCCTGCGCGAGGTGAAATCGCGCCTGTCCGTGCTTGGAACTGATTTCACACAGAACCTGTTGGCCGATGAACGCGATTGGTTCATGACACTGGGACCCAATGATCTGGATGGCCTGCCCGATTTCGTCATTGCCACTGCTAAAGCGGCTGGAAAAGAGAAAGACGCCGACGGTCCGGTCGTGACGCTATCGCGGTCCTTGATCGTCCCATTCCTACAATTCTCGGACCGTCGTGACTTGCGCCAGAAGGCCTATGAGGCCTGGGGTGCGCGTGGCGCCAATGGCGGCAAGACCGACAATCGTAGCATCGCCGCTGAAACGCTAAAGTTACGCGAGGAACGCGCAAACCTGCTGGGATATGAGACCTTTGCCGACTACAAGCTTCAGACTGAGATGGCAGGCACCCCCACTGCTGTGCGTGATCTGCTCATGAAAGTCTGGAAACCCGCCAAGGCAGCAGCCGAAGCCGATGCCACAATTCTCGAAAAGATGCTGCACGCGGATGGGTTCGATGGCCCGTTGGAACCTTGGGACTGGCGGTACTACTCTGAAAAGCGTCGCAAGGAATTGCACGACCTCGATGAGGCGGAGCTGAAGCCTTATCTGCAACTTGACCGGATGATCGAGGCCGCCTTTACATGCGCAAACCGCCTGTTTGGGTTGGAATTTGAAGAAATAAAGGGGCCAGTCTACCACCCAGATGTCCGGCTATGGAGTGTGACCCGCAATGGCGAACATGTTGCAGTCTTCATCGGCGATTATTTTGCCCGTGGCTCAAAACGCTCTGGCGCGTGGTGTTCGGCCATTCAATCGCAAAAGCGCCTGGGTGGTGACAGGCGGGCGCATGTTGTCAATGTTTGCAACTTCGCGAAACCCGCTGAGGGGTCACCTGCGCTACTCTCTTATGATGATGCGCGCACGTTATTTCACGAATTTGGTCATGCTTTGCACCAGATGTTGTCAGATGTGACCTATCAAAGCATCAGCGGCACCTCAGTCGCGCGGGATTTTGTGGAATTGCCCAGCCAGCTCTATGAACACTGGCTCGAGGTGCCTGAAGTCCTTGCCGAATTTGCAACCAACGCCGATACCGGTGCGCCGATGCCTCAGGATTTGCTGGATCGGATGCTCGGGGCAGCGACCTATGATATGGGCTTTCAAACCGTGGAATATGTGGCCTCTGCTCTTGTTGATTTGGGCTTTCATGATGGTCCTGCACCGGCGGACCCAATGCAGAAACAGGCCGAAATTCTAACCGATATCGGGATGCCTCACGCCATCCGCATGCGCCACGCCACGCCGCATTTCGCCCACGTCTTCGCTGGCGATGGCTATTCCAGCGGGTATTACAGCTATATGTGGTCCGAGGTTATGGACGCTGACGCCTTCGCTGCCTTCGAAGAGGCCGGAGGTCCATTTGACCCTGACACGGCAAAAAGGCTTGAAGAAACGGTGCTATCATCGGGGGGATCAGTTGATGCGGCGGAGCTTTACACTGCTTTCCGGGGGCGTCTGCCGGGGGTCGAGGCGCTTTTGAAGGGGCGCGGCCTGGACGAGGCGGCCTAGGGTCTTTGATCATCGGGGTGCTTTTGAACACCAACAGGGTCCTTGTGAATTAGGACATCGGCATGCGGGTATGCAGCGATGATTGCACGTCGTAGCGCGGCACCGATCGCGTGCGCCTGATCAAGGGTTTGGCTCCCGTCAAGCTCAATATGCAGGTTTACGAAAACCCGGCTGCCTGCGAGCCGGGTTTTCAGGTCATGATAACCGTGGACGTCATCGAACCCGTCGACGATGCGCCTGATCCCCTCGATCATCGTGGGATCGGCCTGACGATCCATCAGTGCATCCCACGCGGCTTTTCCGATCCTTAGCGCACCGACGGCCAGCAACACCGCGGCGGCAAGGGCAACCACGCTGTCAATCTGATGCAAGCCAAATGCGGCAGACGCCCAAAGCGCTATAATTGCGCCGACATTCGGGATCAGATCACCCAGATAGTGCAAACTATCGGCCCGCACGACTTTGTTGCCTGTCTTGCTGGCGACATGCCTTTGCCATGCCACCAATCCCAGGGTGATCGCAATTGAGAAAAGGATAATGGTGATCCCCAAACCCTCATGGTCGGGCAAGGTTACAGTGTCATCCAAAAGCCGCATGATGGCTGCCGTGGCGATCACCCCGGAAGAGATGAGGATAAAAACTGATTGACCTAGCGCCGCAAGATCTTCGGCAGAGCTATGCCCAAAGGCATGATCATCATCGGCCGGTTTCGCGGCATAAGCGATGGCGATCAACCCGCCCAGCGACATCATCAAGTCTAAGGCGCTGTCCGCCAAGGTGGCCGCGACGGCAAGGGAACCAGTTTGGCCGAGAGCCCATAGCTTTAGCAAAACGAGGATCAGGGCGACGGAAACAGACAGCAGCCCAGCGGACAAGTTCAAGTTTGTATCATGAGACGCGGACATGGTAGGTGATCATGCATATTGACGCGGCTGTTGCTACGCTGTGTCAGTCACGAATTTCACTTTCAGCGACACCCCACAACACAGATTTTGGGGCCCATCCCCGATAGCCGCCTGCGGTCAATCGGCACCAATCCGGATTGCATTGCCCCAACCGTGCAATCACGCCTTGCTCCAGCATTGCGTGTTCCAGTGCATCTTGTTCCGGCTTTGCGCGTAAAGCGGTCGTTTCACCATCGATCAAAACCGTGCGTGCACCTGACAGCATAGTGTAATGAACCCAGCCGCCTTGGCCATCGCGGTCAATAACGCGTCGCCAGTGTCCATATTCCGCGACCACTTGCAGTGGCATGTTCCGTCGCTTGAAAACCCAATCAATGCGGTGTGATAAGGATGGCCCCCGCCGAACATTGGATTCAGATGCCTTTAGTGACACAAAGCGTGGCAGCGGCAGGTTGGTTTCCGGGCCAAGTGTCGGGGCTTCATTGAGGGGTTGCGCATTGACTGATTGGCTTGCGCCCAGTGCCAGCCAAGCTGCCAAAATGAGGAAGCAAAACAGCCTAAACAAACGCCCCATTCATACGCCCTTACTGCTCAAATCCTAAGCGCAGTTCTTGTGCTGCGCGTCCCTTTCGCGCAACCTGCCATGGCAAGGTTACTTTGAAAACCCATGGGAGGGGTATGCATGCTAGGTAAGCGGTTGAGTGTTGTCGTGACGCGACGGTTGCCTGAAACCGTTGAGGCGCGCATGAAAGAACTATTCGACGTCTCATTGCGCGAAGATGACACCCCGATGACCAATGATGAGTTGGCTACGGCCATGGAGCAGGCAGATGTCCTTGTCTCAACCATTACCGATCAGATTGATGCAAAGCTGCTGGCACGCGCAAGTGATCGTTTGAAGCTGATTGCCAATTATGGCGCAGGCGTCGACAATATTGATGTGGCGACGGCGCGGCAGCGTGGCATTCATGTTTCCAATACACCCGGGGTCGTCACAGAGGATACCGCAGACATGGTCATGGCACTGATTTTGGCAGTGACACGGCGGATGGCGGAAGGTTTGCGGGTTGCTCAGTCCCAGGAATGGACTGGTTGGTCGCCCACGGCCATGATGGGGGGGCGTATCATGGGGCGGCGCCTGGGTATTCTGGGAATGGGCCGGATCGGGCAGGCGGTTGCGCGGCGGGCGGCGGCTTTTGGCATGCAGGTCCATTATCATAATCGAAAGCGGTTGCGGCCAGAGATCGAAGAGGCGTTGGAGGCGACGTATTGGGACAGTCTCGACCAGATGGTTGCGCGCGTGGATATTCTATCGATCAATTGTCCGCATACGCCGTCAACATTTCATTTGATGAATGCTCGGCGTTTGAAACTCATGAAACCCGATGCTGTCATTGTGAATACGTCCCGGGGAGAAGTTATCGATGAAAACGCTTTGACGCGCATGCTGCGCTCGGGCGAGATTGCTGGCGCGGGGTTGGATGTGTTTCAAAGAGGCCCAATGATCAATCCCAGGCTGCAAGAACTGCCCAACGCAATTCTTCTACCACATATGGGGTCTGCAACCCTTGAGGGTCGCATCGAAATGGGTGAGAAGGTAATCGCGAACATAAAAACCTTTGAAGATGGCCATCGTCCGCCTGATCTGGTTGTTCCATCAATGCTGTAAATCGATACCAGTGTTAAGGTTTTGGTGATCCGTTCGGCGGTATACTCGTATCAAACCAAATGACCTAAACGGCCTGCGTTCGCGCACTCCGCCAACATGGAAAACTGACCCTATGCGTCTTCTTTTGACTTTATGTGGTGCGTTATTGGTATTTTTTGCGGCTGGTGCTGCCTTTGTCCTCAAAGCGGGCATCGATGATTATGTCACTTCGAACAGTCTTGCCTCAATCCAGATAGGGATTCCGGACGGTTGGTCGGTTAAAGATTATCAGCCATCAGATGGTGCGTTCATCACACAAACTCTAGATGACCAAAGTGCGAGAATTGGAAAGACAGCGCAGATCCTGGCTGATTTCGACATTCCAACAGGTGGCATCGACGAAGGCGCGGTGAAAACACTTTGGCGAGATGACGAAATGATTGCTTTCCGCATCGAGCCCGCGCCTCATATCCCACCGCGCTTGTCATTGATGGACCGATTTGGGCGCTACGACGCCGATGATTTGGGGGATGCTGATGCCGTCTTTGCGACCGTTGCAGGTGTGCCGCTGATTGTGCACCCGCGATTTATTGAGGGTGTCGAGTCGCTGATTCCGGTCAATTACCGATATTTTACAATGACGTTGGGCGATCAATCCGTCGATGATGTCTTGGAAATGGCCTTTCTCACCAACAGCAGTGATGCTGCACTTTTGGCCGTCGTTGATGGGATAGACATGGGCGACCTTAACGCGCGGCTGCCAACGCCCGACCCACGTGTCATGGTATCGGCAGGGGTAATGACTCGCGATCCATTGCCATTGTCTGACACGCCGCCCTTACCAACACCTGCCTACCGCGCGATGACGCTTTTGGCGTCTGGCAAGACGTTTGACGCCCCCTGGGATGATGCGGTGCTGGCAGTTCGCAACGGCAAGATTGAGACTTGGGATGATCTGCAAGCGAGATATCCGCAAATTGATACCTTACCTTACGAACTACTTGAATTATTGGACGATGGATCACAGACCAACACAGCACGCTATTACGCGTCTTTACTTAGCCGCAGCGGGCGGGCCTGGTCCGGACATGAATTCCATGTCTTGTCGACGATCGCAGAAATTGGCAGCACTCAAGCTGATGTGGCTGAGTATCTCGCGGGGGAGTATGACATTGCACCAGAAATATTGGCCTTAGCAAACCGTCTGCCGCCGGCACCCACTGCCACTGCTTTCCCGTCAGAAGTTGCGCAATCCGATGTCTTGCCATCTGTTGGTTTTCGCAATGCTGGAACCTGCATGCTTGAGAATGGCGCGCGTCGATGCGTCATTGGTAGAAATTGAAAAGCACTACATCCTTGGCCAACGTCTAATCGACGCTCCGTCCCGCGGAGCATGATTGCGACCGTGGTGGTTTTCGACTTATCTGAGAAACCTCAGAGGAATTCGTGCTCGTGTTGACCGCCGGGGATGGCCATGAGCCACGATCGTATGAAGACCTAAAGCGTGGTCATTGATATCGGATGCAGGACCTTTTGGCCCCCAGAAAATAATGCACTTCAGATGCCTAATGTCCTTTTGAAGTCGCATGCGGAGAGTGTCTGCAGATCGCAAGCGGTCTTTCCAAAAGGGCAAAAACCCTCAAAACCAAACCGGTAAAGGGTCGGCGAATAAGGATGCGATGGCCGGTGAAACACCGAGTGCATGTACCTGCCACGCGGTGATTTTGTTGGTCATCAGCTCAAAGGTGAGACACATGTCGACGACGAATTGATCGAGGCTGTCATGCGTCACCCGCCCAATGCGTTGGTAAGATCGAGGCGGCCTGACCCTGATCAACGATTTCGCGATAGTGCTTCATGGAATGCGCTGGAAACGGTCGCTTGTGAGTTGGGGAGATCTCCTTCACTCTTCCCATGTGGTTGAATGCACCAGGCAACTTTGGAACCACATCATCAAACCGATTGATCAACAAGCACTTTTCGTGATGTTTAACAGGACCCTTTATGAATTTGGGCCGAGGTGCGGCGAAGCCAATGCCAGGTGCGCCATAGCTTTTTGAAAGGATCTGCGTCGCTGCTGCGCCAAGAGAATGGCCAATGACGTATTTTGGTTTGACATTCAGTGTTTTCAGCCACTCGAACACGACAACGGAGTAGGCCAAAAAACCTTGGTGCCAAGTCGTGCCCGAATGCCCTTTGGCGGTGGCGTCGTCGCTCATCTGAAATTGCTTCTTGCCCAGCCGCAACGGGCGTAGATTGTATTTGAGGTAATCTTTTACCGAGTTTGAGCCTGGCAAAAGTAGGATATTACCTTCAAGCAGATGGGCCTGGACGTCCTTATGGTCACAGGAATGCGTCACCTTGGGCGATGTAATCCGGCTTGCAGAATAACTGGCCTCTGCCAGTTTGGCTGCATCTTCAATCGCAAATTTCATCATAATCACTCTCCTAAATGCCCGTACCAAAACACGTGCGCTATCCCTGCGTCCAGTGTGGAAACCCTGACCGGGTCGCGCGGCACTGTCGCAATCGAACGCTGAGTGGTCGGATGGTACTTTCGCTGCGCTGCTCTTTTCGCGCAGATTATGGCCAAGCTATGCGAAGGGAGTCGTCCATGAAAACGCAAGTCAAAGCATTGGTGGTCGGGGGAGGCGCAGTGGGGACCTCTATCGCCTACCATCTGGCCAAGGCGGGTTGGGATGATGTGATGCTGCTTGAGCGGGATGAGCTGACCTCAGGTTCCACCTGGCATGCGGCGGGTCTTTTGCCTTTGTTCAACATGTCTTATGCGACCACACATATCCACAAATACTCCGTCGATTTCTACAAAACGCTTGAGGAAGAAACCGGCCTGAATGCCGGTTTCGCTGTTGTGGGGAACCTGCGCATGGCCCAGACGCAGGAGCGGATGGATGAGTATATGCTCTATGCCTCCACCGCTGAAACCTGCGATGTCCCCTACGTTTGGATGACTCTGGATGAGATCAAGGCGAAGTGGCCTTTGATCCGGACGGATGACCTGAAGGGCGCGCTTTATCACCATACGGACGGCTATATTAACCCCGCTGACGTCACCCAAGCGATGGCCAAAGGCGCCCGCCAACGCGGCGTTATAATTGAGCGCAAATGGCAGGCGGATGCCTTTCACTGGACCGGTGAGGCTTGGGAGGTGACTTGCACCAAGATGGTCGAGAAGGGCGGTAATCTTGTCACTTCGGACGAACAGATCGTCATAACCGCCGAACATGTGGTCACCGCCAGCGGCAATCATGCCCAGACCACGGCTGCCAAGCTCGGCATCAAGATACCCGCCATTCCTGTTGAGCATCAGTTCATTGTCATGGATCAGGACCCCGCGCTGCTGCAGTTCCGGGCCGATGGTCAGGCCGAACACCCGGTGATCCGCGATGCGGACGCGCGATCCTACGTCCGCGAAGAGCGGGGGGGCTGGATTCTTGGCGTCTATGAAAAGGGGGCGCCTGCGGTCTTTGAATATGGTGTGCCGGACAGTTTCCGCGCCGATCTGTTCCCGCTCGATCTGGAGCGGATTGAAGCGCAGTATATGGCCATGATCCACCGCATTCCGTCGTGCGAGGAAAGTGGGTTGAAGGATGATTTCAACGGCCCGATTTGCTACACCCCCGATGGCAATCCGCTGGTGGGACCCGCGCCGGGTCTGACGAATATGTGGCTGGCCGAGGGCTTTTCATTTGGGATCACCGCTGCCGGTGGCACTGGCTATTACCTGGCCCAAATGATGGTCGCGGGTGAGGCCGAGATTGATATGGCCTCCCTTGATCCTAAACGCTACGGCGATTGGATGACGACGGAATATGCGGCCCGCAAGAATGAGGAATGCTATGACCACGTCTATATCCTGCATCACCCGGATGAGGAGCGGCCTGCTTGCAGGCCCTTGCGCACCTCACCGGCCTATGACCGGCAAAAGGCGCGGGGCGCGCAGTTTGGGCAGGTCAATGGGTGGGAGCGTCCGAATTACTTTGCCCCTGAGGGCTTTAATGACGCCGAAAGCCGCTCTTTCCGCCGCGGCGGCTGGTGGCAATATGCGGTAGATGAGGCTAAGGCCGTCCGTGAGGGCGTCGGCCTGATCGATGCCACTGCCTTTGCCAAGCACCGGATCAGCGGGCCGGGTGCGACGGCTTTTCTGGATTGGTTTACCACCAACAAGCTGCCACGCGTGGGTCGGATCAACCTGACCTATGCGCTGACCGCCCATGGCACCACCCGCACGGAGTTTACAATCGTGAGGTTGGCGGAGGATGATTATTACCTTGTTTCTGCGGGTGCCTGGCATGCCTATGATCAGGATTACCTTTATAAGGCTGTGATGGAGAAAGAGGCTGATTTTGGCCGGATCAATGAGGAAGACGTCACCACCAAATGGGGTGTTTTCGCCATTGCCGGGCCGAAATCGCGTGATGTGCTGGCCGAGGTGATCAAGGATGCTGACCCTGCCACGGCCTTGTCGAATGAGCGGTTCCCGTGGCTGTCCGTGCGCAATATCGAGCTGGGGATGTGCCCTGTTCGGGCTATTCGGGTCGCGTATACAGGTGAGTTGGGCTGGGAGCTGCATCATCCGATTGAGATGCAGAACTACTTGTTTGATCTGCTAGAGAAGGCGGGTGAGGCGGATGGGATGAAGCTGGTGGGCGCGCGGGCGCAGAATTGGTTGCGGCAAGAAAAGAGCTATCGGGCCTTCGGGACCGAATTAGGCCGCGATGCGACCCCGCTGGAGGCGGATTTGCCGCGTTTTGTGGATCTGGATAAGGATTTTCATGGTAAGGACGCGATGGTTGCCAAGGGGGTTCGGTCGCAATGTGTGACCCTGCTGATTGACGGGCCGCCGGACGCGGACCCTTGGGGGCGTGAGGCGCTTTATGATGGTGAGACCCGTGTGGGGCGCCTGACCTCTGGCGGGTATTCGGTCGCTTTTGGCAAGTCAATTGGGCTGGGTTATGTGCGCCCGGACCTGGCCAAACCGGGCACGCATTTGCAGGTCAAGATGCTTGATCAGCTATGGAATGCTGAAATTGTTGAAGATAGCCCTTATGACCCGCAAAATGCACGTATTCGCGTGGATGGCTGAAAGGGGGTGGCGATGGCCGAGAAAGTGGCGGTTGAGAATGTGAATGTGCCGGGTCACGTCACGAATGTGGACAAGGCGAAATATGAGGCGATGAAGGCGGCGATGCTGGCGACATTGCCCAAGGCCGCGCCCGGGATGACGGCCAAGGAATCCAAGGAAGCGGCCAAACCGCATTTGCCGGAGGACCTGTTTCCCGGTGGGGCGACCTCTGGTTGGTGGCAGAAATGTGTGCAGCTTGATCTGGAGGCGAAGGGTGTTGTGGTGCGCGAGGACACCAAGCCCTTGCGGTTTCATCAGGTGTGATCTTGTGCGGGGGTGGGTTGAAACCCACCTTACGATGCATCCTCTGTTGTGCTGCGTGCCTGTAGTCACGCGATTTGCTGGCCTGTCGCATCGAAGTTGTCAACAGAGAGCCAGGTTTCAAAGGCTTGCCGCTTTCGTGGCCATGCGTGATCCAGCATGGAAAACCAGGCGGTGTCCCGGTTGCGCCCTTTGTAGACAAGCGCTTGGCGGAAGGTGCCTTCATAGGTAAAACCAAGCCGCTCGGCCGCCCGGCGTGAGGGCGCGTTCAGCGCATCGCATTTCCATTCATAGCGCCGATAGCCCAATTCGTCGAAGACCCGTTTCATCATCAGATACATGGCTTCGGTCGCCATGATTGTGCGCTGCAAGGTGGGGGCGAAGGTGATATAGCCGACCTCTGCCACGCCGTTTTGGGGTTGGATGCGCAGGTAGCTGGCCACACCGACGGGTTTTACGTTGCTTTGGTCGATGATGGTGAAGAACAGCGGGTCGCGGCTTTGGCAGGCATCTGCCACCCATGCGCGATAGTCAGCGGCAGTGTCGAAAGGCCCGGTGGGCATATAGGTCCAGAGCGCGCCCGTGGCATCGGCGCTGAAGGCGCTGTGCAGATCGGCGGCATGGGCGAGGTCGAGGGGAACGATATGGCAAGTGCGACCGTGCATCGGGCTGTGCGGGATCGGGGCGCAGCCGCGCCAATCTGGTACCGGCGTGCCGATGGGTTGGCCGAGGCTGTTGGTGCTAGTTGTCATGTGAAGCGTGCGGGTGACAGGGCCGCCACGGTTTTGTGGTCGAGGTCTGGCGCGTGTCCGCTGATCAGATCAGCGAGCAACTGGCTGGCCCCGGGGCTCGATTGCATGCCGTAGCCGCCTTGTCCGGCGCACCAGATGAAGCTGGGCTCATGCGGGTCCGGCCCGATGACAAGCGTGCGGTCAGGCGAGAAGGTGCGCAACCCGGCCCAGGAGCTGAGCAGGCGGGTGACGGGTGTGGAGACATAGGCCTCATACCGCGCGATCCCTTCGGCTAGGACCAGGTCGTCAGCATAGGCGTCATGGGGGGTGACCGGGTCCTCATCCGCTGGTGAGACGATCAGTGCGCCGGCATCCGGTTTGGCGTACCATGTTTCGCCCGCCCCAAAGACCATGGGCCAGTCGCTGACATCATGCCCGCCGGGTGCGGAGATGCGCGCCATGGAGCGGCGCAGGGGTGTGAACCCAAGCGGTGTGATACCGGCCATTGTGGCGATCTGGTCGACCCAAGCGCCTGCCGCGTTGACGAGGTTTTTGGCGTTATAGGTGCCCGTGCCCGTGGTGACGCTCCAACCGGATGTGGTGGGTGTGATCCCGGTCACCTGTGCGTTGACGATGATCTGCGCCTGATGCGCGCGGGCCTGCCGGGCGAAATGCTGCACCAGTTTGTCTGTGTCGATATCCCATGCGTCCGGGTCATGAGCGGCCCGGTCGATGGTTTGGCCATTGAGGATTGGGATCAGGTCCTTCGCTTGTGTCACGCCGATCGGCTCCAGGCCCATGGTCGTCTGGTCATGCGCGAAGGCCTCTGCATCTTGCGGGCCCCCAACCAGCAGCAGGCCCCGCGGACTGAGCACATCTGCCGTGACATGGAACTCCCGGCTTGCCTTGTTGAGCGCGACCGTGGAGGGCTGCCCGTAGTTTTCCTCGAACAAGGCCGCCGAGCGGCCCGAGGCGTGATAGGCAAGCGCCGCCTCGCCCTCTAGCAAGGTCACGCTGCCCAGAGGTGCCAGCCGCGCGGCAGCAGAGACACCCGCGATGCCACCTCCGATGATCAGGAAATCGATCACACCTCTTCCAACCTATCGGTGGCGGGGGCGGGGGTGATGCTGAGCGTGGTGATTTGCCTGTATAGATCAGGGGACATCTGGAAATTTTGCGCGGCCACGGACGGTTGTAGCTGCTCAACAGACCTTGCAGAAATAATGGGGGACGGTCCTGCCGCTTGGCCAAGCACCCAAGCAACAGCAAGGGTGGCAGGGGCAACGCCATGGTCAGACGCGAGTGCGGCGAGGCCTGTTGCCGTATCATGCATCCAGGCCTGATCGTAGCGGGCTTTGTAGCGAGAGTCTTCGGTCAGGCGGCCGGTTTCGCCCAGGGCGTATTTCCCGGTCAAAAGCCCACCACCGAGAGGAGAATAGGGCGCAAGTGCTATCCCCTGATCTATTGCCATCGGGAAAATCTCAACCTCGGCCTGTCGTTTGACAAGGCTGTACATAGGCTGGATGACGTCGATCTGTGTACCCAGTGATTGGGCGATGTTTTGCGCCTTCATGACCTGCCAAGCGGCATAGTTTGAGACGCCGATTTGGCGAATTGCGCCGGTGGATTGCAATTCCGCGAGGGTGCTGAAGGTTTCCTCAAGCGGGGTGTCATCGTCGAAGCGGTGCATGTAGAGCAAGTCGACCGCGTCCTGATCCAGCTGTCTGCGGCAGGTGTCAAATTGCTGCATGATGTTTTCCCGTGACGCTCCGCCAATATAGCCAACCTTTGTGGCCAGATAGATGTCATCACGCTGGTCCTTGATCAGCTTGCCCAGGATCGTCTCTGCCGCGCCATCTGTATAGCCCACGGCGGTGTCAAAATGATTGAGGCCGGCGGAGCGGGCGGCATCATACATCGCTTTGCTTGTCGCCTCATCGGCTTTGCCGCCGAATTGCATCGTGCCGAAGGTAAGGCGAGAGAGTGGTGCGCCATTGCGCGTGGTCAGATCTATCATATCGGCAAATTGGCATGGCTGTGTTACGATGAAAAGACATTGAAAGGGGGCATTATGGGGCGTGAATCGGTAGCGGTCTGTCATTGGCAGAGCGATGTGGCTGAAGCGAAGCTGCATCTAGACAGCAAGGTTCTGAGCCTGCGGGGAGAGATCAGGCTGGATATTCCGCGCGGTGATATTCGTGATGTTGTGCTGGATGATGCCGGGGTACGGGTGTTGACGGATGGTCCGGACCTGTTGCTGGAGTTAGATGCGGTTGAGGCAGTGCGATGGCAAAAGGCTCTATTGAAAAAGCCACCCACTCTGGCGGAAAAGCTGGGTGTGTCAGCGGAGGCCCCCGCCTTTGTTCTGGGTACTTTTGATGATGTGCCTTTGGCAAATGCTTTGGCGGGCGTGACCGTGGATACACCAGGGGCTGCTGCGATCTTGCTGGCCATACTGATGGAGGAAGCGGATTTACAAGCTGCCTCTGACCTTGCCTTGGCCCATCCGGACAATCATATCTGGATGGTGTATCGCAAGGGAAAGCAGGCGGTTGTCGGCGATACGATAATTCGGACGCATATGCGGGGACTTGGCTTTGTGGATAGCAAGACCAGTGCGGTGTCCGATCAGTTGACAGCCACCCGGTATCGTTTGCGGGCCAAGTAGATTTCGACCCCGACAAGATATGGGATGAAGAACGCGATATTCTGGACGAGGTCGAATGCCCCTGTGAAGTCCGGGTTGGACCATAGCCCACCAGTGGCCAGATACCACAGCCCGTAATGGACGCGGTAAAGCCAAGACCCGATCGCGAGCCAGAACAGCCGAAGCGCCCAAGCGTAGTGAGCATCGATTCGTCTCGCTGCCGCATGGCGCATGGTTTGAAAGGCGGCCCAGAGCATGAGCACCCCATATAGCGTGAACCCGATATTCATGGGCCATCCCCCAATCGTGCCCCGCAGCGCGATATAGGTCAGTCCGGCGATGGCGGTTAAAACGGCAGCAACTCCGATAACTCGCCCAGACAGGCGATGAAGCATTGGAAACTGTCTGCGCAATGGTGCAATCAGCTGTAGCGGGACAAGAGCGGTGATGATCGCGCCAGCAATCATATGGGAAAAAATGCCGAAATTGGCCGTTTCGTTGTCCGAGAATAGGTAATGCGGCTCTGGCAAAGCATGCCGAAGTCCGCCCTGTCCAAAGTCAAGCGCATGCAAAGTAAACGGCAAAGCCAACAGCAAAGCCAGGATCAATGCGGCCGGTTGAAGGATCGTGCTGTAGCGCATGACCAAAAGCATCGCATTGCAATCGGATGGGTCAAGACCTGTTTGACATCCTTAGGCCTGCGTGATGCCTTGGTCGCTGCTGTCAAAGTAGCTCGCACATGGATTATGTCCCTGCCGAAAATCGATATGAGCGAATGGCGTATCGCCGCTGTGGGGCATCTGGGGTCAAGCTGCCTGCCATCAGCCTTGGGCTTTGGCATAATTTCGGTCACGACACGCCGCACGAGACAAAACAGGCGATTTGTCGGACGGCCTTTGATCATGGCATTACCCATTTCGATCTGGCCAATAATTATGGCCCGCCGCCCGGATCGGCGGAGCACGCCTTTGGATCAATCCTGAAAGAGGATTTCGCCGGTTACAGGGACGAACTGATTATCAGTTCAAAAGCAGGATATTTGATGTGGCCTGGACCCTACGGAGAGATGGGCAGCCGTAAATACCTTGTCGCGTCCTGTGACCAATCGCTCAAACGAATGGGTCTTGATTACGTTGATATCTTCTATTCCCATCGCTTTGATCCTGAGACCCCTTTGGAAGAAACCATGGGCGCCCTTGATTACATCGTGCGGTCTGGCCGCGCGCTTTATGCGGGTATTTCATCTTACAATTCGGAACGCACGCGCGAGGCAGTCGCTATTCTAAAGGATTTGGGGACGCCCTGCCTTATTCACCAGCCATCTTACAATATGCTCAATCGCTGGATTGAACGGGATGGGCTGAAAGACACGCTGGCTGAATTGGGCATAGGCTCAATCGCGTTTACGCCGCTAGCCCAGGGTATGCTGATAAAGAAATACTTGGGAGGTATCCCCGATGACAGTCGCGCGGCGCAGGACAAATCGCTGTTTCCATCCATGCTGAACGACAAGGCGTTGAGCAATATTCGTAAGCTCAATGACATTGCCGAAGGCCGTGGTCAGACGCTTGCACAAATGGCGATTGCCTGGGTTTTGCGTGGTGGAGGGATTACAACGGCGCTTATTGGTGCTTCACGACCCGATCAAGTTGTCGATTGTGTGGGCGCTGTCGATAATCTGGAGTTTTCGGATCAAGAACTGGCGCTCATTGATCAATACGCTGATGAAGAGGCGATCAATCTGTGGGCGCAATCTGCGGAACAGACCAAAGGTGGAGCGGACCGCAAGAAATAGGTCACTTTCATGTGCGTCGCTATCCGTTAAACTTTGACATAGTCTTGCCCAGAACAGCCACTAATACCGCAATAGTTAAGATGAAACAGCAAAGAGTGCTATGGACGGTTCCAAACAGTTTCTTCTGCCTGATGCCTATGAGGCGGTGGGCTTGACTGCCTTTCCGATAGCAAAAACTGGCCAAATCATCGGCCTCCTAGGGGGATCATTTGATCCACCGCATGCAGGACATGTGCACATTACGCAGGCTGCGCTGAAAAGGTTCGGTCTTGATCATGTCTGGTGGCTTGTCTCGCCCGGCAACCCGCTAAAATCCGCGGGGCCGGCACCTTTGGCGGACCGTATGCAAGCTGCCTGCGCGATCATGCGGCACCCAAGGGTGACGATCACGGATGTTGAGGCACAACTGGGAACGCGCTTTACAGCAGAAACGCTGTCCGCTTTGCGCCAGCGCTATCCTGGTGTGCGGTTCGTCTGGTTAATGGGCGCGGACAATCTGGCACAATTTCATCACTGGCAGAATTGGCGGTGGATCATCGAGACAGTGCCAATGGGGGTCGTTGCGCGGCCCGGCGACAGGATTTCTGCGCGTCTTTCGAAAACAGCCCGTATATACGCAAATGCGAGGTTGCCAGGACGCGCCAGCCATATTTTAGGGCGAACACAGGCGCCTGCGTGGTCATTTGTGAACCTGCCGATGTCCGATCAATCCTCGACCGCGATCAGGGCGCGCGGGGAATGGTAGTGCAGTTGTCCCGTCGTGCGGTGTTGACCGGTGCTGCGTCATCCTTGGCAACTGGCGTTATGGCAGAGGCCCCACTGACATCTGTGCGGCCCGTTGCCCGCATCCCACAAGCAGACGCCGTTAGCCAATTAATCGAGCAATCTGGCCTGTCTGACAAGGTTGGGTTCGTCGCCGCAGACATGGGCACCGGCGAAGTGGTCGAGGCTATCTTACCCGAACTTGCCCAACCACCCGCAAGCGTTTCCAAAGCGTTTACCACCCTTTATGCGATTGAGACACTAGGAGCGGATCACAGGTTTGAAACCCAAGTGATCGCAACGGGCTCGGTGATTGACGGTGTGCTGGAAGGGGATTTGGTACTGGCTGGCGGTGGCGATCCGAATCTTGTCACCGATCAGCTTGCTGAATTGGCACAACGCCTTAAGGACACTGGGTTGCGCGAGGTGCGCGGAGATTTTCTGGTTTGGGACAACGCGCTCATTAATCTTCATGAGATTGACGAAAGTCAGGATGACTATGTGGGGTACAATCCAACGATCACTGGGCTAAACCTCAATTTCAACCGGGTCCATTTCGAGTGGAAAAAAGAGGGTGATTTATTCGCAACGACGATGGATGCGCGCAGTGAAAATTTTCGCCCTGCGGTAACATCGGCACGGATACAAATTGTCGACCGGGCAAGCCCTGTGTTTACGTATCGTGACGCTGGCAATGTTGATCAATGGACAGTTGCGCGCCGCGCGCTTAACGATGCTGGGTCACGCTGGTTGCCGGTAAGACATCCGGCACTTTATTGCGCCGAAGTCTTTTCCACATTTGCCCGCAGTCAGGGCATTGTGCTGAAGCGGGCTCAGGAGATCCCCGATCTGCCGGAGGGAACGGTTCTGGCTATGTTTCAGGGTGTTCCTATGACGGAACTCATGCGCGGGATGCTGCGGTTCTCGACGAATCTGACGGCTGAGGCCGCTGGGCTTGCCGCGACCTCTGCACAGGCGGGGCAAAATCGCGGACTGCGCACATCTGCTTTAGGGATGGCGCGCTGGGCAGAAATGAGGGCGGGCGGAATCCGCCCCTCTTTCGTTGACCATTCCGGCCTGGGGGATGCGTCTCGTGTAACGGCCGCTGACATGGTGCAGTTCCTGCAGGCGAAGCGCGTGAGAGACGTGTTGCGGCCTATTTTGAAATCCATTCCCTTGGTGGACGAAAACCGTAAGACGCTGCCAAACACCCTGGTGGACATCCGCGCCAAGACTGGAACACTCAATTTTGTGACATCACTTGCGGGCTACATGCGGACAGCAACTGGGCGCGATATCGCCTTTGCCTATTTTGCGGCAGATCTGGACGCGCGCGCGCGCGGCAAGCTGTCGGGCAGCGAAAACCCACCGGGCGCGCAATCCTGGAACCGCGCGGCGCGATCGTTACAAAACGATATTTTACGGCACTGGGCGTTGCGGGTGGGTTAGCGCTGTGCGTTTTGCCGCTCAAACCGGGCGATAAGGTTGTCGCAAATCAGGATCCTGCGTCCGTTGCGGAACCAAGTCGCACCGGTGTCGCATGTGTCGAAGTGCAGAGTAATCAATGAATGCCAATCAAACCCGATCATCACCGGGCGCAATCTGTCAATAAGATCGCTTTCGATGATGGCATCTCTCCACTCTCCATCACTGACTTTTCCCTGAAATTCAGTCACCTGCGCATCCGTAGGCAACTGCAAGGGTGCAAGTATCCGCCGCCAGGCGCGCCCAATCTCTGGCGCGCTGTCGCGGCAATTGGCAGCCTCGTCCCCGGTCATGCCGCTGTCGCGTGCCAAGTCTTCAAATTGATTGGGCTCTAGCCCATAGGCGAGGCAAATCATTTGGCCAGCACGCCAAACATCATCGGGATGTTGGGCAAAGACGGTTTCTTCGTCCATCTCAGCCTCAAACGCAGCCGCGCGCGCCGCGATGATCGCGAGTGCGCGTTCCGGCATTTTTTGAACAACGATGACTGTTGCGAATGTATCGGCCATGACCTCTTCGTTGGCCAAAACCGGCAGGTCAAATTCGCGGATCAGTGCATGGCCAAGCTTGTGAAGGACCACATGGGTCAGTACATCCTCGGTATAGTCCGACAATGTAGACTGTGCCTGGGCGCCATATGCTGAGATGCACATTGCCAGGTGTGCCAGCAGGAGGCGCCACATCACAGCGTCATATGCCGGGCGCGCGCGCCGCGTTCGATG
>JBCBGX010000001.1:0-46772 GCA_038526325.1 Pseudomonadota bacterium | reverse complement strand
ATCGTCTGCTCCATATTGCTGAGCAGATTGGCATGGGTCAGCATCGCGCCTTTGGAGACACCCGTCGTCCCGCCGGTATATTGCAGGCACGCGATATCATCGGGTGCGACGGTGCTGCGGTATTCCTCAACCGGGTTATGTAGGTCAGCGTGTTTTGCGCGCCCTGCGGCGATCGCGTCAGGTAGGCGGATATGGGCAAGCGTGATCGGTTTGATCGTCTGGTCCCAGTATTTCTGGACAAGACCGACGATCCATTTCGGCAAGGCGGGCATGAATTCGGCCACGCGAGTAATGATCACGTTCGGGATCGGGTGGCCGTGCAACGCCTCAACCAGTTTGTCGGCGAACATATCGGCAATCAGGATGGCCGAGGGCTCAGCATCTTCGAACTGCTTGGCCATTTCCTCGGCCGTATAAAGCGGGTTGACGTTGACCAGCACGCATCCGGCCTTGAAGATCGCCATGGCCATGACAGGATAGGCTAGGCAATTGGGCACCTGAACGGCCACCCGGTCACCGGCATTGAGGCCCGCGATATCACGCAGATAGACGGCGAGCGCATCTGACATTTCATCCGCTTGCTTAAACGTCAGCGTGCCATTCATCCCATTGGGCAGGCAGGTCGTGAACGCGGGCAAATCACCATAAGTGTCGGCGGTGGCACTGACAAAGTCACCGATTGTCCGGAATTGCGGATCGCCAATATCCGCGCGTACCGAGGGACCATAGAATGCCGTCCATGGTTTTTCGTCTGCAACCATCCGTTCCTCCCAAAACTTCCCAACCACACTAAAGGGAAAGCCGCATTTGTGAAGATGGGAAAACGGTAACGTCAGGACATTGTAGCAGCAGGGGCTGTACATCCGCGCCTACAAAAAGAGCTAGTGGTTCCGTCCTAATGCAGTGTGCAGAGAGGTGCGCTGTCAGGGCAGTTTTAGCTGTTGGGGATGTTTCAAAGCTGCCATTGCGATGGTACCGGGCGAAAATCGTCGATCAATCCAGACGAAGCGTGCGGCGCGTTGCACGAAGGGCTTCTTTCAAATCAACCCGTAAAAGTGCAGTAATTTTCGATATATCGATCATATAGTATTGGAAAGCTGCGTAATTTATCTCCAACATTTGGTCCTTCCAGCGTGAAGAAGAACTCCTCTCGATACTCATAATAATGCGTAGTACCGTCTCCTCTTGGGGAGGGTGCGGTTTCCATTGATGGTTCCCGCAGAATGGAGCGTTCTTGTCGTGCAAGAGTGGCGGGACGCATTGTAAAACCAATAAGTCCAAATCCGATTTCTGGTGGTCCCGGATCGCGAACAGCATAGCCAAACTTCTCTCCCGGCCGTAAAGCATTTTCGTTGATTTCAGCGTCAACCATATCAACTTGGACAGAGGTCCAAAGAACCCATCCATGTCCCGGCCGGTCCCGCCACCTGAAGGTTGTCATCAGACACCCTTCAATCTCAACGGAATGCCGCTCATCTTGATATTCGTTCGTGGCTGCATCTTCGATAGCCGCAGCGAGCGAGGCTTGGCTTTCCGCATATGATGGAGAACCCAAGACTATCAGGGTTGGTAGAAGAAGTAGATATCTCATATTGGTCATCGAGTTCCGATACGGAAGCCATCCCCTGTTAGTCAAGCATGGTAGCTGATGCGATAGCGATCAATTCGTTATGAGCCGTCCATCTCTATCGGTCATCAAGAACCAATCTACAAAGACATGCAAGTTCGCTTTGCTTCGAACTTGAAAAGGCTCGACAGCCAAACATGGACGTAAAAGTTAGCCTTTTGAAACCTATTCCGCGGGTGCCAATGCCGGGCTAGTTTCGAACCGTTTGGCGCGGCGTTCCCCCAGCATTAGCATGGCTGGGGTGACCAGCAGTGTAAGGATCGTGGCGAAGACAAGCCCGCCCGCGATGGCGGCGGAAAGCTCTGTCCACCATTGGGTTGAGGGGGCGCCATAGACGATTTCCCGGGTGAAAAAGTTGATGTTGAGCCCGATCACCATCGGCATCAGGCCCAGCGCGGTGGTGACGGATGTCAGTACCACGGGACGCAAACGTTGCGCGCCGGTCCGCAAGGCCGCTTCGAGCGAAGACACGCCTTGTGCCTTGATCTGGTTGAACGTGTCGATCAGGACGATGTTGTTGTTCACGACGATCCCGGCAAGCGCGATCACTCCGATCCCGCCCATCACAACACCAAAGGGGCGGCCCGTGATGAGAAGCCCCAGCAAGACACCTGCCACCGAAAACACAATGGCCGACATGACGATAAAGGCCTGCCAGAAGCTGTTGAACTGTGTGAGCAGGATCAGGAACATCAGCCCGATGGCCGACAGGAATGCGCCGATCAGGAATGTCATGGCTTCGGCCTGATCCTCGGCTTCGCCCGCGAAATTGACGGTGACGCTGGCCGGAAGATCAAGCCGGTCAAGGGCCGTCTGCAAGGCGAGGATCTGGTCATTGGCCAACACACCGGGTGCCACATCCGCCGAAATGGTAATGACGCGCGACTGGTCGATCCGGGTGATCACACCGCTTTGCGGGGCGGGGTTGAAGGACACGAAGTTCGAGATTGGCACAAGACCCGCATTGGTGGGCACGCGCAGTGCTTCAAGTTCGGCAAGCGTCCGGTCCGCTGCCGGAAAGCGCACGACGATATCCACATCATCATCGCTGCCTTCGGGCCGGTAATCGTCCACTGTGATGCCTCGGGTCAAAAGTTGCACGGCCTGGCCCAACAACGCAACATCCGCACCGCTGCGTGCAGCTTCGGATCTGTCCACCTCGATCAGCCATTCGACACCCGCATCCGGGCGGCTGTCGACCACATCGATAAACCCGCCCAGGCGCGTCATTTCAGCCAAGATCATGCCAACCGCCCGCTCTTGATCTGCAGAAATCCGGCCTAGCACCTCTAGATTAATGGGTTTGCCGCCACCCGGGGCGCCGGAATCCGTTTCCACGACGATCTCGATCCCCGGAATTTCGGCCATGTCAGTGCGGATATCTTCGGCGATCTGAACCACTGGGCGGCGGGTGTCCCAATCGGCCAGTTCCAATTGGATCGAACCGATAGTGTCACCGCCCTGCCCCGAGCTGCCCGAGCGCGCATATACGCTGGCGATCTCGCTGTAGCCCGCAAGTCGGGCTTCAACCTGGCGGACAAGGGCATCCTGTTCATAGACAGAAAAGTTGTCTTTTGCTCGGACATTAACCTGCGCATATTCAGGCTCCACCTCGGGGAAAAAGGTCAGGCCAGTGCCAAAATTCGCATAGGCCACGAAGGACCCGACAAGGGCGATGACGGCCAGGCTAAGAGTGGTCCAGGGCCGCAAAATCGACAATTGCAAAACGCGCACATAGCCGCCCATGAAACCGGTCATCTGACGTGGATCCCCGCGTTCAGCGGCGTAAAGCTGTGCTTTGGCCTGTGCCGTTTGCGCGCGGCGCTTGCCGATCAGTCCACCCATGACAGGGATAAACACGAGCGCCATGAAAAGTGAGGCTACCAGTGTGGCTATAACAGTGATCGGCAGAAACTTCATGAACTCACCCACAACGCCGGACCAGAACAACAGCGGAAAGAACACGCAGAGGGTTGTTGCGGTAGAGGCGATGATCGGCCACGCCATGCGTTTGGCGGCACGGGCATAGGCGCGCGCGGGACTGTCGCCTTCATACAGGTAGCGGTCGGCCAGTTCGACGGTCACAATTGCCCCATCGACCAGCATGCCGACCACAAGGATTAGCGAGAACAGGACAACGATGTTCATCGTGTAACCCATGAAATAGAGCGCTGCGACCCCGGTCAGAAACGCGCCCGGAATCGCCAGCCCCACCAAAAGCGACGACCGCAGGCCGAGCGCGTAGACCACAACGATCATCACCAGAATGATGGCCGCTATGACATTCGCCTCCAGATCAGACAGCATGTCCTTGACGGTTTCGCTTTCATCGAGCGTATAGCGCACCTCGACCGTGTCGGGCCAATCACCCTGCGCAGTCTCAATCACTTGTCGGACATCTGAGACCGTTTCGATGATGTTGGCACCGACCCGTTTCTTGATCTCTAGCGCCAGGGCCGGTTGGCCGTTGATGCGGGCAAAGCCTGTGGGGTCTTCGAAGGTCTGGCGGATGGTGGCCACATCAGCAAAGGTCACAACAGTCTGACCGCGCACCAGAATGGGCATCTCCATCACATCTTCAAACGTTTCGATCAGCCCCGGGACCTTTAGCACCAGACGCCCGGCTTCGCTTTCAATTGCGCCAGCGGCAATCAATTGGTTGTTCCGTGTGATGGCGTTGATCAGTTCATCAAATGTGATGTTGTAGGTTTCAAATACCGTCGGATCGATCAGCACCTCAAGAAGTTCGGTGCGCTTGCCAGCCACATCGACCTCTAGCACGCCGCTGAGCGATTCAATGTCGTCGCGCAGACCATCGGCAAGGCTATTTAGGGTCCGTTCCGGCACTGGCCCTGACAAGATGACCGTCAGGATTGGGAAGAGTGCCGTGTTTATTTCGGTCACCGTCATATTGGCGTCTTGCGGCAACTCGTTTTCAGCCTTGTCGGCGGCTTCACGCACCTGATCGAGCGCCTCGTCAGAATCGAAGCCAGGTTCGAATTCCAACTGGACACTGCCGCGCCCTTCGCTGGCTGTGGCGGTCATGGTTTTAAGACCGGTCAATGACGCAAATTCAGCCTCCATCGGCTGGATCAACACATCTTCCGCATCCTCGGGCGAGATACCGTCAAGGCTTGCAGAGACATAGACAACCGGGATCGGCACCTCTGGATTGCTTTCCTTTGGGATCGCCACATAGGCGTATGTGCCAACCGCCATTAAGAAAACGAGCAACAGCTGAACGACTTTGCTGCGGTTGAATGCGGCATCAATCAGCGTGTTCATTGGTTGACCCCAACCTGTGAGGTCGCAGGCTGGACGCGTGGATCCACGACATCCCCAGAATTTACGAAACCCTGACCTACAGTAATGATGTCGACCTTATCCGATAGTCCTGTGACCCAGATGCCATCGGTCTGTGCACGCACAATATCCACCGCAGAGAAGGAGACGGTGTCATCGGCGTCGACCGTTTTGACGCCTAGCTCCCCTTCAGTCCCCAGGGACAAGATCGCAGGCGAAATAAAATGCCCCCGGGCCTGACCGGTGGGAATTGTGATGCGAGCGCTCAGGCCAGCTGGCATCACACTGTCTGGGTTCTCGAACACGATCTCGACCCGGAAGGTCCGCGTTTGCTGGTCCGCGTTGCTGCCGACAAAGCCGACCTGACCCGTCCGCTTCTCGCCAGTAATAAACTCCACCTCGGCCATTTGCCCTGTTTCTATACGCGATAAGGCGATTTGTGGGACCTGGATCATCACGGTCAAAGGGTCATTGTCCACAACTTCGGCAACAACATCGCCAATGCCCACAAATTCACCCTGGTCGAGCGTCAAATCATTCAGACGACCGGGGAAAGGGGCGCGGATGACGGTATTGTCCAATTGCTGCTGCGCTTGAGTGACGGCGGCTTCGGCGGCGGCTTGGGCCGCGCGCGCTTGGCTGACCCGATCTTCGGTTGCCACGCCGCGTACCTGTAGGGCCACAGCATTGTCAAAGTCACGTTTGGCCTGCTGCAGGGATGTTTGTGCCTGCAAAAGCTGCGCCCGCGCTGTTTCGGCGTCAACGCGACCAAGCTCTTGCCCAGCTTCAACAAAGTCACCCCGGGCGGCCAAAACCTGCGTCACCTGCCCGCCGGCTTCGGCACGAATGCTGGTGATGCGGTCGGGCATAGACTGCCCCTCTGCTGTTAGAACCAGCATCACATCCTCTGCAACCGACGGAGTGACGGCCACGGCAACACGTTGAACATCCGTGTCTTCGACGGTCTGCGAAGGCGTTTCGCTTGGCAGAACAAAACCACTGCCCATCCAGACAAACAGCAAGAGCGCTATCCCGATGGCGACCCACTTTGACCGTCCAGATCCAGCGTCACTTTCAAATTCCAGGCGACCTGTCAAATCGGTGTCTTTTTGAATTTGCATCGATCCTATCCTTAAAATCGGGGCCTTTGACCGCCACAAGATCGCCAGCCTTCAATACCTAAGGATTGTTTTGGAATGTTACCAGTATCGCGGGGCGGTCGCGCGAAAATACAACGGTTTAGCACCCCCATTTACACGGTGTGGGCGCTGTTTCACACGGTGAGGTCTATAGATTATGCAGCCGGTTTTGCCGCAAAAGGGTAATCAGTACATTCTTGGCCGCCGTGCGATGCGCGTAGTGAATGTCATGCGCGGCCTGTGGATCACCATCTGAAATAGCCTCTAAAACGCTGCGGTGATCTTTGTTCGATTGTGTCGGAAGCGGACGCATGTAGAGGGTGACGGCCTTGGCACGCCGAACCTGATCAACCATCTGACCGACAATCGCCACCACCCGGGAATTGCCACCCAATTGGACAAGCTCGGCATGGAATGCGTCATCGGCGGCGGCCCAAGCATCGCGATCTGCAGCTGACAATGCCGCTTCCATATCGGTTATCGTCCGTTCCAGGGTTTGAAGCTGCTTTGGGTCATAGCCCTTTTTGGCGGCACTTGCCGCCGCCATGCTTTCTAATTCCGTCAACACATCGTATATTTCGATCATGTCTTCGATGGAGATTGGCAGAATTCGGACGCCTTTGCGCGCACGCACCTTTAACAGCCCCTGACCTTCCAGTTGCAGCGCAGCTTCGCGCACAGGCGTCCGTGACATGCCCAGCCGTGCGGCCAATTCGCTTTCCAAGTGGTCGGATCCGGCCGGCAGTTCGCCCGAAAAAATCAGGTGTCGCAGTTCTTCAAGGGCCACGGCAGAGTTGCTTTTGGGCTTCGGTGCGACGGCGGACATAATTTAAACTTTCACTTTTTGACCTGTCTCAGCAGACCGATAGATCGCCTCTTCTATCCGGATGACGTTCAGGTAGTCACCGGCCAAGTTTTCCAGCGCTTGGCCGTCATTTAGACCCAAAACCACGTGTAATTGCAATGCGTGGGTGCAATCGCCCCCAAATCCGTTGTGCGGATCCGGTGGCAAAACACAGGTTTCTGTCATTGATCCGAAGGGTCGCAGGTGCAAGGATCCATCACCCCGAAGCGTTAAAACGCCGGTGCTGCCCTCGACCATGGCCTTACCCATTGTGCGCCTTGTGTTATCGGCGGCGTAATCAAGCAACCGGTTGCCATCAAAGAGCGCACGCACACTGCCAGCATGGTCAAAGATGACATAGCCCGCATCTTCACCCGCGATCACGGGGTTGACCCGCCGTAGATCGGCATAAACGGCGTGGGGCGGACCAAAGAGGTAGCGAAAGGTATCGACCCAATGCACTGCTGTTTCATGGATCAAAAACCTGTCCATCTTTTGAAAGTATGGTTGGCGGGACAGATAAGCGTCCGGTCCCTGCCCGTCGCCGGGGCGCAGCCGAAAAGTCATTTGGTGCACGTCGCCCAAATTGCCTGCGTCCAGAACTTCTTTGATCTTCCGGTACCACGGCTGAAAGCGAAAATTCTCGTGCACGATCAGCGACACGCCTGCGTCATGCGCCAAGTCCACCATCGTCCGGGCTTCTTCGAGATTTAGGCAAAACGGTTTTTGGCAAATGATCACTTTCGCGGTGTGGCAGGACAGCGCTGTGCGGATTGCATCGGCATGGGCGGAGGGTGGCAAGATGAGATCTATGATCTCGGGGGCCACCGCATCAAACATCTGGCGCATATCCGCAAAGGCGGGCGCACCGGTGGCATCGGCTTTTGATCGATCCTGATCACAGACGCCGACCAGATCCACCTGCGGTATGCGGCGCCAACTGTCGATGTGAAATTGGCTAAAGTACCCTGCTCCCACACACGCGACGCGCAAGGTCATAGGGTCAGCGTGCTCAGAACAGCGCGACCCACACCTGCTGTGGTGCCTGACCCGCCCAAGTCGGGCGTCAGGACGGATGGATTGGCCAGCGTCACATCCACCGCGTCCCGAATGCGTTGGCCATCGGTGATCAAGGCCGGCACATCATGCCGTAACCCCAGCCATTCAAGCATCATTGCTGCCGACAAGATCATCGCGATTGGGTTGGCCTTGTCTTGTCCGGCGATATCCGGCGCGGATCCGTGACAAGGCTGAAAGACCGCGTGGTCCAGCCTGATATCTGCGGATGGGGCCAGCCCCAGCCCCCCCATCAGACCGGCCCCAAGATCCGAAAGAATGTCACCAAACATATTTTCGGTCACCAGAACGTCGAATTCCCATGGCTTTTGCACCATCCAGAGCGCCGTCGCATCGACATAGGCATGATCAGCTGTCAGGTCAGAATGCTTTGCCGCCTCAGCATCGAACAGGCTGCGGAAGAAAGCAAAGGCTCGGAACACATTTGCCTTGTCCACGCAGGTCACACGGCCGGGGCCCTGACCGGTGTTCTTGCGATCCTGCGCCAGTTGGAACGCGAATTTGAACAGCTTTTCAGAGACGTCACGGGTGATCCGCAAAGTCTCGCGGGCGTCGTCGTCAGTCACCTCACCGACACCTTGGCTGTAAAACAGTCCTTCGGTGCTTTCGCGGATAAGCACGAAATCGATAGCGCGGCCGGCCGGTATTTTTAGAGGTGTGCGATCTGTGGCCATGACACGAACAGGGCGCACGCCGGCGAACAGATCGAACGCCTTGCGCAGATCAATCTGTGGGGAAATTTCGGTCCCGTCTTCGTAGCGGACATCGGGCAGACCCATCGCTGACAAGAGAATCGCATCAGCTTTTCCAGCCGCCTCAAGCGACGTCTTGGGCAAGCTTTCCCTGGTTTTGGCATAATGGGCGGCCCCGGCCGGGTATGAGGTAAATATCAAATTAAAATCCAACGATGATGCAGATATTTTCCTCAGAATATCAATGGTTGGAGCCATAATCTCTGGACCGATCCCATCTCCCTCGAACACCGCAATTTCAAAACTTCGCGCCATAACCTACTTTCCAATTCTTACTCGACCATCAACAATGTATACATCATCGAAGACGCAGCGATATGCAATCACAGCACATACATCCTATGAAAGGATACGATGAAAGGACCATTTGCACACGTATTTGCAGCAACAATGAGGTTTGCGGGGCCATCCGCCACAAGGGCACAACGCGCTCCTGTTATGCCGGTTGGATGGGCTGCAACCGGGCCGAGGCGATCCGCATCGTCATTAAGGTGGTCGCCACCGGACAATGATGACCGGGTCGCGATACTGCCAGAAAGCACCGAACCAGGGGATGTTCTTTTGCAAGATCAAATACCGCAATTTTGTCACCCACTGACCCCTTTGGCGGTGGCCAGGGCGCGGCTATCCTACAAACAGTGAACCACGCACTCGTTGCACGCCAGCACCCATTCGTTCAACGTAGGTACACAAGTTCAAGAGGTCGCTGATGTATGCTGTTTGTGTCAATTTCGTTCTGAAATCCGGTATGTCCAAGGATTTCATGCCGCTGATGCTGGAGAATGCGCGCGTTTCAAAGCAGCAAGAGACGGGCTGTCATCAGTTTGACGTGGTCATCGACAGCTGTGATCCCAACACGGTCTTCCTCTACGAACTCTATGCTGATCGCGCCGCCTTTGATGCACATTTGGCCAGCAAGCATTTCAAAGTGTTTGATAAGGCCATCCGCGATCTGATCGCAGACAAGATCGTGCAGACATGGGACACTGTATACAAATGAACGAGTGGGAAGTTCACGCCGTCAAATATGCCGACCGCAACGCACGGACGCGCGGGGACAGCTTTATCTTTGATGACAATCATGACGCGCCTCACGCGATGGATTACTTCATGTGGGTTCTGCGCCGCGGGGATGAGGTGATCTTGGTAGACACCGGCTATGATGATGCCGAGGCCGCGGCACGTGATCGCCCGATACGCCTGAACCCGGTTGAGGCGCTGACCCCTTTAAACCTGAAGCCTGACGACATCACCACCCTGATCGTCACCCATTTGCATTACGACCACGCAGGCGGGTTGCACCTGTTCCCCAACGCCACGCTGCATATGCAAGCGGCCGAGATGGCCTTTGCCACTGGCCCGTGCATGTGCCACGACACCTTGCGGATGCCCTTTACAGCCGCCCATGTCTGTGAGGCGATCAAACGACTTTATACCGGGCGAGTGATCTTTCACGATGGGGACGGCCAAGTCGCTGATGGTGTGACGGTGCATTGTATCGGCGGGCATTCACGCGGCCTGCAATGTGTGCGGGTGCGGACATCCGCCGGATGGCTGGTGCTGGCCTCAGACGCGGCCCACTACTAAGAAAATTTCGAGGCCCGCAAACCCTTCCCCATTGTTGTGGATTTGCAGGACATGCTGGATGGGTTTGATATACTTTATCGCCTCGCCTCCAAGCCATCGCTGATCATCCCAGGCCATGACCCGCTCGTGCGCGAAAACTTCCCGCAAGGGAAGGCCGAGCATATCATCCGCCTCGACCAAGGACCAAAATCATGAAGATCGGTGTCATCGCAGATGACTTTACCGGGGCGTCGGATATCGCCTTGACCCTTGCCGAAGGTGGGATGCGCACTGCGCAATTCGTTGGCATTCCCGATGGGGATACAGATGTAGAGGCCGGGGTCGTTGCGCTTAAATCACGCACAATCCCGGTTGCAGAGGCCATCACCCAAAGCCTTGCAGCTTGTGATTGGCTGATCAAACAAGGCGCCGAACAGATCATTTTCAAGGTCTGTTCGACATTTGACAGCACCGACGCAGGCAATATCGGCCAGGTGGCAGAGGCCTTGGCAGAGAAACTGAAAACCCAACATGTCCTGACCTGCCCAGCTTTCCCCGCCAATGGGCGCAGCGTGTATATGGGCCATCTGTTCGTGAATGATGTCCTGCTCAATGAAAGCGGCATGCAAGACCATCCGCTGACCCCAATGAAAGATGCCGATCTGCGCCGCGTGCTGGCACGGCAAACGACCTGGCCTGTGGCCCATCTGCCGCTTGCGATCGTCGCCAAAGGGGCTGCTGCGATTGTGCACGCCTTGCCGTCTGGGCGCGCCATGATCATCGTGGATGCGGTCAGCGAGGCCGATCTGCTCAGCCTCGGGCAGGGCGCTAGGGGCCAGAAATTGCTGACCGGTGGATCTGGCATCGCGCTAGGCCTGCCTGCCAATTTTGGCGCAAAACCCACAACGCCGCCCTGGGATGGGATAACGGGCCCGGGCGTGGTTCTGTCAGGCTCTTGCAGTCGCGCGACCCGGGGCCAGGTCGCACATTACAAAGCCAAGGCCCCCAGCCGCGAAATCGCTGCGGGTGATGTGATGGCGGGCAAAATCACGGCGGCAGAGCTTGCCGATTGGGTGATGGGCCAGACCACGGCACCTTTGATCTATTCTTCTGCTGATTTGGATGTGGTTGCCAAGGCGCAAGCGGAGTACGGGCGAGAGACCATCGCCGAAAAGATCGAAACGCTATTTTCCGATCTGGCTGCTGACCTTGCGGTCAAAGGGGTCAAACGCATGGTGGTGGCGGGCGGCGAAACCTCTGGCGCGGTGGTGACCGGGTTACGGGCGCAAACGCTTCATATCGGCCCAAAACTGGCCCATGGTGTTCCAGCGCTTCGGCACAATGACATGGCGCTTGCGCTGAAATCCGGCAATTTCGGTGCGAAGGATTTTTTCACAACCGCGCTGCAGGACATGGAAACCAGCACATGAACGAAGAGACAAAAGCACGCGACGATATCACCCGCTTCGCCAGGTCAATTTTTGATCGCGGGCTGACCTGCGGATCATCGGGCAATATCTCGGTCAGGTTGTCTGACGGGACGATCCTGATCACACCGACAGGCAGTTGCATGGGGTTTCTGGACCCCGCGCAGATCAGCCTGATCAGCGCGGACGGGCACCACTTGGCCGGGGACAAACCTACCAAGGAGATCCCGTTGCACACCGCCTTTTACGACACGCGCGCAAGCACCGGCGCGGTTGTCCACCTGCACCCAAGTTATTCGGTTGCCCTTTCCATGCTGCCTGATCTTGACCCCGAAAACGTCTTGCCGCCGCTGACCCCCTATCCAATCATGCGATTGGGCAAGGTCAAACTGCTGCCGTTCTTTGTACCGGGCGATCCGGCAATGGGAGAGGCAGTACGACAGGTAGCTGCCAGAACCAGCGCTGTGCTTTTGGCCAATCATGGGCCCGTCGTGGCGGGTTCCGACCTTGGCCCAACCGTCTACGCTATGGAAGAACTGGAAGAAGCCGCCAAGCTTGCGATCCTGACACGCGGACGAGACCCGGTCCACATGACCGACACGCAGATCGCACAGGTCGTTACCACGTTCAATGTGGAGTACGAGTGATCCCCAGTCAGGGCGGTCGAAGTCTACCTTTCCATAGATGGGTCGTCTGGCTGGCAACGGTAGAGCGGCCCATCGACAGTCCAAAAGGTTCCACCTAAAACCGCCACATGACCGCAGAACCCGAATTCCGCCCGTTAGGAGTAGATGGCGTCCTTGTTCGCTTTTCACGTGTCTTGACAGAAGCGGCCAACATACGCGCCGTTAGCTTTCGCGATCAGTTTGCCGGCGCAAATGTGCCTGGTGTCACCGAGGTCGCGTCATCCTTAGCATCGGTTCGGGTCGGCTTTGATCCTGTGCGAACAGATCGCAAAGCGGTGACACAGGCGATCATGTCGTTTTTGGCGGATCATGAAACACCAGTCAGCAGTCCCCGGCGGTTGTGGCGCATACCGGTTTGCTTTGATGGAGATCACGCCCCGCAACTGGCCGAAGCGGCCCGATTGGCGGGCGTCACGGTAGATCAGGCCATTGCCGAGATCACTGCCCAAACCACGCGCGTTATTGCAATCGGATTTGCGCCGGGGCAGCCCTATCTCGGCATGTTGCCCGATCATTGGGATATTCCGCGCCAAAGCACATTGACCGAAACCCTGCCACGCGGCGCGTTGATCGCGGCTGTGCGACAACTGATCATCTGGGCGGCGGATGCCCCGACCGGCTGGCGACATATTGGCCAAACCGCATTCCGCGTCTATCGACCAGAAACAGCAGAGCCTTTCGCCTTTCGGCCTGGCGACGCGGTGCAGTTCCACGCCATCTCAGCCACCGACTATGCCGCACTTTCGACAAACACAGATCCCGATGGCGGCGCGGTGTGTGAGGTGCTGCGCTGATGCCCATCTTGCACATCCACAGCGCCGGTCCCGGCCTGACAGTGCAGGACCTGGGCCGCCCGGGCTGGAAGGCGCAGGGCCTCTCATCGGGCGGCGCCGCAGACCGGCTTGCCCTTTTCGAGGCTGCCGCATTGCTGGATGCACCGCCAGACCAGGCCGTCATAGAAATGATGGGGTTTGGGGGGACCTTCAGCGTCACGCATCCAACACGCATCGCCCTAACAGGCGCCAGCATGCAGGCCGACATCGACAGCACGCCAATCGCGCCAAACATGACCCACATCCTACAGGCTGGGGCCAAGTTGAAGATTGGGGGCGCACTGGCTGGGGTTTACGGCTATCTGGCCTTCGCAGGCGGGATCTTGAGCGAACAGATCATGGACAGCCGTGCAACGCATCTGACTGCGGGGATCGGAGCGCGGCTTCAGCCGGGTGAAACGCTGCCACTTGGTCCTGATCCTGACCCAATGCGCGCAGCACAAAAGCTGGCGCCCGACGCCCGTTTTAATGGCGGCACCATCCGGATTATGCCCGGCCCGCAAACGGATTTCTTCAGTGCAACGGTTCTGGACAGATTTGCCAAAACGATCTTCGCCCGCAGCCCGCGCGGCAACAGGCAAGGTGTTCGACTTGACTATGGCGGGACAGGTTTCCCTATTGAGGGCGGGCGCACTCTCGTATCCGAGCTGATCGTGCCGGGCGATATTCAGATGACCGGCGATGGGGTGCCATATGTGCTTCTGGCTGAATGCCAGACCATCGGCGGCTATCCCCGGATTGGCAGTGTGATCCCGGCTGATCTGCCCAAGATCGCGCAAGCAGCCCCCGGCACAGACCTGACGTTTCAGTTTCTAAGCGTCGACGAGGCTGATGCGACAGCGATCTCTGACGCTGACCTTCTCATAAAGCTTGCGCAGTCGTGCCAACCCATCATCCGCGACCCGCATGACATCGCCGATCTGCTGAGCTACCAATTGATCAGCGGTGCAACCGCTGGCGATGATGTGGAAAGGCCCTGACATGCAGCGCAAAGTCGACCTGAATTCCGACATGGGCGAAGGATTTGGGCCCTGGACAATGGGCGATGACGCCGCCTTGTTGGATATCGTGACCTCGGCCAATGTGGCCTGCGGCTTTCACGCAGGCGACCCGGATGTGATGGACCAGACCATGCGCATGGCCATCGCCAAGGGCGTCGGGATCGGGGCACATCCGGGCTTTGCGGACCTCAAGGGATTTGGCCGTCGGCAATTGCCCATCCCGCATTCAGAGATTGCCAACGCCGTCGCTTATCAACTCGGGGCCGCTCAGGCGATGGCCCGCCGGGCAGGTGGCACCGTCCGGCATCTGAAGCTGCACGGTGCCTTGGCCAATATGGCAAGCGTGGATCATGCCTTGGCGCGCGCGTGTTATCAGGCCGCGCTTGATGTGGATCCGGATATAGTAATTATGGTGCTGGCCGCGACCGCACAGGAAGAAACAGTGCGTGACTTGGGCTGTTCCTGGGCGGGGGAAATATTTTCAGATCGGGCTTATAACGATGACGCGACACTGGTCGACCGCGGCCTGCCTGGCGCGGTGCTGCATGATGCTGACGTTGCCGCTCCGCGTATTCTTAAAATGCTGCAGGCGGGCGCGATCATCGCCTCATCCGGCAAACATATCCCGGCGCAGATTGACACGATCTGCCTGCATAGCGACACGCCCGGTGCTGTCAGAATGGCGCGCGGCATTCGCCAACACTTGACAGAGGCAGGGATCACCCTTGCACCCTTGTAGGAGCTTTCATGGAACTGAACGCGGATTTCACCCAACGTGTCCTAATCCAAACAGATGAACTGCCTTGGACCCCCTCACCCATGGCCGGAGTTGACCGGCGCATGCTAGACCGGATTGGGGATGAGATCGCGCGCGCGACCTCTATCGTGCGGTATGCGCCGGGCAGCCACTTTTCAGCACATACCCATACCGGCGGCGAGGAGTTCATTGTGCTGGCTGGAACATTTCAGGACGAACATGGCGATTACCCCGCCGGGACCTATGTCCGCAATCCACCGACCACTTCACATACGCCAGGGGCGGCAGAGGGCTGCACCATCTTCGTCAAACTCTGGCAATTTGATCCCGATGACAGAACTCAGTTCCGTATGGCTATGGATACCAATTTGGAAGGCGACCAGATCAAAGCGAAGACGTTGCACAAAGACGCACGTGAAACGGTTCGATTTATTGCATTGGCACCAGACGCAGTGCTGCACGAAAAACCGGCAGGTGGTGCGGAAATATTGATGATCGCAGGATCTGGCATCGAAGACGAAGAGGTTTTGAAGCAGGGCGCCTGGCTGCGTCTTCCCGAAGGGGCACCGCTCAAGCTGCGCGCGGGGCCCACCGGCGCAAAGCTATGGATCAAGACGGGGCATTTGCCTTTTGCCAATCCACCATCCGTCTGAATTATCAAGAAAACCGGAATAAACCTATTCGGTATGGCACGCTTTGCTGTGCTGCAAGAACCACGTTTAAGGGAGGCGCGGAGGAGTTCACTTGACCAAGCCGACCTATTACACCCCCAAAGGAGGGCTACCTCCTCAAACACAGCTGCTGAGCGGTCGCTCGATCTTTACCGAAGCCTATGCTGTCATTCCAAAAGGTGTCATGACAGATATCGTGACCAGCGCGCTGCCCTTTTGGGATAACACGCGCGCCTGGGTTCTGGCCCGACCCTTGTCAGGTTTTGCAGAGAGTTTCAGCCAGTACATCATGGATGTCGCACCGGGCGGCGGGAGCGACAGGCCTGAAACGGATCCGAAAGCCGAAGGCGTGCTGTTTGTCACTAGTGGCCGTTTTTCCCTGACCCTGAATGGCCATACCCACGACATGGCTCCGGGTAGCTTTGCGTATCTGCCGCCCGGATGCGATTGGCATCTCATAAGTGAGGCGGGATGCAGCTTTCACTGGATCCGCAAGGCGTATGAGGCCATCGAAGGCATCGCGGCGCCGACGGCTTTTGTCTCAAACGAAGCTGAGGCCACAACGGTTGCGATGCCTGATACCGATGGTGCCTGGACAACCACCCGTTTTGTGGACCCGGACGATATGCGGCACGATATGCATGTCAACATCGTCACATTCCAACCTGGCGGCGTTATACCTTTTGCCGAAACCCATGTGATGGAACACGGGCTGTATGTGCTGGAGGGCAAAGCCGTCTATCGGTTGAACCAGGATTGGGTCGAGGTCGAAGCGGGCGATTTCATGTGGTTGCGGGCGTTTTGCCCTCAGGCCTGTTATGCGGGGGGTCCCGGACCGTTTCGTTATTTGCTTTACAAGAATGTGAACCGGCACATGCCGCTTACGATCGGGGTTTGATTGAGCCAGCGCAGAATGTGGCTGGCGCATCGTCCAGCAATCGACGACCTAGGACCTGACTGGGATCGTCGTAGCCGTCAAATGGAACGTCGCAAATTTTGCATCTAATTTTTCATAACGATTGCGATTGAGGCATAGCTTTGCCGGTCAACGATTGCGACGATTTTCCTTGCATCGAATGCGCCGGATTTTCCGCAACCTGATCAACCAATCTGTCGACTCCAAAAAAGGAGAATTGTATCTAAAGTACCGTGCCAGGTTGCGAAAAGATCTCGCAGGTTAGGCTATGGCATCGGCTTGAACCCGGCAGGTACAGTGTCGCGCCCCTCAAGGATCAGATCGGCCATCACTGCGCCCACTTTCGGGGCCATGCCAAAGCCGATTTTGAAGCCGCCATTGGCAATGAACTGGCCCGCGCGTATCGGATGATGGCCTAGAACAGGGGCGCGAGATTTAGCACGCGGCCTAACGCCCGCCCAACGCTCAATCACCTCGGCGCCGCACAAAACCGGAAAGGCGCCTATGGCGCGGGTCAGAATATGATCCAGCCCAGCATCGGTGCCTGACGGATCGTCAAAGTCTCGCTCGGACGTTGATCCAACTGCAACCGTCCCATCGCCATGCGGGATGATGTGAAGGGCATCGGCAAAGAGCTGGGGTTTGCCCGAGGCGTCATAGCGCAGCAGCGCCGCCTGCCCTTTAACCCCATTCCCGCCAATCTCTGTCATGCCTGACCATCCTGTGGCCCAGACCACAGCGCCTTGTTCCGGGCCATGGCCGACAACCTCGCCGCCTTTTTTGGCAACAGCTGCCGCCAAAGCGCGGGTTGCACGCCGGGGATGGATCAGCGCCGAAAGCGTGTCATATACGACCAGACCCGTCGGCGATGGCGGCATCCAGGCGTCGTCCCCGCTTTCCAAAATCTTCCAAACAGCCTTACCCTGCCATAGCTCTTTTGCGGTTGCCGCCCGGGCCCGCGCCAACGCCACAGCGTGGTCATCAGTTAAGGGCTGCAGCCGGCCGGACCGCTGATAGCCCACATCGACCCCTGTCAGATGCTCGACACTTGCCCAGAAATCCTGAGCCATAATAAGGCTTTCAAACTGAAACGCCTTCTTTTCATTCCAGTTTTCAGGCACATGTGGCGCAAGTGCCCCGACCAAGCCGCCGCTGGCACCCGCAGCAACACCGTGTGGGTCAACGACCCGGACTTTTGCGCCACGACAGGCACAGGCATAGGCGACTGACAGGCCAAAGATCCCCGCCCCCATCACAGTCACATCCACCGTTGCCATTCCGCCCCCTTCGGACCAAAGATGGCCCTGTTTTACGGTGGGCAGGCATGACAGACCAGATAGCAAATCTCGACTGGAACAACGGCGTACCGGTCGCCACGCAATTCGATGATCCTTACTATTCGCTGGATGATGGTTTGGCAGAAACCACACATGTCTTTCTGGACGGTAATGATCTGCCTGCGCGGTTTGGGGACGCGTTTCAAATTGCAGAACTCGGGTTCGGGACAGGCCTTAACCTTTTGGTGACCTGGGCCAAATGGGAACAGGCCGGATGCCCGGGAGACTTGCAATTCACATCATTCGAGGCATTTCCAATGTCAACGGATGACATGGCTCGCGCTCTTCGCCACTTTCCGCAGCTTTGCAGCTATGCAGCCAGGTTGCTCAAAATGTGGACGCCCGGCGCAGGACCGGTGCAGCTCTGCCAAGATCTGATCTTGCACGTTGTTATCGGTGATGCGCGCGACACTGTGCAGAAGTGGCAAGGCAAGGCCGATGCATGGTTTCTGGACGGGTTTTCACCAGCAAAGAACCCCGAATTGTGGGAACCGGCATTGCTGAGCACTGTCGCGGCGCACACCAAACCGGGTGGCACCGCCGCTACCTACAGCGCAGCTGGCCAGGTCAGGCGCAGCCTGGCGCGTGCCGGTTTCACGGTCAGTCGCACGCCAGGTTATGGCCGTAAGCGACACATGACCCGCGCGAGGCTTGGACATGCGGAATAATCCACGCTTGGGAATTCTGCTTATGATCGCGACAACATTCGTGTTTGCGGTGCAGGACGGGATCTCGCGACACCTGGCGGAAAACTACAACGTGATCATGATTGTCATGATCCGGTACTGGTTCTTCGCGGCTTTTGTCATCACAATTGCCACACGGAAAACCGGCTCTATTCGTGCGGCAGCAGCGACCAAGCAACCGGTCCTGCAAGCGACGCGCGGGGTGGTTTTGGCACTGGAAATCTGCGTCATGGTCACGGCATTTGTATTGCTTGGGCTTGTAGAAAGTCATGCCATCTTCGCCTGCTATCCGCTTTTGATCGCGGCACTGTCGGGCCCGATCCTGGGCGAGCGTGTCGGATGGCGGCGCTGGATTGCAATCGGGGTCGGATTCATCGGTGTGCTCGTGATTTTGCAACCAGGCTACACGGTTTTTGCCCCAGCAGCCGCTGTTGCGCTTTTGTCTGCGTTCCTATTTGCCCTTTACGGGCTTTTGACACGCTATGCCGCCCGCAAGGACGACACCGCCACATCTTTTTTCTGGACCGGAACCTCGGGTGCCGTGGTCATGACCCTAGCTGGCATTTGGTTTTGGGAGCCCATGTCCGCTATTGATTGGCGATGGATGGCCGCACTTTGTATCACAGGTGCAGCTGGTCACTGGCTATTGATCAAAACCTACGAAGTGGCCGAAGCCAGCGCTGTGCAACCCTTTGCGTATTTGCAACTGGTCTTTGCGAGCGCGATTGGCCTTTTGCTTTTAGAGGAAACATTACGGCCCAACGTCGCGATAGGGGCGGCCATAGTCGTCAGCGCGGGGGTGTTCACGCTGTGGCGGGAACGGCACGCATAAGCAGGGTGCAAGCAACACATCTTACCGCCCGATATCTAGTGTGTGGGATCCTAGATTTCAGCCATCGCATCTATCCCCTGTCCGGTCTTGCCGTGGGCCGGAGGCTGGGCGCATCGCCGACCGCTTGTGGCAAGGGGCGCGCAGTCGGGCGGATCAACGGCTTTTGACCGATCAAGAGCTCTGTGAAGGTCACCGGCCCAGTTTCCCCGGTCAGCTGAGCGCGGTAGATCGGCAGGCTTTCGGTGACACGCATCACATAATTCCGGGTTTCGCGAAACGGGATATGTTCGATCCAGTCCACGACATCCATCTCGCGCAAGCGGGGATCGCCGCGTTCGTCCATCCAGATATTCGGCCGGCTAGGCCCTGCATTATAACCGGCTGCGATCAGAACCGGCGTTGGGCCGAATTCGTCTTGCAGTATCTGCAGGTATTTTGCGCCCAGCGTTGCGTTATATTCCCAATCACTAGTCAATCGACCACGGGAATAGGGCAGATCCAGAAAGCCCGCCACTTCTTCCGCTGTCGCGGGCATCAATTGCATCAGACCCAGTGCCCCGACCGGGCTGCCGATGCCGATGTTGAATTCGCTTTCGCGGCGGGCAATGGACAGGGCCAGGGCGGGATCAACAGGCAAATCCATCTGCGCAAGATCGTGCACTGGAAAATAGATCGCTGGGATCAGGATACCGCGCGTGAGGGCGGTTTTGCCCAGCAGCAGTGTGTAATACTGCTCATCCATCTCGCTTAGATATGCACCCAGTGCAGCCAGGTCTTCTGCGTCCAGTGAACGTCCCAACGCGGCAAAGAATGTGACGGCATGCCCACGTTCCCCGCTCGCAAGCAGCATCAGCGCAGCCTGCACAATGGGATCTTCAAAAACAGGCGCGCCTTTCCAATCACCATCGGGTGTCGACAGAGTTGGATCCAATGGCCGACCAATCCTTTCGGACGCAAGAAGCCCATAAAACCCGGTCTGGTGTTCCGCCGCTGCGGCAAAGGCCGCCGTTGCTTGCTCCGCCTCACCCTTGATCTCATAAGTGCGACCGATCCAATACTGCATCCTGCCCAGCGAAATTGGCGTACTGACAGCACGCAACGCCTTCTCAAAATGCGCGAGTGCCAGTGTCGGATCGCCCAGATATGTCAGCGCGATGTAGCCTGACAGCCATTCCAGGTCAGCAAACGAGGCCCCGTCGGTCAAGTAGTGGCGCGACGCGATCAGATACGCACGCTCTGCCCGGCCTTCGCGCATTTCCCACCGGGCAAGTGAGCGCCGCCAGCCTGACCAACGAAAGGGTTCGCCCAAAGCGGCACCCGAGGTAGAACGGTCCAATACCATCTCCACCGCCTCCGACCGGCTGCCTCGATTGGCCAACCAGTTATAGCGGTCATAGGCCAGTCCTGGGTCTTCGCGCAGCTCTTCTGGCACTGCATCGTACAGGGGCCGCATGTTTCGCGTGCGTTTGATATAGCCAATCCGCGCCGCTGCCAGTGCTTGTTGGTCTGCCTCCAGCAAGGGCAACATGCGTTCGGCCTCGGCCCGGCGGGACCGCCAGAGCAGTGCATCGGTCCGCGCCACATGATAGGGTTCCAGAACATCGCCAAAGGCCTCAACCATCGCATCATGGCCATCCTCAGACAGGCGCAGACCGATCCAAGCGGTGCGCAAGACCGCATTGGCATCCTCAACCCGGCCCGAAGTCATCAGCGCCTCCGCCAGCCGAACGGCACCTTCACCCGTCCTTGGATCGTCCTCGGCAAACCAGGCGATGACCTCTGTCGCATCATGACCCTTCGCAATCACCTGCTCTGCCTCAGCGCGAAGACGCGCCCAGCCAGGCCAGTCGCCATGGGATGCGGCAAAAGCACGATAGTCATCAAAGGTGGCGTCCCCGTCCCGCAATCGCAACCATGTCAGTACGTCGCGGGTCAGGGTATCCGGGGCCAGCGCATAGGCCTTGTCCCAGCCTATTTCGGCTTCTTTGAGTGCGGTGATACTTTGAGGATCGACTTCTTGGGCGGAGACAGGCAGCGCGGCCCAGAAAACAACCGAAATCAGTGTCAGAAACCGCATGAAATATCCAAACTGCCCGTTTTGAGATAAAGTAAATTAGCCCCTGACAATCGCAACTCACAAACTTGGCAATCGGCGGAAACCAGTCTAGGTTCCGCGCGATTTTACCTTGGCTGATGCCAGCCAGCAATAAATAAGGAAGCGTGCCATGTTCAAGGGATCTCTCCCCGCCCTCGTCACGCCGTTTGCGAACGGCCAGGTTGATGTGGCCGCGCTGAAAAAGCTGGTGAACTGGCATGTGGATCAGGGTAGCCATGGGCTCGTGCCGGTGGGCACAACGGGGGAAAGCCCGACGCTGACCCATGAAGAGCATGATCTGGTGGTTGAAACCGTGGTGCAAGAGGCCGCAGGCCGCATCCCCGTGATCGCTGGTGCGGGGTCAAACAACACCGATGAAACCGTGCGGCTGGTGCAAGCGGCAAAGGCAGCTGGGGCAGATGCGGCCCTGGTTGTGACCCCTTATTATAACAAGCCTACCCAACGCGGTCTGATCGCTCATTTCACAGCGGCTGCAAATTGTGGCTTGCCAATCGTCATTTACAATATTCCACCTCGTTCCGTCATCGACATGACACCTGAAACGATGGCAGAGCTTTCCAAGCATGAGATGATCGTTGGCGTCAAAGACGCGACCGCTGACTTGTCTAGGGTGCCGGCCACACGGATGCGCTGCGGGCCGGATTTCATTCAGCTTTCGGGCGAGGACGCGACGGCGCTCGGGTTCAACGCACATGGTGGCGTGGGCTGCATCTCGGTCACGGCAAATATTGCGCCAAAGCTGATTTCAGAGTTTCAAGAAACTGCGTTGTCAGGGGACTATGCCAAAGCGCTGACACAGTTGGATCGCTTGATGCCACTGCACGAGGCTGTGTTCACCGAACCCGGCCTTGTGGGCGCAAAATACGGGATGTCGCTGCTGGGATTGTCTAGCGCAGAGGTCCGGTCACCGCTGACCGAATTGACCGACGGCACCAAGGAGAAATTGCGGGCTGCGATGGTGCACGCAGGGCTGCTGAACTGACGTCAACAGCCAGACCCACGGTCCGGCTGGCGCAGCGGGCGCAAAGCCTTTGCAGGGTGTGAACGATGAAGATGGCGACGATACGATATCTTGGTCGCCTTCCTCAATTGGCAGCTTTACAAGACAGAAACTTTCTGCACTGACTCTGTCGCGCAATTCTGCAAATCTCCACTGGGGTCAGAACCCAGTGCCAGCCACCAAATAGCCTACTGCAGGGAATCCCATGACAATTCGCATATTTTCGATACTGGCCCTTTTTGACTGCTATTGCTGCCTGCGCAGCGCCGCCAGCACCCATTCCGCCCACTCAAGCCCAACTTTCGGCGCAGGGCGCTGCCATAATCGTGACGCGTGGATTTGTACGTGACGGCAGCGACACCATTCAAGGCGATTTCGATTTTTGGATTTCCGACAACACCACACGGGTTGATCTGCTAAGCGACCAGGGGGTTGTTGCCACTGATACCGGAGCATACCGCGTGCAGGTTGTTCAAGCGGGGTCGTATCGGCTGACCTTTGTGGAGGTTGGGAGTAGAAGCCTTGTGGCCAGCGACCCGGCAGGTTCAGGATTTACAGTGCGACCGGGTGAAGTGGTTTATCTGGGCGACATCGATTTACGCAGTGTTGGGAGCAAGCCCGCCGCTACGGTCACGGATCGCAACGCACAGGCGCGCGCTGCTGTGACACTGCAGGCCCCGCAGTTTGCGCCATTGATGCAGACACGGCTTGTGACCTGTTCGGTTTGTGTGCCGCGCTAGGCCATGTCGCACCAGCGTCAGCTGCGACGCCAGCCCGTGCCATAGCTCAGGTCACAGCATCCGCCAAACCGAGCGGCGCGTTCCAGTTCAGCGTGTAAGGCGTTTCGGCGGCCATTTCCCATCCGCACGCCCGCCTCTGGCCAGAATGCCCGGACGGCCAGAACCCCCTCTTCGCGTTTCATGTCGATCCGTCCGATCATCCGGTCGCCTTCGATCACCGGAAAGACATAGTAGCCGTATTTCCGCTTGGCCTCGGGCACGAAAATTTCGATCCGGTAGTGAAAACCGAATAACCGTTCAGCGCGTTTTCGGTCCCTGAGCGCCGGATCAAATGGGGACAAGATGCGCAAGCGGGGCGTCGGTGGTGTGGCGGTTTCATCCATCACATCCGGTCGGGCGAAAGACCGGCGCAGTTTGCCATCTGCGCCTGCTACATCCACCTCGATGATCCGACCCTCTACCAATGCAGCCTTGCACCAGGTTTTCACTTCGGCTGCCGAAATGTGATTCTAGAACCCCGCCAGTTCGCCGCTTGTGGCAAACCCCAACCGGTCAAGCGCGCCAGTACAACACCAATCAATTGTTTCATCCGGGTGGTGGCGGCGGTTCAGATGTTCCGGCGGGATCACCCGTTCGGTCAGATCGTAGACCTTTCTGAACCCGTTACGCCGAACGACCGACAATTGACCGGAGCGCCAGAGATATTCCAGTGCAGTCTTGGAAGGATGCCAATCCCACCACCCACCAGATCCGCGATCCTCGCCCTCACCCACGTCACCTGACGTGCAGCAGCCGTGATCGGCGATCTGGCGCAGGACGGCATCAACCTTGGCAATAAAATCCCCACGCCGTCCTTCTTTCCAGCGCTCTTCCATCCGCACGGCGTCTCGCTGGAACCGTAAGCGCCAATGGGCGAAGCTTTCCATCGGAATAACAGAGGCATCATGCGTCCAATGTTCGAACACTTGCCGGTCGCGATGCAACAGGTGTTGCAGCGCCTTGGGCCGGTATTGCTGTCGCCGCGACCACAGGATCAGATCATGGGCGCGCGCAAAGGTGTTCACACTGTCGACCTGCACAAATCCCAGATCATCAAGGACCGCTTTCAGATCAGCCCCCTTGCCGGGCCCACTCGGACGCGCTGCCAATCCATGACGCGCCAAAAAGACGTGGCGCGCGGCGCGGTTGTCCAAAACCGGAACGCTCATGTATCAACCCGGGCGTTTTGCAATTGCTGCAACCGCAATTGGCGCAGAGTTTCCACCATCGCCGCTGTCATCAGCCCGATATTCAGAAGACCGTTCAAGGCCGCCATGCCGCCCAACAGCCGCCATTCAACTGGCAACAAGATGTCGCCAAACCCCAACGTGGTGAAGACAACAAGCGCGAAATAAACAGCCTCTTCCAACGTCGCGAAAATCTGCAGCCCCAAGAACGTCAGCGCCCACATCCAGACAGCGACCGTCATTTGCAACAGCACCCAAATTGCTGTGGCACACAGGACCAGCATCAACTTGGCCCGATGCGGGGTGCGGGTCAGCCACGGGGCCGCAATGGTCAAACGCCATTCGAAAAACCAGAAACTGACACCTGCCACCATGATCGACGCCACAAGCAGCACTGTGCCTATCGCAAGTTGAATGAACATCCCGTCTCCCTCGCGCATCTTGTGCCATGGCGCGGCTTGGCATATCTCAGCCCGACTATGGCCAAGAAACCGGAAAACAAAAACTACAAAGTCGTCGCCGAAAACCGGCGCGCGCGATATGATTATGCGATCGAGGATGATCTTGAGGTCGGCATCGTTCTGATGGGGTCCGAGGTCAAATCCCTGCGCACCGGCCAATCCAACATCGCCGACAGTTATGCCAGTGTGGATGATGGAGAGCTTTGGCTGACCAATGCCTATATCGCACCCTATGACCGGGCGATGTTCAGTCACGAGGAACGGCGCAAGCGCAAGCTCCTCTGTTCCAAACGCGAGGTCGCCAAACTGTGGAACGCGACCAAACGCGAAGGCATGACGCTGGTGCCCTTGGTGATGTATTTCAACGACCGTGGGCTAGTGAAGCTGAAAATTGCGACGGCCAAAGGCAAGAAAAACCACGACAAACGCGCGACCGAAGCCAAACGCGATTGGGGTCGTCAAAAGCAGCGACTGCTGCGGCACGGGGACTGATCATTGTTCGCAGATGGGGTGGGGACGCGCGAACCAGCGCGCGCCCTCGCTGTCAGAACACTTACTCTGCAGGTTCCGCCACATGCCGGCTTTCCTTTTCGACTGCATAGTTTTCCTCGGCCGTCTCGACCGCTTTGGCATGGATCTCTGCCAGTTCCGGCCGCATCTTCTGGGCACGCACTGCCGCATTCATTGTCGACATATGCTGTCCTTGGAAATGCGGGAAGACTTCGCGGGCGATCAGTTCATAGCTCTTCTTGGTCGCCTCGAAATTCGCCCAGTTATGGGCCAGCATCAGGTATGCACCGAACCCACCATTTGACTGTTTTCATAGACGGTTGATCTGTGCTTTGCACATCTTAGGCGTGCCAATGGCGCCGAAACCGCTGTCATTGATGAAATCAATCATCTCTTTGGCGTTCTGCCCGGGCATCGACCTCTGTGGGAAGGTCACGATTTCCTGGAAATAGTTGAACCAGTGTTCGCTCCCATATTCCACGACGCGGCGCGCTTGCTCTGCCGTCTCAGCGATATGGCACAGCCCCACAAGGCGCCATTTGGATCGGTTCACTTGTTGCTTATAGTGCTTGGCCTCTTCCTCGATCACATCCCAATGCAGCGCCAGCGCGTCAGATGATCAAGCTGCACGATCTTTTCGGCGACCCAAAGCGGGTTGTGGTAGCTTACAGACACAACGCCCGTGCCCAGTTTGATCCGTCTTGTGCGCGGGGCCACGCTTGCGATCATGATATCGGGACTTGCCGAAATCTCGGACCCGGCAGAGTGGTGTTCGCCAAACCACACCTCGTCATAGTCACATCGGTCCAGCCACTGCACCAGTTCCAGATCCTGCTCAAGTGCCAAGGTCGGGTTGATGCCGGGCTTATGAAACGGGGCAAGAAAAATACCAAAACGCATACGTTCAGTCATTGTAGTCTTCCCAATTGCGGTCACCGCATCTGGCGGTTGACCTAAGGGAAGCCTAATACTCTGCCCACTTAACCACCAAATCACTTTTGGCCCCGCCTTGCGCCGAAAAAGCCGGTCCTAAGGGGAATAATGATACGGCTTTACGGTGTCGCACTTGTCTTGTTCTGCCCCGCAGGCTAGGCCTAATACGATTGCGAAAGAGGGCGTGTCATGACACCTGCCACAGCAGAAGACCCCAAAACGCTGGTGAGCACAGAGTGGCTGTCAGCGCATCTCAAAGACCCGGATTTACGGATCTTTGATGCGTCGTGGTATCTGCCAGATGCGAACCGCGATGCCAAAGCGGAGTATGCAGCCGGGCACATTCCCGGGGCACGCTTTTTCGATATCGACGAGATCAGCGATGGGCGGTCCGAACTGCCGCATATGGCCCCGCCGGTTGAAAAATTCATGTCGCGCATGCGGGCGATGGGTGTCGGCGACGGGCATCAGATTGTGGTTTATGACGGGGTAGGGATTTTTTCGGCTGCGCGGGTCTGGTGGCTGTTTAAACTGATGGGCCAGCATAACATCGCCGTGCTGGATGGCGGCTTGCCCAAATGGGTGGCCGATGGGCACAAGACCACAACGACGCCCCCAACCATTCGCGATCGGCACATGACCGTAAAGACAGAACCTTTGCGGGTCCGCGATGTGACAGACGTCGCGCGGGCCGCAAAGCTTGGTGATCACAGTATCATTGATGCGCGCGCGCCTGGACGTTTCAAAGGTGAGGCGGACGAGCCGCGCGAAGGCATGCGGTCAGGCCACATCCCCGGGTCGAAAAACGTGTTTTATCAAGATCTGTTGAATGCCAACGGCACAATGAAAGCGCCCAATGCCCTTCGCACGATCTTTATGGATGCCGGTGTTGATCTGCAAAAACCCGCGATCACGACTTGTGGATCGGGTATCACTGCGGCGATCCTATCGCTCGCCCTTGAACGGATCGGCAAGACCGATCATTCGCTTTACGACGGCTCTTGGTCCGAATGGGGCATGTATGCCGACCTTCCCATCGCAACCGGAGCCTCATGATGCTGGAAAACCTGACCGCGCAACCTGCTGACAAAATCCTGGCTCTTGTGGCCAAGTTCCGGGCTGACGCACGCGCGAACAAGATCGATCTCGGCGTGGGGGTGTATAAGGATGCCACCGGCAACACACCTGTCATGCGGGCTGTAAAAGAGGCCGAGCGTCGTATTCTGTCAGACCAGGCCACCAAGGCTTACACGGGTCTTGCGGGCGACCCGCAATTCGGGGCCGCGATGCGGGAACTGGTGCTGGGCGACAGCGTCCCTGCCGAGCGGGTCGCGGCGGTCGCGACCCCGGGCGGAACGGGCGCAATCCGGCAATCTTTGGAACTGATCCGCCTGGCCGCACCGCGCGCGACAATATGGCTGTCTAACCCGACGTGGCCCAACCATCCGTCGATCATCAAATATCTCGGTATGAACATGGCCGAGTATCGGTATTTCGACAATGAGACCCGCGGCGTGGATCTTGCAGGCATGCTCGGCGATCTCGAGCAGGTCAATGCTGGAGACGTGGTGCTGCTGCATGGCTGCTGTCACAACCCCACCGGTGCGAACCTGACCTATGAGCAGATGCAGCAGGTCATCGGCATCATGCAAAACAAGGGCGCCGTGCCACTTGTTGACATCGCCTATCAAGGCTTTGGCGATGGCTTGTCTGAAGATGCAAAGATCACGCGGCAAATAGCAAGCAGCTTTGAAAACTGCCTGATTGCGGCAAGTTGTTCAAAGAATTTCGGCATCTACCGCGAACGCACCGGCATTCTGATGGCCGTAGCTAAAGACGCGGACCAGCAGGCATTGACGCAGCAAAATCTGGCGTTCCTGAACCGCCAGAACTATTCCTTTCCACCCGATCATGGGGCGCGGGTTGTCACGACCATTCTGAAAGATGCGGACCTGCGCGCTGACTGGGAGGCGGAACTTGAAGAAACCCGCAAAGGCATGCTCGACCTGCGACAGCAATTAGCGGATGAGTTGAAGCGTCTGTCCAATTCGGATCGGTTTGATTTTCTGGCAAGCCATCGCGGCATGTTCAGCCGGTTGGGCACCACCCCTGACAAGGTGGATGCACTGCGCGAGGATCATGGGATATATCTGGTGGGCGACAGCCGGATGAACATCGCCGGATTAAACGCTAAAACTGTGCCTGTGCTGGCAAAAGCCATTGTGACTGCCGGTATCTGACGCAGGGTGAAGGAAATTCTAGAATTTCCTTCCAAGCACCAAAAATTTCTAAAAAAAAATGCACCGCAGCGTCACCGATGCTGCAGGTGCAAATTCGGCTTGTGAAGATAAGCGCAATAATCTACCACGCGCGCAAGTCATGACGAAATAATCATACTCAAAGGACCACCCATGTCATTTCGCCTGCAACCGACGCCCCCTGCCCGCCCCAACCGCTGCCAATTGTTCGGCCCCGGTTCGAACACCAAGCTGTTTGAAAAGATGGCGGCCTCAGCAGCGGATGTCATTAACCTTGATTTGGAGGACTCGGTTTCGCCTTCTGACAAGGATACCGCACGGGCTAATGTCATTCAGGCGATCAATGACGTCGACTGGAACACCAAGCACCTCAGCGTGCGGATCAATGGCCTTGATACGCCCTATTGGTACAAGGATGTCGTTGACGTTTTGGAGCAGGCAGGCGACCGGCTTGATCAGATCATGATCCCGAAAGTGGGGTCTGCGGCGGATGTCTATGCTGTTGACGCGCTGGTGACAGCCATTGAAACCGCAAAGGGACGCAAAAGACCCATCAGCTTTGAGGTGATCATCGAATCCGCGGCCGGCATCGCGCATGTGGAAGAAATCGCTGCCAGTTCGCCCCGCATGGCGGCGATGAGCCTGGGGGCTGCGGATTTCGCGGCCTCCATGGGGATGCAAACAACGGGCATCGGTGGCACGCAAGAGCAATATTACATGCTGCATGGCGATACCCGACATTATTCTGACCCGTGGCATTGGGCACAGACAGCCATCGTTGCGGCTTGCCGTACCCATGGCGTGCTGCCCGTCGATGGTCCATTTGGCGATTTCAGCGATGATGAAGGGTATCGGGCCCAGGCGCGCCGTTCAGCGACCCTGGGTATGGTTGGGAAATGGGCGATCCATCCCAGACAGATCGCGCTCGCCAACGAAGTCTTCACCCCGTCAGAGGAAGCTGTGGCAGAGGCCCGCGAGATTCTTGCTGCGATGGAAGACGCAAAGGCGCGCGGCGAAGGGGCAACCGTTTACAAGGGCCGCCTGGTCGACATTGCGTCGATCAAGCAGGCCGAAGTGATTGTGCGTCAGTCCGAGATGATCGCGGGCTGACGCAAAGGATTATTGGCCGGCGAGTGTCAGGCGACCAGCGGAATACGCCTCGCGACAATCTGTTGCATCCCGCATGATGTCGTCCTGCAGCAACGGCGTCGTGGTCATGCCGGGATCGGCAAAACGCATATCATCGCATTCGCCATCATTAGCCCAATTGCCACTGTCATTGCCGAAATCTATTGTGCCGTCTTTTGCAACCCCGGCAAGTGTAAGCAGTCCGGCGTTGTAGGCATTGCGGCAGTCGGTGGCGTCCGCCAACACATCTTCTTCCAGCAACGGTGTCGATGTCAGTCCAGGTCCGGTGAAGCGGCCATCATCGCATTCCCCGTCATTTGCCCATTGGCTGCTGTCATTGCCAAAGTTGATGGATTGGGCGGATGCGTTGGTGCAAGCCACACAAGCAACAATACCAAGAAGACCGAAAATTCGCATGATGTGTTCCTATTTATGCGTGAAAGGTACAGCTCTCTCTGGGTGGCCCATGTGCCGTTCACAAGGCAACATCATGGCATTCTGACGCCGTTGCTATCGTGCAGGCCTTGCGCCATATAAAGCAGAGTTTCGCAACAAGGCCCGTCCATGACCCAATATCTCGACTTCGAAAAACCACTTGCCGAAATCGAAGGCAAAGCGGAAGAGCTGCGCGCCATGGCGCGCGAAAATCCGGAAATGGATGTAGAGAAAGAGGCAAGCGCGCTGGACAAGAAGGCCGCTGATCTTCTGCAATCGCTTTATGCTGATCTGACACCCTGGCGCAAATGTCAGGTCGCCCGCCATCCAGAACGCCCGCACTGCCGCGATTACATCGACGCGTTATTCACCGAATATACACCGCTTGCCGGGGATCGGAATTTTGCAGATGACCATGCGGTCATGGGCGGGCTTGCCCGGTTGGAAGGCACTCCGGTTATGGTGATCGGGCATGAAAAGGGGAATGACACGAAATCCCGGATCGAACGGAATTTCGGCATGGCCCGACCCGAAGGATACCGCAAGGCCATTCGTCTGATGGATCTGGCCGACCGGTTCGGCATTCCGGTGATCACATTGGTCGACACGCCCGGCGCTTATCCGGGTAAAGGGGCCGAAGAGCGCGGTCAGTCCGAGGCGATTGCGCGCTCAACCGAGAAATGTCTCGAACTGAAAGTGCCGTTGATCAGCGTCGTGATTGGCGAAGGCGGATCAGGTGGAGCTGTTGCGTTCGCGACCGCGAACAGGGTCGCGATGTTAGAACACTCTATCTATTCCGTGATTAGCCCTGAAGGCTGCGCCTCTATCCTGTGGAAAGATGCCGAGAAAATGCGTGAAGCGGCCGAAGCCTTGCGCCTTACGCCGAAAGACTTGCATGAACTTGGAGTGTGTGACCGGATTATCCCCGAACCGCACGGTGGGGCGCATCGGGACCGGAAAGCCGCGCTTGATGCCGTAGGAGAAGTTTTGATCCAGCTGCTAAATGAATTGCGGGACCTTTCGGGCGAAAAGCTGCGTAACGACCGACGGGGAAAGTATTTGTCTTTGGGGTCCAAAGGGCTTGCCGCCTAAGTGGCCAGTCTCAAAGGGCACTGGCAGCTTTTGCTGCTGACTGCACTTGTTTTTGCCCTATGGCAGACACCTATCGTCGATCCATTGAAGATCTTGATCGTGTTTTTTCACGAATTGTCGCACGCAATCGCCACGATCCTGACAGGCGGTGAGGTTATCAGCCTCAGTGTGTCATCCGATCAAGGAGGTGTCGTTTGGAGCCGCGGAGGCAACCGCTTTTTGACACTGACAGCGGGATATCTGGGGTCGCTGTTGATCGGGGTGGCGCTGCTACTAGCGGCCACACGGAGCAAGGCGGATCGTGGCGTCATGGCGGCGTGCGGCGCCGTGATGCTGGTCGTTGCGGGTCTTTATATCCGCGACATCTTTGCGCTGTTCTTCGCGTTGGGGACGGGCGTTGCGATGCTGGCTATGGCGCGCTTTCTCGGACACACAGCAAATGATCTGGCGCTGCGCGTGATGGGGCTGAGCAGTATGATCTACGTGCCTTACGACATTTTCAGCGATACGATTGCGCGGTCAAACTTGCGATCTGACGCGCGGATGCTGGCCGAGGAATTTGGTGGAACAACGATCATGTGGGGCGGGCTGTGGCTGGTGCTGAGCCTTATCGTGATCGGGTGGTGCTTACGTTACGGGTTGGGGCCAAGCAGCAATCTGGAATTCAAGCGTCGATAGCTACCACATCGTTTTCGCGGCGCGCCCCGGCCATTCGGCGTCATAGCCGGTGCCATCAAACCCCGCCTCTTGCTCGGCCAACAATTCGCCAACCGTCGGTAAACCGGCGCTTTCATCATCAGACGACCAGACCTTGGCCCGCATCAGCGCGCGGGCGCATTGGCTGTACACCTCGGCCACGGTAATCACCACAACACTGCGTGGCTGGCGGCCATTGGCGTCGAACCGACCGAGGAGGTCGGGATCGACCGACACAACATCTGTGCCATTTATACGCATCACATTGTTCGATCCGGGCACCATGAACATTAGGCTGATCCGACCATCGGCCACGATATTGCGCAGTGTATCCATGCGGTTGTTGCCCCGCCAATCGGGCATCAGCAGCGTCTTGGCGTCTTGCATCTGCACGACAGGGCCATCATCACCGCGCGGGCTGCCATCCGTACCATCAGGCCTCACGGTGGAGACAACGCAGAGGCGCGAGGCCATGATCCATTTAGCGTAAAGCGGGGTCAGATGATCAGCGACCTTGATCAGGGATGCTTTGCCGGGTTGACCGTATAGCGCTTCGAGTTGGGCAATATCCCTGATGACATGATCAGCCATGAAACCCCGCTTCTTTATTCAGACGGTCAGAGGCGGTTTCGACATCATGTTCCAGCTGCGCCATGAAGTCATCAACCTCTAAACCTGGTTCAATCCGCGGAAGGAATTCAAACACTGCCGTGCCCGGATTGCGCATGACGCCACGCTTAGGCCAGAAAACGCCGACATTTGTGGCCACCGGCACCACTGGCTGCCCCAGTTCTTTGTAAAGCGCACCTGTGCCGATCTTGTAGGGCGCTTTGACGCCCGGGGCGATGCGGGTGCCCTGCGGATAGATGATCAACTGTCCGGGCAGCGCACGCCCGGCCTGCACATCGGCCACCATCTTGCGGATCGCCTGGCCGCGCTTGCCCCGATCCACTGGAATACACCCGATCCGCAGGCTAAATTGACCAATAATAGGGGCATATTTCAGGATCGACTTCATGATGAACTTACCACGTGGGATCGCGCCATAGATCATTAGCACGTCCAAAAAGGATTGGTGTTTTGGCGCCACCATCACCTCATCGGTGGGTGGTTCACCCCGGATCTCGACCTTCAGGCCAATCAGCCATGAAGCTGTCCAGCGGATCCAAACGCAATAGGCGTGACAACCTGCAATCGCCCCTTTGGGTGAGATAATCGCCGGGATCAGATAGATCACCCCGCAGACCAGCATTGCCACATACATCTGCCCGTTGAATATCAGCGACCGTACCCATTGGACCGGATTGTTCATGTCTGTTCCCTTAACCTTGCAAAGGCCGCTCTGCGCGTTGCGGCAAAGGCCACGATAGCGACCAGACCCGGAATAACCAGGGGCCAGAGCCATCCGGCCCCAGCAAATCCAATATTGGTCAATATGCCGCCCGCCGCATCGCCTTGCGGCAGAAGTTGCAGAAGCAACAGCCCACATACCACACCCGCAATGGCCCCCAGACCGGCCCGCAACGTAAACCTGCGGACAAATGCCCGGGCGATATACACATCCCGCGCCCCGACAAGTCGCAGCACCCGAATGACCTGGGCATTGGCATTCAGCGATGCCTGGACCGCCAAAGTGATCACTGCGGCAACAACTGCACCGATCAGCATCACAAGGAACCACCCAATGAGCCGCACCCGCGCAGCTGCCTCCAAAAGGGGAATGCGCCAATTGCTGTGATCGTCAAGGACCGCGCCGGGTACCTGCGCTGTCAGACGCGCGCGCAGACCTGCGGGGTCGTACCCTTCCTCGTCTGCAATCACTTCGATCAATTGCGGGATGGGTAAGCTTTCCAACGGCAAGTCCGGACCAAACCAAGGTTCCAGCAGCGCTTGCTGCTCTTCGGCGGATAGCGGGCGGGCAGATGCCACGCCGGGGGTGGTCTGCAGAACCTCCAGCGCGGACACCAATAGGGCGTCCGATTGTGCAGGATCAGCTGGCAATCGAAGGGTGGCTGATTGGGCCAGATCCTCGGCCCAGCGATCTGCCACGCGCCCAGCGCTCAGCGACAAAGCCAAGGCGATCACTGCAAGAGATGCCATGACCCCGGCGGCAAAGACCGTCAGCCATGCCGTCAAGCCTGTGGGCGGCACGGCACGATCTGCTTGGCGGTCCCCGATGATCAAATCCAATACCGCTTTCACAGCTGGGATCCAGCTTGCGTCAGGTGCCCATCCTTCAGGCGCAGCACCCGTGCATCTACATCAGGCTTTAAAGAGCGGATCATGTTCATGTCATGCGTTGCGACCAGAATAGCCTTGCCCATTTTGTTGAGTTCCATCAGCAAGGTCAGCAAACGCTGAGACATGTCCCAATCTACATTACCAGTTGGCTCATCCGCGATGATGACGTCAGGAGATGTGATCACCGCCCGCGCCAGTGCCGCACGCTGCCGTTCGCCGCCTGACAGCTCTGGCGGTATCTGATTGGCTTGCGACCCAAGCCCTACCCATTGCAGCAATTCCTGTAAATTGTTCGCCACCTCATGTGCCCGCCCCGAGACAGTCAAGGGAAGAGCGATGTTTTCTGCCACCGACAAATGATCAAGGAACTGACAATCCTGATGCACAACCCCAATCCTGCGTCGGGCGAATGCCACCCCGTCGCGATCCAACCGCCCAACATTTTGGCCAAACAGTGTAACCCTGCCGTGTATTGCTGGCAAATCGGCATAGCACAGCCGCAACAGCGTGGTTTTTCCCGCGCCCGATGGCCCGGTCAAGAATTGAAAGGACCCGGGGTCTATCGCCATCGAAAGTTGCGAGAAAAGCGCTGTGCCGCCATAGCCATACGCCACATTGTCCAGTTCGATCACTTCGCATTCCTTCGTGCAACATCGACCTTCTGCCCAAATCTGCAACAGTTTTCAATGATCTGCACTTGACCTTTTGCGCAAAAGCTTTGCGTTTGCGTAACTGATTGCTAGATTGTGAGCGGCATTAACAACATAAGACCAAGCTGCCGGGCAGAAGGATGGATGTAACATGAGGCTAGTTTGCCCAAATTGCGGTGCACAATATGACATCGCGGATGACGCGATCCCAGAAGGCGGGCGCGATGTGCAGTGTTCAAGCTGTGCACATACCTGGTTCCAGACCGAAAAACCCGCGGCCGTGGGTCGCAAACGCAGTGAATTGTTGCTGCAGTCTCCGGCTGTTGACGCACCTGCGACACGTAAACCACTGGACACCGCGGTCAGTGACATCTTGCGCCAGGAAGCCGAACATGAAGTCAAGGCGCGGGCAGCAGAACAAGCTGCCCCACCTCAGACAGAAGAGCCGCGCCGACCGCCCGGTGTGAATGTTGAAGAAACGCGCCGTCGCATAGCCGAAATGACGAATTCGGAAGACAGCATGCGCGCAACAACGCCCGCCGCTATCGCGGCTGCATCAACCGGCGCGGTGGCCGCAGGCGCTACAGCGACCGCAAAGGCCAATCAACGAGCAGTCCCAACCATTGAAGAGATCAACGCGTCCCTCCGCGCGCGCGCAGAGGCAAGTGATACCTCGGGATTGACTGAGGCAGAACAGTACGAAGCGGTCAAGCGCCGCGGGTTCCGCCGCGGGTTCTTTTTTGTGCTGCTCTTGTTTGCAATCCTGCTAGCGCCCTACTTTTTCCAAGCGCAAATCAACGAGAACTTGCCGCAATTCAGCCAGTACATGGTGCCGTATGTAGAATTTGTCGATCAAATGCGCTTGTGGCTGAATGATCAAGTTCAGGCTGTGACAGCCATGATTACGGATTTGACAAGTGGGGGCGCGGCAGAGAGTTAGCCGCCCCGCCGCTAGAACTGATCAAGCAAGCGCCTTAGGTAATCCCGTTCGACCTCTGGGCGGTCCTGTTCCGCGGAACGACGACGAATTTCGCCCAACAATTCCTCGGCGCGACGATTAATTTCTTCGCGGCCCAGTAGTTGTTGGTCAGTACCCATTTGGCCGGTATTGCCCATCTCGCGGCCTAGTGGGTCACGTTGGCCCGGCACTGGCCGACCACGGGCCTCGCCCTGTTCCGACCCCTGGCCCGGCTCAGCCTGCTGGTTCTCGGCTAATGCTCGGCCCAGTTCCCGCATGCCATTGCGCAGCGCGTCCATCGCTTCGGCCTGCCGATCGATAGCCTCCGGCAGATCACCATCGCGCAGCGCTTCCTCTGCGCCTTCCATAGCACCTTCCGCCCGTTCAAGCGACCTCCGGGCAATGTCGCCAGCTTCACCATCGAGATTAGGCAAACCATCGCGCTGCCGCTGAAGTTCGCGGCGCAGTTGCTCTTGCCGTTCGGCGAGGCTGCGCCGGTCTTGCTGGCCTTCGCCACCTGTACCGTTGCCGACCTGACCGCTTTGCGCGTCTTCACCGACGCCCTGACCTTGTCCCTGCTGCCCGTCCTGACCGTCCTGGCCACTTTGCCCACCTTGCTGGCCTTGAGGCTGGCCGCCAGGTTGCTGTCCTTGTCCCTGCTGGCCTTGCTGACCTTGTTGAGGTTGTTGGCCTTGCTGTCCCTGACCAGGGTTGAACTGGTCCTGCAGATCGCGGAACGCATCATCGGATAACTGCTCCTGCTCACGCAAGGTCTCGGCCAGATCCTGCATAGACTGCTGACCCGGGGTTTGGGGTCCGTCGCCGCCCTCACCTTGGGTGACACGCATGTTTTCCATCATTTGGTTGAGCTGTTCCATCAGCTCTTGCGCTTCGGCCATCCGGCCTTCTTGCATCAGCTCTTCGATGCGGTCCATGAGCGCCTGCAGCTCGTCCATCGACATCCGCTGGGTGTTCTGGCTGTTATCGGCCTGATCGGTGCCGTCATTCGGCTCTGCCTCTTGGGCGAGCATGCGCATGTAGTCATCCGTTGCCTCTCGCAGTTCCTGCATGAGTTCGGCGATTTCTTCGTCAGAGGCACCGTTGCGCATCGCCTCGGCCAGCCGTTCCTGGGCGCGGCGCAGACGCTCGCGCGCATCTGCCAGACGCCCATCTTCAAGCTGAATGGCGAGATCCCAAAGGGCCTGTACGATCTCAGCCTGACCATCGTCGGTCAGACCGACATCCTGAAAATTATCCAAACGTCGGATAATTGTCCGCAGCCGGAGATAAGTGGTTTCGTTCGAAAATAGTCCTTCGGGGCGATGCGACACCGCGCGCAAAATCTGGTTCACTCTGCGCATGTTTGCCTTCGACCACATCAGATCGCGGCGTTGTTCGATAACCGCGCGGGCAAAAGGCTGAAAGAAGCGCCGTCCAGGTAATATCATCGGCTCTGGATCGGTGGCTCCTGTCTGTCCTGCCGCATCGGTCACCTCCAGTTGCAAGGTCACGGGCAGATTTGCCAGCGGATGTTCACTGAGGTTTTCAACCAGAAACTCATCAAAATCCGACCTGTCGCCGGTAAATGGCATTGGCAAATCCAGCACAAGCGGCTCAATCGGATCCGGGTCAACGACAAGTCCATGAACCCGGTCCACCGCCGTCAGATCAAGCGCGATGGTCGCTGTCCCCTGTTCAACGCCATAATCGTCCAGCGCCGTAAATGGCTGTGACATCTCGCCCATCGCGTCGGCCTCGACCGGGCCAGCCAATTCAACTTCAGGTGGAGCATCTGCAATAGCGGTGATGTTCCATTCGATACCGTTTTCGCCTTCAACCGCCAAAACACCGGATTGTGTAACAGTAAATTCTTGCTGCGGGTCGGAAGCGGCACCCAGATCTTCTACCCGGCCAGAGACCGTCTCAACGATGGTCAGCGCACCGACCTCTCCATACAGGCGCAATGTGACCTCGCTGCCATCCGGAACGCGCAACGCACCTGCCGGGACATCGTTTAGATAAATGGACGGTTTCCCCGTGTAGCCGGGCGGCTCAATCCAGCCTTCCCAGACAGGGCCGCTTGCCAATGTCGGCTCACCACCGGTCGCAATCTCACCGACAGAGCCTACGCGCAGAAGCGATCCAAAAAGCAATGCGGTCACAAAAAACAAGAGCGCTACAAAACGCAGACCATAGGGGTCTTTGTCAGAGACGCGCAAATCAGGTTCTACTGCGCGCGCCTCTTTGGTGCGTTCCGCCATGCGCTGCATATGCGCCTGCCAAACGGCCTCTGACGCGGCGTCGCCGCTGCCGATGGCCTGACTGTCAGCGATGGCCGCGATGGGACGGCCCGGCATTGCCGCGTCAACGCGAGCCACCGCCTGGGCCTGGCTGGGCATGTGGAACCGACGAAGTCCCCAAGTCAATGCTGCAAGAAAACCAATGACCGAAACAACTGCACCACCCCAAAAAATCTCGAGCGGCACGACATCCTGCCACCCCATCATCAGCGGGGCGAGAATGAGGAAAATCACAGTCCAGAGAGGCCAGAAAGCGCGGACAACTTGCTCGGCCACCATCCCCGCACGTGTAGCGGCAATGGGCAACTTTAGGTGTCGCATCTGCTCCGGCTGATCGGTCAGCTTCATTCTCCCGTAGGGTGCGACTACTCTAGCCATTTTGGTAGTGTATCGCGCGCAATCATCTCTTCATAGGTAGGGCGTGCGCGGATAACTGCAAATTGATCTTTGTCCACGAGCACCTCTGGGATCAAGGGGCGCGAGTTATACTCAGATGACATGACAGCACCGTAAGCTCCCGCAGAGCGGAAGGCCACCAAATCGTCAGGCGCCACCGATGGCATAACCCGCCCTTTTGCAAAAGTGTCGCCGCTTTCGCAGATTGGGCCAACAATGTCGTATTTCGCGGGCTCTGCGCCCGGTTCAGGCTCGATCACCGGCACGATGTCATGCCAAGCCTCGTACATCGCAGGGCGTATCAAATCATTCATGGCCCCGTCGAGGATGAGGAAATCGCGATCTTCGCCGGACTTTACATAAATAACTTTCGACACCATCAAGCCCGCATTGCCTGAAATCAGTCTCCCAGGCTCGATCTCAATTTCGCAGCCTAGATGGCCGACCGTGCGTTCAATCAAGGCGCCATAGTCGGTCGGCAATGGCGGCGCCTCGTTGGAACGCGCGTAAGGAATGCCCAGACCGCCGCCCAGATCAAGGCGCGCGATCTCATGCCCATCGTCACGCAGCTGTTCGGTTAGTTCAGCGACCTTTTGATAGGCCGCCTCAAACGGGGCCAGCTCAGTCAGTTGCGATCCGATATGCACATCAATCCCGATGACCTTGAGCCCTGGCATCTTGGCGGCCATGGCGTAGACCTCGCGGGCGCGGCTGATCGGGATGCCGAACTTGTTCTCGGATTTGCCAGTTGCGATTTTGGCATGGGTCTTGGCATCTACGTCAGGGTTCACGCGAACCGTGATCGGAGCCACGAGCCCAAGCGATTGCGCAACTTGGTCCAGAACCACCATTTCCGGTTCACTTTCAACATTGAACTGCCGAATGCCACCTTTCAGTGCTGTCCGCATTTCATCTTCTGTCTTGCCGACACCCGAAAACACAATTCTTTCGCCAGGGACGCCCGCGGCTTTGGCACGCAAATATTCCCCGATGGACACCACATCCATCCCCGCGCCGGCATCGCCAAGCACCTTTATAACTGCCTGATTGGACAGCGATTTCATCGCGAAACAGACCAGGTGATCGGCAAAGCCCAGTGCGTCATCAAACAGTTTGAAATGCCGGGTCAGGGTCGCCTTGGAATACACGTAAAACGGGGTGCCAACGGCGGCCGCAATCTCGGCCACGGGCACATCCTCGGCGTAAAGGGCGCCATCACGATATAGAAAATGATCCAAGCTTGCGATCCCTGTCCAAAACCAGGTCAGGACATAGCAGATCGCAGGCGCGGGCCAACCCTAAACGCGGACGGTGTGCTGGTCTTTGTAATAAACGACCCGTGCGCGCAGATAGAGATAAAGCGGCAGACCACAGCTGACCCCAATGCAATAGGTTGCGGGGATGGCGATCAGGCTCAGGTAATTCTTGGTCTTGATCGCCTCGACCAGGATCCAGATCGTCAGCGCCACCGCAGCTACCGTAAGGTCCCAGACCAATCCGCTGGTGGCGGCATTGACGTGCCAGGCATCCACCATTTTCATAATGTCAAAGCCTTCGGCCCGAAACCACGTGATGAAATAATACATCGGGTGAACGGTGCCCCAAGTGGCCAGCAAAAGGTAGACGTTCCGCATCAGAGGTTCAGCCCCACCGAAAACGTGCCATTTGATGCACCGATCCCTGCCGTTGTATTCACACCATTGTTGCCGACGCTGACGCCAACATTGGCATTCGGTTGCAGCGGCGGTGCATCAGCGCCACAGGCGGCCAGCGCCCCAAGCGCCATGATCAAAGCGATTCTTTTCATCTCAAGCCTCACGCTTTCAAGTGTTCTGTCCAATACGCAATCTGCGCACGGACCTGATCAGGTGCGGTCCCGCCGAAACTTGTTCGGGACGCGACCGAGTTCTCAACCCCCAACACATCAAACACATCCGCTCGGATGCCACTATGCTCTGCCTGCATATCCTCCAGCGTCAGATCCGGCAAATCGCATCCTTTGCTTTCAGCGAGCGCCACCAGAGCCCCGGTGATGTGATGCGCCTCGCGGAAAGGTAGCCCAAGTTCGCGCACCAACCAATCAGCAAGATCAGTGGCTGTCGAAAACCCGCTGGCGGCGGCGGCTTTCAGGTTATCGCGATTGGCGGTCATGTCTCCCACCATGCCTGTCATCGCAGCCAAAGCCAGCAGCAGATTGTCGGCGGCATCAAAGACCTGTTCCTTGTCCTCTTGCATATCCTTCGAATAGGTCAGCGGCAGACCCTTCATCACTGTCATCAAGGCGACATTGGCCCCAAAAATGCGTCCGATCTTTGCGCGAATTAGTTCGGCCGCATCCGGGTTGCGCTTTTGCGGCATGATCGATGACCCAGTGGACCATTTGTCTGACATCTTCACAAAGCGAAACTGCGCGGAAGACCAGATCACCAATTCCTCGGCCAAGCGGCTCAGATGCATGGCGCAAATGCTGGCGGAAGCCAAAAACTCCAGCGCGAAATCCCGGTCCGACACTGCATCCAGCGAATTGGCCATGGGCCGGTCAAAACCCAAAGCCTGCGCCGTCATCTGCCGGTCAATCGGGAACGAGGTCCCTGCCAGTGCTGCAGCCCCAAGGGGTGAAGTATTCATACGTTTGCGCGCATCCGCAAATCGGGACCGGTCACGGGCGAACATTTCTACATAGGCCAGCATGTGATGGCCCCATGTCACCGGCTGGGCCGTCTGCAAATGTGTAAAACCGGGCATCACCCAATCCGCACCTGCGTGGGCCTGCGCGAGAAGCGTCTGGCAGAGCGCGCCGAGCGCGGCGTCGGCCGCATCGCATTGGTCCCGCACCCACAGCCGGAAATCCACGGCCACCTGATCGTTGCGGGATCTGGCCGTGTGCAACCGACCCGCCGGTTCACCGATCATGTCCTTTAACCGGGCCTCAACATTCATATGAATGTCTTCCAGCGCAGCAGAAAACGGAAACTCCCCCGTTTCAATCTCTGACAAAACGGTGATCAGGCCTTCCCGGATCGCTTCAGCGTCTTTATCCGTAATGATGCCTGTCGCTGCCAGCATGGCGGCATGGGCGCGCGAGCCTGCGATGTCCTGGGATGCAAGGCGCTGGTCAAACCCGATTGAGGCGTTAATTGCCTCCATAATCGCGTCTGGTCCGGCGGCGAAACGCCCGCCCCACATCGTGTTTGCGGTCTTGGTCATGAAGGAAAGCGCCTATGCGGAAGTTATTATCAGCCCTGCTTTATACGGCCCTTGTCAGCGTTGCAAACCCAGGTGGTGCTGACATTGCCGCAGTAGTGGCCCTGCGCGAAGGCGACATGCGTAAGCTGATCTTTCATGCCGAGCCGATCCCCGGGTCAGACGTGGCCTTCAAGGCTGAGAGCGGTGAGGACATGACAATCGCCAACTATCGGGGCAAACACATTGTGCTAAACTTCTGGGCGACATGGTGCGCGCCATGCCGGACCGAAATGCCGCATCTTTCTGCCCTACAAACGGCCATGGGTGGCGACGATTTTGAGGTTGTTACCATTGCAACAGGACGCAACCCCCTGCCCGGCATGCAACGGTTTTTCGAAGAGATCGGTGTCGAAAACCTGCCTTTACACACAGATGCGCGGCAAAGTCTGGCCCGGTCTTTGGGTGTGCTGGGCCTGCCCGTCACCATTATTTTTGATCCCGATGGAAACGAGGTGGCGCGCATGCAAGGCGACGCAGATTGGTCCAGCCAGAACGCGATGGACATTCTGCAAGCGCTGATGGGTCCGGCCCCTTAATGCGGGGCAGCCGCGCGGACCCCAGATAGGGTTGCACCGGTTGTCAGTGCCTCTTCATCGACCAGACATTCAATCACGGCCAGCGTGCCGGCCGCTTGGGCACGGGCGAAGGCGTCAGGGAAATCTGCAGTGGTTTCAACACGCTCACCATGACCGCCATAGGCCCGCGCAAGTGCCGTAAAGTCTGGATTAACGAGCGCCGTGCCCGATACGCGGCCCGGATAGGTCTTTTCCTGATGCATGCGGATCGTGCCGTAGCGTCTGTTATTCATGACAACAACAATCGGCGTCGCGCCGTGCTGAACAGCCGTGCCCAACTCATTGCAGGTCATCTGGAAACAGCCGTCACCTGCCAAGCACACGACCGTCCGGTCCGGATGTTCGAGCGAGGCCGAAATGGCCGCCGGGAGCCCATATCCCATGGATCCGGATGTTGGTGCCAGCTGCGTGCCATGGTGCTTGTACACAAAATACCGATGCAGCCAGGCCGCGTAATTGCCAGCACCATTCGTGATGATCGCATCTTCAGGCAGATGGTCAGACAGCCATTTGATGACCACTTCCTGCTTTAGCGTACCGGGGCTTTCCTGCGGGTGATGCCAGTCTTCATAGTCCGCCCGCGCGGCACCCGTCCAATCGGGCCAGGCCCCGGCGGGGGCCGCATCCGCAAGAACGCGCAAGATTTCGGGGGCCGTCGCGACACCCCCGACATCCGGCGTATAGACCCGCCCAATTTCATCTGCATCCGAGTGAATGTGCACGATGGTTTTCTGCGGATCCGCCGGATCAACAAGCGTGTAGCCCTGGGTTTCGATATCACCGAAACGTGTCCCCAGCAGGATCAATGTGTCGGCCTCTCGGACCCGGGCCGCCAGCTTTGGATTGATCCCCACATTAAGGTCACCGACATAATTGGCGTGGTGATTGTCCATGTAGTCTTGCCTGCGAAACCCAAGAGCCACAGGCACTTGCTGGCTTTCAGCAAAGGCATGTAGATCCGCTTGCGCTTGCGCTGACCAATGCGGGCCGCCCACAACGACCATGGGTTTGAGTGCCTGTGCCAGCGCGTGCATGATTGTCTGCACAGCCTCTCCAGGTACAGGTTGAGAGATCATGTCCGGAACACGGAGATCCGGCACATCCGCCGACGCGCTGAGCATGTTTTCCGGGAGAGCCAGAACCACCGGACCGGGCCGTCCGGACTGCGCGATTTGAAAGGCGCGGGCAATGTATTCTGGCAGCCGGTCGGTGTCGTTGACTTGTGCCACCCATTTGGCCAACCCGCCAAAAAGCGATTTGTAATCAACCTCTTGAAATGTCTCACGATCCGTATGCCGGTTGTCGATTTGGCCGACAAACATCACCATCGGCGTGCTGTCTTGCTGGGCGATGTGGATGCCGGCGCTGGCATTTGTGGCCCCCGGGCCGCGGGTGACAAAGCAGACGCCGGGGGTGCCGGTCATCTTGCCATACGCTTCGGCCATCATCGCAGCGCCACCTTCCTGGCGGCAAACGACGTTTTGAATTCCGCTGTCGTAAAGACCGTCAAGGGCTGCCAGAAAGCTTTCGCCCGGCACCGAAAAGACCCGCCGCACACCCAGCTTAACCAACTGATCACTCAGTATTTTCCCGCCGTGACGCAGCATGGCCGACCCTCCCTTTGGTACTTGCCGCGATCATGTGCGAAAGCTTGCGCTTGCGCAATCTGCCAATCGCGTTAGCTCTAGCCCCAAGCAAGGAAAGGCAGCCATCATGACAACACTTCTTGGGATTTCAGGATCATTGCGCAAGGCGTCCACGAATACGATGCTGATGCGCAACGCGGCAGAGATTTTCGGTGCGGACAACTTCATCGAAGGCGACATCAACCTGCCGCTTTACAATGGTGATCTGGAAGAGGCCGAAGGGATCCCTGCATCAGTGCAGAAACTGTCTGATCAGATCGCGTCGGCAGATGCCGTGATTATCGCAACCCCCGAATATAACAAGGCAATTTCCGGATCACTGAAAAACGCGCTGGACTGGGTCAGCCGCACGAAAGGCGGGCCGTGGAAAGGCAAACCGGTCGCGATTATGTCGGCCACAGCGGGCCGCGCAGGGGGCGAGCGGAGCCAGTTTTCATTGCGTCTGGCAATGATGGCGTTTCGCCCACAGATCCTGCAGGGGCCAGAGGTTTTGGTGGCGAATTCAGCGGCCGAATTTGATGAAAGCGGCAAGCTGAAGACGGACCGATATGTCAAAGCGCTGACCGAATTGATGGATGAGTTGCGCCGCCTGACCTGAGCCCAGACACCGCATACGGATCCGTTACTTGCGGCCCAGACTTAATGGTTCGGCTGGCAATTGGCCCGCGCGCAGCCTAGATAGGCGGTCAGACCCAAATGACAGGTGGAGAATATCATGGCGCGCGGCGCAGGTGGCAGTGACGGCGGAACGGGCGGCTTTCTGATCGGACTGATCATGATGATCGGGGGCGGGTATCTGCTGCTGAACAACATCGTGGTGCGCCCGAATTTCGGGTTCGGCGCGGTGGCGTTCCGGTTCGGCGGGTTCCCCATCACCAGCGGTATGATCCTGATCCCGTTCATGTTCGGGGTGGGCATGATTTTCTACAATTCAAAAAACTGGATCGGCTGGCTTCTAGCCGGGGGATCGCTGACCGCGCTGATCTTCGGGGTGATCGCGAATATGGAACTGCAACTCGCCCGGATGAGCGCATTTGACCTAATCGTCATCCTTGTGCTGCTTGTGGGCGGGATCGGATTGTTTTTGCGAAGCCTGCGGACGGGGTGAGTGCGGGTGAGCGGACGAAGCGGACTTTTGCACCTGCGGCTAATGCTGACGCAGCATTTATTCTCACTGGCAGCACGGTCTTCTCTGTATGTGGTTTATGGCGCGAGAGCGGTCTTTGAATTTTGTTATAGCGCTGGAACCCTGCGGGTCATTCGACGCAATTTGACCAATTGCTCGCTTTGTATCCGCCAAAACAACTGCTCAAGCGGCGCGCGGGTAGCCGGTTCTAGACTTGTGCGATGCGGACGAAACCACTCACGCTGAAAGCATCGTCTGTGTTCGGCTGTTCGACTTACGGCGAAACGAGCGCCTTACGAGGCCAATAACGTGCCCTCGGCTATCCATCGATCAAAGGTCGCCAACACCTGGTCAGAAAAGGCCTGATCGTTGATATGTGCGTCAAGCTCGACCAACTGCACGTTTTCGGGGCAGTGCGCCCGCACTTCGTCGATGAAGGCCGCAAGGCCCTCTCGGTCCGAGAGCGGGCCACCGGGGCGGTCCCACTCATTGCCGCCTTGTGTCGGGAGAATGAAGGTGGTCGGGCCTTTGGTGCGAGCCAGCTTTTGGCACATTTCGCGGGCCATCTCACGGCGTTGCGCGGCGGACATCATAACCGAGGACAAAAGCCTGTTATGCGCATGCGTTTCCTGACCTGCGAGCTTTTCTGGTACCGCCTGCCAGCCGACAAAATCAACCAAGTCGTAACAACCGATCGATACCATCTGCGGGGTGCCGTTTAGTCCTGCTGCGGTCATACGGTCTTCGCCTGCTGAGATGGTTGAGCCCATCAAGTGATTGCCGACCTCTTGCGGGGCGAAGTCCATCACAGCGGCAAAGCGCCCCTCGGCGGCCAGGCTTTCGAAGGCCCGCCCTCCCATGCCGGTGGCGTGAAACACGGCGACTTCAAAACCGCGCGCCTCTAACGCGGGTTTCAGGGTAACCATGTATTTCAGAACCGTTTTGCCGAACGATGTCATGCCGATCAGTGGTTTGTCGTTGCGCGGGGCCTCTACTGCGCGGGCCGCGCCCAGCACCGCACCGGCGGCTTGGGACAGCGAGGATTTGCAAACCGAGTTCAAGCCATAGAGCCCCCCGGCCCAAAGGATCATTTGGATATCAGCGGGCAAGCGGTCAGGTGGGATCAGTGGCGAAAATGACACCGTCGACACGATGTATTTCGGCACCCCCAAGGGCAGGGCCGAACAGATATCGAGTGCTGCATCGGTGCCCATCGTGCCGCCCAACACAAGCACACCGTCGATCTTGCCGTCTGCATGCGCCTTTGCTGCCAGGACCGCACCGCCCTTGGCCATGATCTGCATGGCGACATTCTCGTCACCGCTGTCGATTGCTTCCTGAATTGAATGCCCGCCCGCCTCGGCGACATCGTGTTTTGAGATGTCGGTGGGCGCAGAGGGATCGCCCAGCACGCTGACATCCATAGTCAGCACTTTACCATCCTTCTAGTAGGCACCTATGACACCAAAGATGACGAGTTGACCTATCTGGCCGACACGATCCGGGGTCAGGGTGGTAAAGTGCTGACTATGGATGGTTTTGTCGGTCATGTTGCGGCCCTCAAAGCTTGATCCATGCGGTCTTC